>CAZYHR010000098.1:0-3549 GCA_964647395.1 uncultured Intrasporangiaceae bacterium | reverse complement strand
CATCTCCAGCAGCAGTCGCGCGTGCCCGTGGGCGGTGTCGACGACGAGCACGTCGACGCCGGCCTCGACGAGCTGACCCGCGCGGGACCAGGCCTCCTCGAGGTAGCCGATCGCCGCGCCGACCATGAGCCGGCCCTGACCGTCCTTGGAGGCCAACGGGAACTGCTCGCTCTTGACGAAGTCCTTGACCGTGATCAGTCCGGCCAGCCGCCCCTCGCCGTCGACCAGGGGCAGCCGCTCGCGCTTGTGCTGGCGCAGCAGCAGCGTGGCGTCCGCGCGGGAGATGCCCTCGGGCGCGGTGATCAGCGGCATCGGGGTCATGACGTCGCGGACCCGGGTGGTCGCCCACTCGGCGATCGGGGTGAATCGCAGGTCGCGGTTGGTGATGATGCCGAGCAGGAGGTTGCCGGGGTCGACGACCGGCAGGCCGGAGACGCGGTACTGCCCGCACACCGCATCGAGGTTCTCGAGGGTGGCGTCCGGGCCGATGGTGATCGGGTTGCTGATCATGCCGGTCTGGGTGCGCTTGACGACGTCGACCTGATAGGCCTGATCGGCGATCGACAGGTTGCGGTGCAGCACCCCGAGACCGCCCTGGCGGGCCATGGCGATCGCCATGCGCGACTCGGTGACGGTGTCCATGGCCGAGGACAGCAGCGGGATGCGCAGCGAGATCTCCCGGGTCAGCCGCGAGGTGGTGTCGACCTCGCTGGGCACGACATCGGTCTCGCCCGGCAGCAGCAGGACGTCGTCGTAGGTCAGCCCGAGTGGGGCGAAGGAGGCCGCGTCGTCGGTGTCGTGCACCGGGTCGGTCGTCATCGCCCAAGTCTACGGGCGGCGGTCACTGCTGGCCGGTGGGGCGGGTGGCTTCGCCGGTGCTCGTGGCCTCGCCGCCGGGGGCGGTGCCGGCACCGGGCGGTCGCGGCGCGTGGGGGAGGACGGTGGGCGGGGACGGCGCCCTCGGCGTGCGGGCCTCCGGCGCCGTCGGGCCCTCGCCGGAGGTCGGCCCGCCGCCCGTGGTGGTCCCGCCATCGGTGGTCGGCGCGCCCGGAGCGGTGCCACCCCCGGCGTCCGGAGTCGCGATGCCAGGAGCGGTGGGCCGCACCGCCACCGGCGCGCTGCGGACCCGGTCGCCCGAGGCCGGCGGGCCGGGCGGCACGGTCGCTCCCGGCCCGGGCTCCGGCACCGCGGCCGGCCCGGAGGGCCGGCCGGCCGAGCCGGCCGAGTCGGCCGAGTCGGCCGAGTCGGCCGGGGGCACGGGCAGGGCGGGGGGGCCGGCAGGGTCGGCCACCACGGCCCGGCCCGTCCCGATGGGCTGCCCGCGGAGCGCGGAGACGGCCGGCCCGGCCCGGTCGATCGGGTGCGCCGCGGTGAGCAGCCCCCCGACCCGGTCGAGCACGGAGACCTGGCCGCCGGTGACCACCGCCGGTCCGGCAGTGCGGTCGGACATCGAGGGCAGCCCGTCGGAGACCGCGGCGGCGACCCCGACCGACGAGGCCACGAGGGTGGCGGTCGCCAGCGTGCTCACGGCGAAGCGCTGCAGGTGGGTGCGCCGCCGGCGCACCGCGCCGGAGCCGGGCGAGGGGGCGTCGACGGCCAGGGCGAATGAGAGCAGCAGCGCTCCGATCAGCTCGTCACCGGGGTAGCTGCGGCGGCCGACGGCGTTGAGCAGGGCGTCGTCCGCGGCGAGGGTGTCGGGCTCGAGCCGATCACGCATCAGGCCACCCCGGTGATGCCGGCC
The DNA here is from genome assembly GCA_964647395.1 of uncultured Intrasporangiaceae bacterium. Taxonomy (GTDB): domain Bacteria; phylum Actinomycetota; class Actinomycetes; order Actinomycetales; family Dermatophilaceae; genus Phosphoribacter. The sequence goes on along the minus strand of CAZYHR010000098.1, from coordinate 1,808 downwards.
TGCTCGACGAGCGAGCGCAGCTTGGTCAGGGCCCGGTGCTGGGCGACCCGGATCGCACCCTCGGTCATGCCGAGGGCCGCGGCCGTCTCCGCGGTCGACAAGCCCATGGCGACCCGCAGGGTGAGGATCTCGCGCTGCGCCTCAGGCAGCCGGGCCATCAGGTGGAACACCCGGGAGACGTCGTCGCGCAGCAGCACCGCCGCCTCGGGAGCGGCGGCCTCATCGACGCTGTCCGGCACCTCGGCGACCGGCGTCGCACCCCCGAGGATGCCGCGCTGGGCGTCGGCCACCTTGCGCGCGGCGATGGAATAGACGAACGCCTCGAACGGGTAGCCCCGGTCCTCATAGGTGGGCAGGGCGGTCAGCACTGCCATGCACACCTCCTGCGCGACGTCCTGGGCCGTGTCCTCGACGCCGTAGCGCCCGAGACGGGCCCGCGCGTAGCGCAGCGCCAGCTGTTGGACCCTGGCCAGGAGCGCCTCGCAGGCCGACCATCGTCGCGCTGGGCTGCTCTGACGAGGTCTCGGAGTGGGATCTGCCCGTCTGCCTGCTCTATCGGCACACCTCGTCCCGGCGTTACGGCGCCGAGGCTGCTTTCGGCGCGCGCACCTGACGATGACCACATGTGCGTGAACTACCCCCCGGGATCGAAACCTGGCCGACCCCCCCGCCAACAGATCATGGTAGCCAGCGGCCGGACGGCTCGACAAGGCGACGCACAGCCCGTCTCACGCCTCGTCCACAGCCCGGCGAGCGCAGTTCTTTACTCGAATTTTACTGATCCTTGACGCTTCGCGGGGTGAGCCGCGTGGATCCCTCACCTAGCGTCGAACCTGTCGAGATCGAGCCGTGGGCCGTCCGCCCACCGGCTCCAGTCGTTTGTCTGACAGGGGAGACACATGGCCGACACGTCCCGGCTGCCAGGGCCACTGGCGCACCGATGGACCTGGCAGATCGAGGGCTCGTGCCGCGAGCTGGACACCGACGCCTTCTTCCACCCCGAGGGTGAGCGCGGCACGGCCCGCCGAGACCGGGCGCTGGCTGCCAAGGAGGTCTGCGGCTCGTGTCCGGTCATCATCCAGTGCCGCCGGCACGCCCTCGGCGTGCGCGAGCCCTACGGCGTGTGGGGCGGGCTGACCGAGGAGGAGCGCGAGGCGGTTTACGCCGGACGCCTGGCGATCCCCGCCTGAACGCACCCGCCCGACCACCCGGAACCACCGGTCCGGCCACACCACGGCAGCGACCCGGAGCGAGGTCTTCCACGGACCGCAAGCGGCCGCGCACCCCCACCGGGGTGCGCGGCCTGCGTGTCGGGTCGAGGGCCGGGGCGCTCAGTGGCCGTGGCCGTGGCCACCGGCCGGCGCCGGCTCCTCCTCCTTCTTCTCCACGACCAGGGTGTCCGTCGTGAGGATCATCGAGGCGATCGACGCGGCGTTGCGCAGCGCCGACCGGGTGACCTTGACCGGGTCGATGACGCCCGCGCCGACCAGGTCGCCGTACTCGCCGGTGGCGGCGTTGAAGCCGGTGCCCCGGTCCATGCCGGCCACCTTGGTGGTGACCACGTAGCCCTGCTCGCCGGCGTTCTCGGCGATCCAGCGCAGCGGCTCGGCGGTCGCCTTGCGGACGATCGCGGCACCGGTGGCCTCGTCGCCCTCGAGGGTGAGCCCGTCGATGGCCACCGCGGCGTGGATGAGCGCCGACCCGCCGCCGGGGACGATGCCCTCCTCGATCGCCGCACGGGTGGCGGAGATCGCGTCCTCGATGCGGTGCTTCTTCTCCTTGAGCTCGGCCTCGGTGTGCGCCCCGAC
>CAZYHR010000097.1:0-12705 GCA_964647395.1 uncultured Intrasporangiaceae bacterium | reverse complement strand
GAAGGTCAACCCGCACGGCTTCCGCCTGGGCATCACGACCGAGCACAAGAGCCGCTGGTTCGCCGACTCCACCAAGGAGGGTCAGCGCTACCGCGACTACGTCAAGGAAGACGTCCAGATCCGCAAGCTCATGGAGTCGGGCATGGAGCGCGCCGGCATCTCCCGGGTGGAGATCGAGCGCACCCGCGACCGGGTCCGGGTCGACATCTACACGGCCCGGCCGGGCATCGTCATCGGCCGGCGCGGTGCCGAGGCCGACCGGATCCGCGGCGAGCTGGAGAAGCTCACCGGCAAGCAGGTCCAGCTCAATATCCTCGAGGTCAAGAACCCCGAGATCGACGCCCAGCTGGTCGCCCAGGGCATCGCCGAGCAGTTGTCCGCGCGGGTCTCGTTCCGGCGGGCCATGCGCAAGGGCATGCAGTCGGCGCTGCGCGCCGGGGCCAAGGGCATCCGGGTGCAGTGCTCGGGCCGTCTCGGCGGCGCCGAGATGAGCCGGTCGGAGTTCTACCGCGAGGGCCGCGTTCCGCTGCACACCCTGCGGGCGAACATCGACTTCGGCTTCTACGAGGCGCGCACCACCTTCGGCCGGATCGGCGTCAAGGTGTGGATCTACAAGGGCGACCTCACCGCTCGGGAGCTCGCCCAGCAGCAGGCCGCCGCCCCGCGCGCCCCGCGGGGCCCGCGCCGGGACGGCCCGGACCGTCCGTCGCGCCCGCGTCGGGGTGACCGCGAGAGCGCCGCGTCCGAGGCCTCGGTCGAGGCCACCGACTCCGCCGCCGCCGAGGCCCCCGCCCTCGCCGGCGCCGGCACCGAGAGCGAGCAGGGCTGCGCCATGTTGATTCCCCGTCGAGTCAAGCACCGCAAGCAGCACCACCCGGGTCGCTCCGGCATGTCCAAGGGCGGCAACCAGATCGCCTTCGGCGACTACGGCATCCAGGCCCTCGAGCCCGCCTATGTCACCAACCGGCAGATCGAGGCCGCCCGAATCGCCATGACCCGCTACATCAAGCGTGGCGGGAAGGTGTGGATCACCGTCTATCCCGACCGGCCGCTGACCAAGAAGCCGGCCGAGACCCGGATGGGCTCCGGCAAGGGCTCGCCCGAGTGGTGGGTGGTCAACATCAAGCCCGGCCGGGTGATGTTCGAGTTGGCCGGTGTGCCGGAGCCGGTGGCTCGCGAGGCGATGCGCCTGGCGATGCACAAGCTGCCGATGAAGACCCGTTTCGTCCGTCGTGAGGGTGGTGACATCTGATGGCCGTCGGCACCAAGGAACTCGTTCCCGCCAACCTGCGGGGCTTCGACGACGACCGCCTCGCCGAGGAGTTGCGCAAGGCCAAGGAGGAGCTGTTCAACCTGCGCTTCCAGTCGGCCACCGGGCAGCTGGACAGTCACGGCCGGCTGCGCGCCGTCAAGCGGGACATCGCGCGGATCTACACCGAGATGCGCGAGCGCGAGCTCGGCATCTCGGCGCCGCCGCCCAAGGTCGAGCCCAAGCCCGACGCCAAGGCCGCCGCGAAGGCGGACAAGGCCGCCGCGAAGGCCGCGAAGAAGGCGGCCAAGGCCGGCGACCCGGCCCCGGAGGACCCGGTGCCGCCCGCCGACGACCAGGACAGCGCTGACGAGGAGAAGGCCAAGTGAGCGAGCAGGACACCACCGCTGCCGTGCAGGATTCCGCTGCGCCGCAGGACGCCGTGCAGCGCAGCGAGCGCAAGACCCGGCAGGGCTATGTCGTCAGCGACAAGATGGACAAGACCGTCGTCGTCGAACTCGAGGACCGGGTCAAGCACCCCCTCTACGGCAAGGTGCTGCGGCGCAGCAGCAAGGTCAAGGCGCACGACGAGGCCAACTCGGCCGGCGTCGGTGACCGCGTCCTCATCATGGAGACCCGTCCGCTGTCAGCCACCAAGCGCTGGCGCGTCGTGCAGATCCTGGAGCGTGCGAAGTGATCCAACAGGAGACCCGCCTGCGGGTGGCGGACAACACCGGCGCCAAGGAACTGCTGTGCATCCGAGTGCTCGGCGGTTCGGGCCGGCGCTACGCCGGCATCGGCGACACCATCGTCGCGACGGTCAAGGACGCCATCCCCGGCGGCAACGTCAAGAAGGGTGATGTCGTCAAGGCCGTCATCGTGCGCACCGTCAAGGAGCGGCGCCGCCCGGACGGCTCGTACATCAAGTTCGACGAGAACGCCGCCGTGATCCTCAAGAACGACGGCGACCCGCGGGGGACCCGCATCTTCGGCCCGGTCGGGCGTGAACTGCGCGAGAAGCGGTTCATGAAGATCATCTCCCTCGCCCCGGGGGTGCTCGGACCCATGGCGAAGGTGAAGGTCAAGAAGGGTGACCTGGTCCAGGTCGTCTCCGGCCGCGCCCAGAAGCACGGCGGCGACCGGGGCAAGCAGGGCAAGGTCATCGCCGTCTATCCCGACACCCAGCGGGTGCTCGTCGAGGGCATCAACCGGGTGACCAAGCACATCAAGTCCGGCGCCACCACCCGGGGCAGCCGCACCGGCGGGCTGGTCCACGCCGAGGCCCCGATCCACGTCAGCAACGTGGCGGTCGTCGACCCCGGCACCAAGGCGCCGACCCGCATCAAGACCCGGGTGGAGACCGTCGATCGGGACGGTCGGTCCAAGACCGTCCGCACCCGGGTCGCCGTCCGCTCCGGCAAGGACCTGTGAGGCAGCAGATGACCACCACCACCGAGAAGGCCACCGCGCCGCGGCTCAAGCAGCGCTACCGCGATGAGATCAAGCGCGAGCTGTTCACCCAGTTCGGCTACGACAACGTCATGCAGGTGCCCGGCGTCGTCAAGGTCGTCGTCAACATGGGGGTCGGCGACGCGGCCCGGGACAGCAAGCTCATCGAGGGCGCCGTCCGGGACCTCACCGCGATCACCGGCCAGAAGCCGGTCGTCACCAAGGCCCGCAAGTCGATCGCCCAGTTCAAACTGCGCGAGGGTATGCCGATCGGCGCCCACGCGACGCTGCGCGGCGACCGGATGTGGGAGTTCCTCGACCGGCTGGTCTCCGTCGCACTGCCGCGCATCCGCGACTTCCGCGGTCTGTCGCCCAAGCAGTTCGACGGTCGCGGCAACTACACCTTCGGCCTCACCGAGCAGTCGATGTTCCACGAGATCGACCAGGACCGCATCGACCGGGTCCGCGGCATGGACATCACCGTGGTGACCACCGCGACCAACGACGACGAGGGGCGGGCGCTGCTCAAGGCCCTCGGCTTCCCGTTCAAGGAGAACTGACCCGATGGCCAAGACCGCCCTCATCAACAAGGCCAACGCCAAGCCCAAGTTCAAGGTCCGGGCCTACACCCGCTGCCAGCGCTGCGGCCGGCCGCACTCGGTCTACCGCAAGTTCGGCCTGTGCCGCATCTGCCTGCGCGAGATGGCCCACCGCGGCGAGTTGCCCGGCGTGACCAAGAGCTCCTGGTAGCCACCACCCAGTCCGACAGCACCAGTCCGACAGCACCCAGACCAGCAACGACACCGCAGGTCACCACGCGGCATACCCGCCGGTGAAACCGCGGTGAGGAAGGGCCCGACGCCCCGATGACGATGACCGACCCGATTGCGGACATGCTCACCCGTGTGCGCAACGCCAACTCCGCGCACCACGACGCGGTGTCCATGCCGTACTCCAAGCTCAAGAGCCACATCGCCGAGATCCTGCAGCGCGAGGGCTACATCGCGGGCTGGCAGGTGGCCGACGCCGAGGTGGGCAGGACGCTGACCATCACCCTCAAGTACGGCCCCAACCGGGAGCGCTCGATCGCCGGCGTCCGCCGCGTCAGCAAGCCCGGCCTGCGGGTCTATGCCAAGTCGACCAACCTGCCCAAGGTGCTCGGCGGCCTCGGCGTGGCGATCATCTCCACGTCCTCCGGGCTGCTCACCGACCGGCAGGCGCACGAGAAGGGCGTCGGCGGGGAAGTCCTCGCCTACGTCTGGTAAGGGGCGCTCACCATGTCACGAATCGGACGCCTGCCGGTGACCGTGCCCTCGGGCGTCGATGTCACCATCGACGGCCGGGCGGTCACCGTCAAGGGCCCCAAGGGCCAGCTCTCGCTCACCGTCGCCGAGCCGATCTCGGTCGCGCGCGGTGACGCGGGCATCCAGGTCACCCGCCCCGACGACGAGCGCCTGTCGCGCTCGCTGCACGGGCTGACCCGCACCCTGATCAACAACATGGTGCAGGGCGTGACCCAGGGTTACGAGAAGAAGATGGAGATCGTCGGCACCGGCTACCGGGTCACCGCCAAGGGCGCGGCCCTGGAGTTCGCGCTCGGCTACAGCCACCCGATCACGGTGGACCCGCCGCAGGGCATCAGCTTCGCGGTCGAGACCCCGACCCGCTTCTCGGTGCACGGCATCGACAAGCAACTGGTCGGCGAGACCGCTGCCAACATCCGCAAGCTGCGCAAACCCGACCCCTACAAGGCCAAGGGTGTGCGCTACGCGGGCGAGACGATCCGGCGCAAGGCCGGCAAGGCCGGGAAGAAGTAAGCCATGGGACAGATCATCAAGCGCGGCAAGAGCACGTCCGCGGCGCGGACCCGGCGCCAGGTGCGCGGCCGCAAGAAGCTGGCCGGCACCGCCGAGCGGCCCCGGCTGGTCGTCTCGCGCTCGACCCGGCACCTGTTCGCCCAGGTCGTCGACGACACGGCGGGCCGGACCCTGGTGTCCGCCTCGACGATGGAGACCGACCTGCGCTCGATGTCGGGCGACAAGACCGCCAAGGCCAAGAAGGTCGGCGAACGCATCGCCCAGCGGGCCCAGCAGGCCGGGGGCGCGGCCGTCGGCTTCGACCGCGGCGGCAACAAGTACCACGGCCGGGTCGCGGCGATCGCCGACGGCGCCCGCGAGGGCGGGTTGGCCCTGTGACCGCCACCATGACCGGACCGAACGAGATGAGGAACCACTGATGCCCGGACCCCAGCGTCGAGGCACCGGCACCGGTGCCGCCGGTGGCGAATTCGGCGACCGCGGCGAGCGCCGCGGCCGCGGCCGTGGCGACCGTGACGGCCGCCGCGACGCCCGCGAGCAGGAGAAGAGCCAGTACCTGGAGCGGGTCGTGACGATCAACCGGGTCGCCAAGGTCGTCAAGGGCGGCCGGCGGTTCAGCTTCACCGCCCTGGTCGTCGTCGGCGACGGCGACGGCACCGTGGGTGTCGGCTACGGCAAGGCCAAGGAGGTGCCGGCCGCGATCGCCAAGGGCGTCGAGGAGGCCAAGAAGGCCTTCTTCAAGGTGCCCCGGATCGCCGGCACCATCCCGCACCCGGTGCAGGGTGAGGCCGCTGCGGGCGTCGTCCTGCTGCGCCCCGCCGCAGCCGGCACCGGGATCATCGCTGGTGGCCCGGTGCGCGCCGTGCTCGAGTGCGCGGGCGTCCACGACGTGCTGTCCAAGTCGCTCGGCTCGGACAACAAGATCAACATCGTGCACGCCACCGTCGAGGCCCTGCGTGGGCTGGAGCGGCCCGAGTCGGTCGCCGCCCGCCGCGGCCTGGCCGTCGAGGACGTCGCCCCGAGCGCCATGCTGCGGGTCGACGCGGCGAGCAAGGCAGCCGCGAAGGTCGGTGCGTGATGGGCCGGCTCAAGGTGACCCAGACCCGCAGCGGCATCGGCGGCCAGCAGCCGGCGCGGCAGACCCTGCGCAGCCTCGGTCTCAAGCGCATCGGCGACACCGTCGTCAAGCAGGACCGTCCCGAGATCCGGGGCATGGTCCGCGCGGTCGCCCACCTGGTGACCGTCGAGGAGGTTGACTGATCATGGCCAAGGCCACGTCCACGCCGACCCCGGAGGCCGGTGGCAGCACCCTCAAGGTGCACCACCTGCGTCCGGCCCCCGGCGCCAAGACCCCCCGCACCCGCGTCGGCCGGGGTGAGGGCTCCAAGGGCAAGACCGCCGGCCGCGGCACCAAGGGCACCAAGGCCCGCTACCAGGTGCCGGAGCGCTTCGAGGGCGGCCAGATGCCGTTGCACATGAGCATGCCCAAGCTGCGCGGCTTCACCAACCCGTTCCGCACCGTCTACCAGGTGGTCAACCTCGACCGGCTGGCGGCGCTCTACCCCCAGGGTGGCGAGGTCACCGTCGACGACCTGGTGGCCAAGGGCGCGGTCCGGGCCGGCCGACCGGTCAAGATCCTGGGCACCGGCGAGATCACGGTCGCGGTGCGGGTCACCGCCGACCGCTTCTCCGGCTCCGCGAAGGACAAGATCGAGGCCGCCGGCGGCACGGCCAGCCAAGCCTGACCGTCGCCCGCGCGGCATACCTGATCTGGCGGCCGGCCACCCCGGTCGGTAGGCCGCGCGGCGGCGTCCCTGGATCCCTCACCGGCCGTTCCCGCGCGGGTGTTAAGGTGCCTCGTCGTCATCAGGAGGATCCGTGCTCACCGCCATCGCCCGTGCGTTCCGCACGCCGGACCTGCGCAAGAAGCTGCTCTTCACGCTGCTGATCATCGCGATCTTCCGGTTGGGCTCGGCGGTGCCGACGCCGGGAGTGTCCTACACCATGGTGGCCCAGTGCATCGCCGGCGCCGACGCGACCAGCGGGTTCCTCGGGCTGGCCAACCTCTTCTCCGGCGGGGCGCTGCTGCAGTTGTCGATCTTCGCGCTGGGGATCATGCCGTACATCACCGCGACGATCATCGTCCAGCTGCTCACCGTCGTCATCCCGCGCTTCGAGGCCCTGAAGAAGGAGGGCCAGGCCGGGCAGACCAAGATGACGCAGTACTCGCGCTACCTGACCATCGGCCTGGCGGTGCTGCAGTCCTCGACGCTGATCACCTTCGCCCGCAACCCCAGCCAGATCTTCGGCCCGGGCTGCGACACGATCCTGGCCGACGACTCGATGAGCACGATCATCCTCATGGTGCTGACCCTGACGGCCGGCACCGGTCTGATCATGTGGCTCGGCGAGTTGATCACCGACCGGGGCATCGGCAACGGCATGTCGCTGCTGATCTTCACCTCCATCGCCGCCGGGTTCCCGGGCTCGATGTGGGCGATCCAGGAGTCCCAGGGTTGGAGCACCTTCGTCGGCATCATCCTGGTCGGCTTCCTGGTCATGGCCCTGGTCATCTACGTCGAGCAGTCCCAGCGGCGCATCCCGGTGACCTACGCCAAGCGCCAGGTCGGCCGGCGCATGTACGGCGGGTCGTCGACCTACATCCCGCTCAAGGTCAACATGGCCGGCGTCATCCCGGTGATCTTCGCCGCGTCGCTCATCGCGCTGCCGGCCCTGGCCGCGCAGTTCGCCCGGCCCCAGGACGGCACGGCCCCGACCGGGTGGGTGCTGTTCGTCGAGCAGAACCTCACCAGGGGCGACCACTGGCTCTACATGGTCATCTACATCGCCCTCATCCTGTTCTTCACCTTCTTCTACGTGTCGATCACTTTCAACCCAGTAGAGGTGGCGGACAACATGAAGCGCTACGGTGGCTTCATCGAGGGCATCCGCGCCGGGCGACCCACGGCTGAGTACCTCGACTACGTCCTCACCAGGATCACCGTTCCCGGCGCGATCTATCTGGCGATCATCTGCACCATCCCGCTGGTCGCCATCTCGCTCTACAACGCCAACCAGAACTTCCCGTTCGGCGGCGTGTCCCTGCTCATCATCGTGGGCGTGGGGCTCGAGACGGTCAAGCAGCTCCACGCGCAGTTGCAGCAGCACAACTACGAAGGATTTCTCCGATGAGGTTGATCATCATGGGCCCCCCCGGTGCGGGCAAGGGCACGCAGGCCACTCAGATCGCCGAGCGCCTCGGCATCCCCACGATCTCCACCGGCGAGATCTTCCGCGCGCAGATCAAGGGCGGCACGGTGCTGGGCAAGGAGGTCGAGGCGATCATGTTGTCCGGCGGCTACGTGCCCGACGAACTGACCAACGAGATCGTCCGCGACCGGCTCGAGCAGCCCGACGCGGCCGAGGGCTTCCTGCTCGACGGCTATCCGCGCACCGTCGGGCAGGTCAACTACTTGGACGCCATGCTCGCCGAGACCGGCAAGCGGGTCGACGCGGTCCTGGTGCTGACGGTCGTCGAGGACGACGTCGTCCAGCGGCTGCTGGACCGGGCCGCGGTGCAGGGCCGCGCCGACGACAACGAGGAGACGATCCGGGAGCGGATGTCCATCTATCGCGCCGAGACCGCCCCGCTCACCGAGATCTACGCCGATCACGGGGTGCTGCGCGAGGTCGACGGCATGGGCTCGATGGACGAGGTCACCGACCGGTTGGCCGCGGTCCTCGACGAGCTGCGCTGAGCTGCCGGCCCGGTGTTCAACCGCCGCCTCACGGTCGGGCGCTCCGACGAGCAGGTCCTGCTCATGCGTGCGGCGGGACTGCTCGTCGGGCGCACCCTTGAGCTGCTCCGCGGCACGGTGCGGGACGGGCTGACCACGCTCGAGCTCGACACGCTGGCCGAGACGCACATCCGCGACCACGGCGGGCGGCCGAGCTTCGCCGAGGTGCCGGGCTACCGGCATACCCTGTGCACCTCGGTCAACGAGCAGGTCGTGCACGGCATCCCGGGCGGCCAGGTGCTGCGCGACGGCGACCTGCTGTCCATCGACTGCGGGGCGATCGTCGCGGGCTGGCACGGCGACGCCGCGATCACTGTGGTCGTCGGCGGCGACCCGGCGGGCCGGCCCGAGGACCTGGCCCTGTCCCGGACCACCGAGGACGCCCTGTGGGCGGGCGTGCTGGCCATGCGCCCGGGGGAGCGGCTCTACGCCGTCGGCGAGGCGATCGAGGCGAGCATCGCGGCTGCGGCCGGTCGTGACGAACGCGACTACGGCATCGTCGAGGACTACGTCGGGCACGCGATCGGCACCGAGATGCACCTGGAGCCGCAGATCCCCAACTACGCGGTGCGCGGCAAGGGGCCGATCCTGCGCTCCGGCTTCACCGGCGCCATCGAGCCGATGGTCACCCTGGGCACCACCCAGACCGACGTGCTCGACGACGACTGGACGGTCGTCACCCGGGACGGTTCGCGGGCGGCGCACTGGGAGCACACCGTGGTGGTCCGCGACGCCGGTCTGTGGGTGCTCACCGCCCCCGACGGGGGCCGGGCCCGGCTCGGCGACCGCTACGCGCCCGTCGCGGACTGACGGCGCCAGGGCCCGGTCGGAGGGAGGCTGCGTGGGCACCGTGCGGGACTATCACGCGGGGGTGGCCGCCCCGGAGCGGCGCCGGGCGCTCGAGCACGTCGCAGACCTGGTCCGCCGGGCCGTGCCGGAGGCGGTCGAGGGCACCAGCTACGCCATGCCGGCCTTCCTCTACCGCGGCAAGGGGCTGCTCGCGGCGATGGACACCCGCAAGCACCTGGGGCTCTATCCGTTCAGCGGCTCGGTGCTCGGCCAGCTCGGCGAGCGGCTGGACGGCTTCGACTGGGCCGGTGGCACGCTGCGGTTCCAGCCGGACCGGCCGGTGCCCGACGACGTGCTCGTCGACATCGTGCTGCGCCGCCGGGCCGAGATCGACGACCGCCTGGACGCCCCGCGAGCGCGCCGCCGATGACGGCGGTCGACACCGTCGAGCAGCTGGCCGGCCACTTCGCGGCCTTCGCGGAGAGCCTCGACGACGGGCGGACCCCCCGGTATGCCGCGATCGCCCGGTACGCCGCCGCCCACCCCGAGGTGCTCCGGGTGCTGCTCGCGGCCCCGGCCACCCAGCGCGCGCCGGTACTGCTGCTCGCCGCCGTCCACGACCTGCTGTTGGCCGGGGCGGGCGGCGAACTGGCCGGGCACTACCCCGGCATCACCGCCCGGCCCGCCCCCGGCGATCCGGGCCCGGCGTTCGGCCGGTTCGTCGCCGAGCACGAGGGCGAACTGGCCGCGATCGTCGCCACGCGGCATACCCAGACCAACGAGGTGGGCCGGTGCGCCCTGCTGCTGCCGGCCCTCGGGCTGCTCGCCGACGCGCTCGGCCCGCTCGCGCTGATCGACGTCGGCGCGAGCGCCGGGCTCACCCTGCTCGTCGACCGCTACGCCTATCGCTACCGCCCCGGGGCCGACCTCGGCGCGGGCCGGCCGGTGCTCGAGTGCGCGGTCGCCGGACCGGTGCCGCTGCCCACCCGGCTGCCCGCCGTCGCGGCGCGCCGCGGGCTGGACCTGCACCCCGTCGACCTGCGCGACCCGGTGCAGCGGCGCTGGCTCACCGCCTGCGTCTATCCGGAGCGGGTCGACCGGGTCGCGCGGCTGCGGGACGCGCTGGCCGTGGCTCAGCCCGACCCGCCACCGGTGGTCGCCGGCGACGCCGTGACCGATGTCGCCCGGGCGGTCGCGGGGCTCGCCCCGGCCGGCCACCCGGTGGTCACGACGACCTGGGCGCTGAGCTATCTCCCGGCGCGGCGCCAGGCCGACTTCGTCGCCGAACTGGACCGGGCTGGGCGCGGCACCGACCTGAGCTGGCTGGCCCTCGAAGCCCCGGCGCTGACGCCCGGCCTCGGCCTGACCGGGTCGGCCGACGACCATCGCTCGCTGCTGCACCTGACCACGTGGCGGGGCGGGCGGCGGCAGTGCACGCTGCTGGCCGACTGCCACCCGCACGGTGACTGGCTGCACTGGCTGGGCTGACGTCGCGGCCCGCGCGACGGGCGCTGCCCCCGACCCGATTTCCGGGTATGCCGCGTGGTCGCGTAGGATAGCCCGTTGGGTGTCGTGTGCTCCGGCATCCGGTCGATGCGGCGCGTCCTCGCTGGGCTCCGGGTCGAGGCATGTCCCGAGCACGCAGTTCGTCAACCCAGCAGTTGTCGAACCCAGCAGTTGTCGAACACAGCAGTAGTCAACACAGCAGTTGTCAACACAGCAGCAGTCAACACAGCGCACCCGCTGTGACCACCGACGGATCGACGGAGGCTATGGCCAAGAAAGACGGAGTCATCGAGATCGAGGGCACCATCGTGGAGGCGCTCCCGAACGCCATGTTCCGGGTCGAGCTGTCCAACGGGCACAAGGTGCTCGCGCACATCTCGGGCAAGATGCGCCAGCACTACATCCGGATCCTCCCTGAGGACCGGGTGGTCGTGGAGCTCTCGCCCTATGACCTGTCCCGCGGGCGCATCGTCTTCCGCTACCGCTGAGGGCGACCCACCTGCTGTGTCCGATCCACTGCGCAGTCCGACCCACCCGAGCTTCGCTCGCGCGAAGCACCTCACCGATCCGAGAGACCCGAGGCAATGAAGGTCCAGCCGAGCGTCAAGAAGATCTGCGACAAGTGCAAGGTGATCCGCCGTCACGGGCGGGTCATGGTGATCTGCGAGAACCTGCGCCACAAGCAGCGTCAGGGCTGAGCAGCCACCAGCCGGCAGGCCGAGCACGACCGCGGGCTTCGACAGCACGCACCACTGAACATCAGCACCACCGAACGTCAGCACCACGGAACATCAGCACCACGGAACATCAGCACCACGGAACATCAGCACCACAACTGAACACACTCGCAGCACCCGGCCCCTGCCCCGGCAGGACGTCACCCCCGGCACGGAGGCCGGGGACCGGCAGCCGCACCCGCCCCCGGGCGGTGCGCGCGCGGCATACCGGATCGGTGCCTGCCCCAGACCTCCGGACTGATCGAGGAGAACCATCCGTATGGCACGTCTCATCGGCGTGGACCTCCCGCGCGAGAAGCGCGTGGAGATCGGCCTGACCTATATCTTCGGGGTCGGCCGCACCACCGCGAGCAAGGCGCTCGCCGCGACCGGGGTCAGCCCCGACACGCGAGTCAAGAACCTCACCGACACCGACCTGGTTGCCCTGCGTGACTGGCTCGAGACCAACTGCAAGATGGAGGGTGACCTCCGTCGCGAGGTCGCGGCCGACATCCGCCGCAAGGTCGAGATCGGCTCCTACGAGGGGCTGCGGCACCGCCGTGGCCTGCCGGTGCGCGGCCAGCGCACCAAGACCAACGCGCGCACCCGTAAGGGCCCCAAGCGCACCGTCGCCGGCAAGAAGAAGGCCGGCAAGCACTGACCCGTGCGGGGCTGCGCCCCGTGGACCCCGACCCCGAGCGGTCGGCAGCGCCTCGCCACAGACCTCGTAGAGAGAAAGAGACCACATGCCTCCCAAGAGCCGTCAGGCCGCGGGCGCCAAGAAGGTGCGCCGCAAGGAGAAGAAGAACGTCGCCCACGGGCACGCCCACATCAAGAGCACGTTCAACAACACGATCATCTCGATCACCGACCCCACCGGCGCGGTGATCTCGTGGGCCTCGGCCGGCCAGGTCGGTTTCAAGGGCTCGCGCAAGTCCACGCCGTTCGCGGCGCAGATGGCCGCCGAGGCCGCGGCCCGCCGCGCCATGGAACACGGCATGCGCAAGGTCGACGTCTTCGTCAAGGGCCCGGGCTCGGGCCGCGAGACCGCGATCCGCTCGCTGACCGCCACCGGCCTGGAGGTCGGCGCGATCAGCGACGTCACGCCCTCGCCGCACAACGGCGTCCGCCAGCCCAAGCGTCGCCGCGTCTGACCCCGAGCTGAAGGAAGAGGAACCCCACGATGGCTCGGTACACCGGCCCTATCACCAAGAAGTCCCGCCGGCTCAAGGTCGACCTGGTCGGCGGCGACAAGAACTTCGAGATGCGTCCCTTCCCGCCCGGCCAGCACGGCCGTCGCCGGATCACGGAGAAGGAGTACCTCACCCAGCTGCAGGAGAAGCAGAAGGCCCGCTTCACCTACGGCGTGATGGAGAAGCAGT
>CAZYHR010000096.1:0-12739 GCA_964647395.1 uncultured Intrasporangiaceae bacterium | reverse complement strand
GTCGACGTTCATCTTGACCACGCCGTAGTCGACCGCGTCCGAGATCTCCTGCGGCAGCGAGCCGGAGCCGCCGTGGAAGACGAGGTGGAAGGGCTTGCTGTCGGCGGCGACGCCGAGCTCGGCGGCGGCGGCCTCCTGGGCGGCCTTGAGCACCTCGGGGCGCAGCTTGACGTTGCCCGGCTTGTAGACGCCGTGCACGTTGCCGAAGGTCAGCGCCGCCATGTAGCGGCCCTGCTCGCCCAGGCCCAGCGCCTCGACGGTGGCCAGCGCGTCCTCGGGGGTCGTGTAGAGCTGCTCGTTGATCTCGTTGGCGACGCCGTCCTCCTCACCGCCGACGACCCCGATCTCGACCTCGAGGATGATGTTGGCGGCCTTGGCCAGCGCGAGCAGTTCCTGGGCGATCTGCAGGTTCTCGGTCAGCGGCACCGCCGAACCGTCCCACATGTGCGACTGGAACAGCGGCGCCTGACCGGCCTTGACCCGCTCGGCCGAGATGGCGAGCAACGGCCGGACGAAGCCGGCGAGCTTGTCCTTGGGGCAGTGGTCGGTGTGCAGCGCGATGTTGACGTCGTAGTTCTTGGCGACCTCCTCCGCGAAGGCGGCCAGGGCGCAGGCACCGGTGACCATGTTCTTGATGTTGGCGCCGGAGCCGTATTCGGCCCCGCCCGTGGACACCTGGATGATCCCGTCCGAGCCGGCCTCGGCGAAGCCACGGATGGCGGAGTTGATCGTCTGGCTCGAGGTGATGTTGATCGCCGGGTATGCGAAGGAGCCCGCCTTGGCGCGGTCGAGCATGTCGGCGTAGACCTCGGGAGTTGCGATGGGCATGGGAAAGGCTCTCCTGACGTGTGGCGGTCGGGTCCCTCACATCCTTGCACCTGCGGTCAGGGCGCGCGACGGGCACTTGGTCGGGAGTTGGTCGCGGTGGACACCCGGACCGCCGGCCGCACCGGGCCGATCCCGCCGGCGGGTCGATGTCACACCCCGGCGGGCCGGGACGTCCTTGCTCGTGACGGTGCCGGGACGGCCGACCCGGCCGGCCGGCATACCTGACCGAGGAGGACGACATGGCCCGCATCAGTCTCGACCCCAAGCCCACCCCACTGACCCGAGTGGGTGACGCCTACCCGCGGCGCCGGTTCGGCGTCGAGCTGGAACCGACCCGGGCCATGGGCCACCACCGGGCGGTGCTCCTGGCGTATGCCGCCCTGGAGCGTCGGGTGGCCCGGTGGCACCGGCTGCCCCCGCGGCTCACGGTGCTCGCCGTGCTCGGCGCCGCCCAGCAGGTGGGCTGCCCGTGGTGCCTGGACTTCGGCCACTGGGACGCCGCCGCTCGAGGGGTGCTGGACCCGGCCGAGCTGCGGGACCTGCCGGCCTGGCGGGACAGTGCGCACTTCGACGAGCTGGACCGGGCGGTGCTCGACTACGCCGTGGCGATGACCGGCGACGTGGCCACGATCACCGACGAACAGGTCGAGTGGCTACGGCAGCGGCTGGGCGAGCCGGCCCTGGTGGAACTGACCATGATGGTGGCCGTGGAGAACCTGCGCTCCCGCTTCAACTCGGCCCTCGGGCTGGCCAGCCAGGGCTTCCGCGACCGCTGCGAGCTGCCGGTGGCCCGGTGACCGGCGCCCCGGGCCCGGTGCCGACGGCGGTCTTCGAGGCGCACCGGGGTCGGCTCTTCGGCATCGCCTATCGGATGACCGGCAGCGTGGCGGACGCCGAGGACGTCGTCCAGGAGACCTGGCTGGCCAGCCGCCGGGCCGCCTCCGACGTCGGCGACCCGACGGCCTACCTGGTCACCGCGGCGACCCGGCAGGCGCTGAGCCGGCTGCGCGCCCAGGCCCGGCGGCGCGAGGACTACGTCGGTCCGTGGCTGCCCGACCCACTGCCGGCCACCCCCGGTCCCGGCGCTGCCGGGCCGGCCGGGACCGCTGCGGCCGGCGCCGACCCCGCCGAGGCCGCGCTGCTGGCCGAGTCGGTGACCACGGCGATGCTCGTCATGCTCGCCGCCCTCACCCCGCTCGAGCGCGCTGCGTTCGTGCTGTGCGAGGTCTTCGCGGTGCCCAGCCACGAGGCGGCCGCGGCGTTGGGCCGGTCCCCCGAAGCGGTCCGGCAGTTGGTCAGCCGGGCCCGGCGCAAGGTGCGCGCCCACCCGCCGCCCGTCGCCGAGGCCGAACACGCCCGGGTCGCGGGGCTGTTCGCTCGCGCCGTCGCGTCCGGCGAGATCGAGGCGGTGCTCGCGATCCTCGCCCCGGCGGTGAGCTTCGAGTCGGACGCCGGTGGCTTGGTGCGCGCGGCGCTGCGTCCCGTGGTTGGGGCGGCCAAGGTCGCCCGGCTGCTGCTGGCCCTGCGGGAGTCGGATCCGGGCGCCGTCATCGAGGCCCGGATGATCAACGGGCGGGTCGGCTTCGTCGTCACCGAGAGCACCGGCGGCCGGAGCGTCTACAGCCTGGGCGTCGCCGATGGGCGGATCAGCCACGTGTGGGTCACCCGCAACCCGGACAAGCTGACCCGCTTCTGACCGAAGCCGGTCAGCCGCGCCGGCCGGCCCGCCGAGCCAGCCTCGAAGACGTCGGCGAGCGCGTCCTCGGCCGTGTCTCAGCCCTCGAGGCCGGTCGGGTCGACCGCCCGCGCGTGGTCGTCGTCGGCGAGCCGGCGGATCTCCAGCAGGTCGCCGGTGCTGGCCAGTTGGCGGCAGCAGGCCAGGAACCCCGCCCGGTCGTCGGTGTCGACCAGGTAGTAGCCGACGATCGCCGGACGGGGGACTCGGCGCCCCCGAGCACCGGCGCCCGGGTCACGGGGAGGTCAGCACGAGGTAGCGGTCGCCGACCGGGCCCGCCCGGGTCCAGCCCCGGCGCTCGTACCAGGCCGCGGCGGGGGCGTCCGCCGGCGTGATCAGCCAGCCGCCGCCGGAGCCGACCAGCCGGGCCAGCAGCCGCCCGCCGAGACCCCCGCGCCGGTGGTCGGGGCGCACCGCCAGTTCGACGACCTCGGTCACCCCGACGAGCCGGTGCCCCCACGGCTGCCGGGCCAGCCGCTCGTAGAGGTCGCCGTAGAGGTCCGGCGGGTCCGGCCGCCCGACGACCGAGTCCCAGGCCCAGGCGACGCCGACCAGGTCCGGCCCCGACCGGGCGGTCGCGACCCGGAAGCCCGGCAGGGCGGCATACCGGTCCCAACGGTCCAGGCGCGCGGCGATCTGCGCCGGCCCGTAGCGGTAGGGCGGCTCGGCGAAGGCGGCGGCGAGCAGGTCCGCGCAGCCGGCCGGCGGGGCGGCGGGGGCCGGGTGGACGGTCACGGCGACCTGCGGGGCGGGCATCGGCTCAGCCTGCCACGGTCGGTCCCATCGCCCGGACCGCAGGACGGCAGCCCGACCGGGGCAATACGGTGGCACCATGTCGCATCTCGACCCCATCCTCGCCTCCTATCTGGCAGACCTCAAGGAGCGCGGCGTCCCGCCGATCTACGAGCTCACCGCCCAGGAGGGCCGGCGGATGTTCCGCGCCCGGACGGCGATGCTGCGGGCGCTGCAGCCACCGCCCCGGGTGGCCCGCGTCACCGACGCCGCGCTGCACGGCCCCGGCGGACGCCTGCCGATCCGGATCTACCGCCCGGACGGGCGGCCCGGCCGGCCGACCATCCTCTACCTGCACGGTGGCGGGTTCGTCATCTGCGACCTCGAGACCCACGACTCGATCTGCCGGCACCTGGCCCTGGACGCCCGAGCGGTCGTCGTGTCGCTGGATTACCGGCTCGCCCCGGAGCACCCCTTCCCGGCCGCGATCGAGGACACCCGGTATGCCGCCCGCTGGGTCGCGACGAACCTGCGCTCGCTCGGCGGCTCACCGGCCTGGGGGCTGGCCGGGGACAGCGCCGGCGGCAACCTCGTCGCGGTGACCACCCACACCCTGCGCGACCAGGAGCGGGCCGGGTCGCCGCTGCCCCGGCCGGCCGCGCAACTGCTGCTCTATCCGTCGGTCGACCCGGCCGGCGACTACGAGTCCCGGCGGCGGCTGGCCGTCGGCTTCGGGCTGGAGGAGGCCTCGATCCGTTACTTCCTCACCATGTATGCCGGCACCTGGAAGCCGCACCGGCTCACCGACCCGCGCTACTCGCCGTTGCGTTACCCCGACCACTCGAGCCTGCCGCCGGCCATCGTCACCACGGCCGGCTTCGACCCGCTGCAGGACGAGGGGTTCGCCTACAGCGACGCGCTGCGGGCCGTCGGCGTGCCGGTCGAGCACCGCCACGAACCGACCCTCATCCACGGCTATGGCGATCTCGGACCGATGGTGCCGCAGGCCGGGGTGGCGATGCGGCAGGTGGGTCTGCGGTTCGGGGAGTTGCTGCGCCAGCGCCCGGGCGACTGACGGTCCGGGCGGCCGGCCGACGACACGGCGGCGCGAACGTGCCGGCTTGACCCCCACCGGCACCGTGTCATCTGCTAGGAAAGGGCCCATCGTCGGAGTGACGCCCCCCGCCCGCCTTGCCGGAGGTGCAGCATGGCCGCTCAGCCCGCCCCAACCAAAGAACGTCTGACCCCCGGTGCCCGTCGAGCGCTGTTCGCCTCGGTCGTCGGCACTCTGATCGAGTGGTACGACTACGCCCTGTACGGCGCTGCCGCGGGGCTGGTGATCAGCCCGCTGTTCTTCCCGAACAGCATCGGGTCCGCCGGTCAGATGGCGGCCTTCGCGACGTTCGCGGTCGGTTTCGTCGTGCGGCCGGTGGGCGGGGTCATCATCGCCCACATCGGCGACCAGATCGGCCGCAAGCCGGCGATGATCCTCACCATCGTCCTCATGGGCCTGGCGACCGTCGCGATCGGCCTGCTGCCCAGCGCCGCCGCCATCGGCATCTGGGCACCGATCCTGCTCGTCCTGTTCCGCATCCTGCAGGGCTTCGGGGCCGGCGCCGAACTGGCCGGGGCGATGACCGTGGTCGCCGAGTTCACCCCGGTCGCCCGGCGGGGCTTCTTCACCTCCCTCATCCTGGCGGTGCCGCCGGCGGGCACCATGCTGGCCACCCTCGCGTTCCTCGGGGTGTCCGGGCTGCCCACCGACGTCCTGCTCGGCTGGGCCTGGCGGATCCCGTTCCTCGTCTCCATCGTGCTGTTCTTCCTCGCGCTGTTCATCCGCAACCGGATGGACGAGACGCCGGAGTTCGCCCGGGTCGCGGAGCGCCAGGAGGAGCAGCGCAAGGAGCAGGTGCCGATCCGCGAGCTGCTCAAGCACGACTGGCGCGGGGTCCTGCACGGCTTCATGGCCGTGACCGGACACAACGCCAACAACTACATCCTGGCGACCTTCTCGCTGGCCTTCCTCACCGCCAACGCCGGGCTGACCCGCACCTCCGCGCTCATCGCGGTGGCCGTCGCCTCGATCTTCGGCATCGTCGGTTCGCCGATCGGCGGCTGGTTCGCCGACCGGTACGGGGCGGGCCGGGTGCTCGGCATCGGGGCGGTCATCGGTGTCCTCTACGCCTATCCGCTGTTCGCCGCCCTGAAGTCGGGCAGCGCCGTCGCGGCCACCCTGGCCCTGTGCTTCGGCTACGCCGCTGTGCTGTCGCTGTCCAGCGGCGCGCAGGGTGCCTTCCTGACCAACCTGTTCCCCATCGCCTTCCGGTTCTCCGGGGTGGCCCTGGCCCGCGAACTCAACGGAGCCATCGTCGCCGGCAACACCCCGCTCATCGCGAGCGCGCTCATCTCGGCGGCCAACGGCGAGATCTATCTCGCTGCGGGCTTCCTGGCCGCCTGCTTCGCGGTGACCCTGCTCGCGGTCATCCTGGCCGCCGGCCGGGGCGACCGGCCCAAGGAAGTGCTCGGCGTGCCGATCGAGGGCTCGGCCACCCCGCTGGACACCCCGACGGCCTCCCGGGATCCCCGGTGAGCGGGCGGCGGCTGCCCCGCTGGAGCGAGCTGCGACCGCTCATCCAGCTCGCCCCGATCCGGCTCAACCGGACCAGCGCCCGACTCGCCGGCGCGGCCGACATCGCCGACCTGCGCCGGATCGCCCGCCGGGTCACCCCCCGGGCGGCGTTCGACTACGTCGACGGCGCGGCCAACTCCGAGGTGGGCGCCCGCCGCAACCTGGAGGCCTTCTCCCGGGTCGAGCTGCGTCCGCACGTGCTGCGCGACGTCGGCGAGGTCGATCTGTCGGTCGACATCTTCGGCCAGACCTCGGCTCTACCGGTGGGCATCGCCCCGACCGGCTTCACCCGGATGATGCACTCGGCCGGCGAGAGCGCCGGGGCCCGGGCCGCCGGCCGAGCCGGCGTGCCCTTCGGCCTGTCCACGATCGGCACGACCTCGATCGAGGACCTGGCCGCGGCCGCCCCGGACACCCGCAAGTGGTTCCAGCTCTACCTGTGGAGCGACCGCCGCGAGTTGTGCGAGCAGCTCATCGAGCGGGCCCGGGACAACGGCTTCGACGTGCTGCTGGTCACCGTCGACACGGCGACCGGTGGCCTGCGCTACCGGGACGTGCGCAACGGCATGACGATCCCACCCCAACTGTCGCTGCGCACCGCGATCGACGCGTCCTACCGGCCGCGCTGGTGGTTCGACTTCCTCACCACCGAGCCGCTGACCTTCGCCACCCTGGCCGACTCCACCTCGCAGACCACCGCGGTGATCGGCCGGATGTTCGACCCCACGCTCAGTTACGACGACCTCGCATGGATCCGGCAGGCGTGGCCGGGACCGTTGGTCATCAAGGGCATCCAGACGGTGCAGGACGCCAGGATGGCGGCCGACCACGGCGTCGACGGCATCTATCTGTCCAATCACGGCGCCCGGCAACTGGACCGGCCACCGGTCCCCCTGCAGGTGCTGCCGTCGATCCGCGCGGCGGTCGGCCCGGACCTGCCGATCATCCTCGACTCAGGCATCACGTCCGGGGGCGACATCCTCGCCGCCCTGGCCCTGGGGGCGAACTTCACGATGATCGGGCGCAGCTATCTCTACGGGCTGATGGCCGGCGGCGAGGCCGGGGTCGACCGGGTCTTCGAGATCCTGGCCCACGAGTTGCAGATCACCCTGCAGCTCATGGGGGTCCGGTCGGTGCGCGACCTCAGCCCGGAGGATGTGCGGCTCGACTGGCGGGTCGCCGACTGACCCGCACCAGCCGCGCCAGCCCGGCCGCTGGCCAGGGTGCCGCTCAGGGGTAGGGGCCCGCGCCCGGGCGCTGGCCGAACACGTGCCGGCGCACCCACGCGTGCATGGCGATCGCGGCCGCGGCGCCGGCGTTGATCGAGCGGGTCGAGCCGAACTGCTCGATGTGCACGATCGCCGCACAGTGCCGCTGCAGGTCGACGCTGAGCCCCGGGCCCTCCTCGCCGAAGGCCAGCACGCACTCCCGGGGCAGGTCGAAGGTCTCGATCGGCACGCTGCCGGCCACGTTGTCGACCCCGAGCAGCGGTATGCCGCGCCCAGCCGCCCAGCCCGCCAGCGCCGGCGCGTCGGCATGGTGGCGCACGTCCAGGTAGCGGTCGGTGACCATCGCGCCGCGCCGGTTCCACCGGCGCCGGCCGACCACGTGCACGCCGGCGACGTTGACGGCGTTCGCGGTCCGCACGATCGAGCCGATGTTGAAGTCGTGGCCGAGGTTCTCGATGGCCACGTGCAGCGGATGGCGGCGGGCGGCCAGGTCGGCGACGATCGCCTCGTGCCGCCAGTAGCGATACCGGTCGACGACGTTGCGCCGGTCGCCCTCGGCGAGCAGTTGCGGATCCCAACGGTCCCCCGGTGGCGGATCACCGGCATACGGGCCGACCCCCACCTCACGCTCGCTCACGATGGGTCAGGCTACGCCGGGCCAGGACGCCGGCGGCCGGCCCGCCCGCGCCGGATTAGGGCACCGGGCAGCGACCCGCCTACCCTCGTATGTCGTGACACCTCCAACCCTGGGCCCTGACTGGATGAAGCCGGAGTGGCTGCTGACCACCTTCGGCGGAGCGATGTTCTGGGTCTCGTGCGCCATCATCTTCGTCGAGTGCGGGCTGTTCTTCCCGATCCTGCCGGGGGACTCGCTGCTGTTCGCCATCGGCATGTTCATCAAGATGCACGAGGGCGGACAGCCCGGCATCCCGATGAACATCGGGGTCGCGTGCCTGCTGCTGTCGGCGTTCGCCTTCCTCGGCAACGTCGTCGGCTACGAGATCGGGCGCGCCATGGGCCCGGCGCTCTATCGCCGCAACGGGCGCTTCACCAAGCGGGAGTACTTCGACAAGACCCACGAGTTCTTCGACAAGCACGGCAACAAGGCCCTGGTGCGGGGTCGGTTCGTGCCGATCGTGCGGACGTACATCACCGTCGTGGCCGGCGTCGGCGCCATGGAACGGCGCCGGTTCTTCACCTGGTCCGCGATCGGCGCGGTGCTGTGGGCCACCGGCCTGACCCTGCTCGGCTACTTCCTGGGCAGCATCGTCTTCCTGCAGAACAACCTCGAATACGCGATCATCCTCATCGTCGCGCTGTCGGTGCTGCCGATGGTCTACGAATACTGGAAGCACAAGCGCCAGGGCCAGCCCGAGCTCACCCCCGCCGAGGCGACCGCCGAGACCGCCGAGATCGTTGCCGAGTCCGACGCCGCCGCCGAGGAGGGCCCGCTGCACTGACCGGGACGGGCCCAGCCCGACCCGGGGATCAGCCCTGGCTGGGCGGCTGCTGGCCCCAGGGGCCGGCGGGCGGCGGGGGCGGCGGGGTGGGGCCCGGCTGCTGCGCCTGGGGCGGCATACCGAGTTGCGGCTGGGCCGGGGGCGCGTCCTGGATCGCGGGCGGCGCCGGCGGCGGGGCCGTGGCGGGGGCGGGCCCGGTGTCGAAGGACACCTGCGGGGCCGCGCGCTCGGCGGGGCTCTCGAGCTCGAAGTACTCCATCTTGGTCACGCCCGCCATCGGCGCGACGATGTTGGTCGGGATCGACTCGATCTTGGTGTTGAGCTCGCGGACGTTGGCGTTGTAGTAGCGCCGGGCGGACGCGATGCGGTCCTCGGTGGCGGCGAGTTCCTGCTGCAGGGCGGTGAAGTTGCTGTTGGCCTTGAGGTCGGGATAGGCCTCGGCCACGGCGTTGAGGCGCACCAGCGCCTGGGTCAGCGCCGCCTCCTTCTGCGAGACCTCAGCGGGCGAGCCGCCGCCCGACATCGCCGCCGCGCGCGCCTGGGCCCCCGCCCCGGGCGTGCCCCGCCCGCGCGCCGCGTCGCCCTTGACCGTCCCGACGAGGTTGCCGATGAGGTCGTGCCGGCGCTTGAGCTCGACGTCGATCTGGGCCCACGCCTCCTGAGCGAGGTTGCGCAGCTTGATCAGGCCGTTGTAGGCCCCGAAGAACCACAGCGCCACGAGGACGACGACGACCACGACGACGATGAGGACTGTTCGCATGGTCCCGATCCTAAGGCGTGGACCGGATCGGCACCCCGCAAGTCGCGCGCGGGCCGGGTCGCCGGAGCCGGTCGGCCGGGCCGGTCAGCCCAGGCCCAGCTCGGCCAGGCCGTAGACGAAGCGGTAGCCCAGGCCCTCGGCCTCGACCCGCTCCTGGGCGCCGGTGGAGCGGTCGGCGATGACGGCGACCGCCACGACCTCGGCGCCGGCCGCACGGCAGGCCGCGACCGCCTCGAGCGCGGACCCGCCGGTCGTCGAGGTGTCCTCGACGACGAGCACCCGCCGGCCCTGGATCGTCGGGCCTTCGAT
The DNA here is from genome assembly GCA_964647395.1 of uncultured Intrasporangiaceae bacterium. Taxonomy (GTDB): domain Bacteria; phylum Actinomycetota; class Actinomycetes; order Actinomycetales; family Dermatophilaceae; genus Phosphoribacter. The sequence continues at coordinate 3,057 of CAZYHR010000096.1, read as the reverse complement.
GCGCTGCTGCAGACCGTGCGCCTTGCCGGCCTTGCGCACGACGAACGCGTCCAGCCGGCGACCGGTGGCCGCCGCCGCGTGCAGCATCGCCGTCGCGACCGGGTCAGCACCCATGGTCAACCCGCCGACCGCGTCGAACTGCAGGTCCGCCACGAGGTCGAGCATGACCGGGCCGACCAGGGGCGCGGCGACGCCGTCGAGGGTGACCCGGCGCAGGTCGACGTAGTAGTCGGCCTGCTGGCCCGAGGACAGGGTCACCCGGCCGTGGACGACGGCCTGGTCCTTGACGATCTGCAGCAGTCGGGCACGGGCGTCGCGGTCGGTCACGCCCTCAGCCTAACCGCGGCGCCGGCGAGCGCCGAGGCTGCCGGACACCCGGCGGACCAGGCCGCGGGGCAGCACCCGGACCGCCCCGACGACGACCTTGTAGGCCGCACCCGGCACCGAGACGACCCGCCCCCGCGCGACGTCGTGCAGGCAGCTGCGCACCAGGTGGTCGGCGTCCAGCCACAGCGGCTCGGGCAGCCCGGACATCTTGAGGCGGGCCCGCTCGTGGAACTCGGTGTGGGTGAGGCCGGGGCACAGCGCGGTCACCGTGACGCCGGTGCCGGCCAGCTCGGCGGCCAGCCCCTCGGAGAAGGCCGTGACCCACGCCTTGGCGGCCGAATAGCTGCCCATGGCAAGGAAGCCCGCGACGGACGACACGTTGATGACGGCCCCCCGGCCGCGTTCGCGCATGGCGGGCGCCGCCGCGTGCGAGAGCACCAGCACCGCCCGGCAGAGCACGTCGAGCAGGCCCTCCTCGGCCCGGACGTCGTTGGCCAGGAAGCCCTTGCGCAGGCCGAAGCCGGCGTTGTTGACGAGCAGGTCGACCGGGCGCTCCCGGTCGGCGAGCCGCCGCGCGACGAGCTCGACCTGGTCGCGGTCGGCCAGGTCGGCCACCAGCACCTCGACCCGCACGCCGTGGGCGCGCTCGAGTTCGGCAGCCAACGCGGCGAGCCGCTGCTGGTCGCGAGCCACGACGACCAGGTCGTGGCCCCGCTCGGCCAACTGGCGGGCGAAGGACCGGCCGATGCCGGACGAGGCGCCGGTGACCAGGGCGGTGCTCATGGCGCTCAGCGTAGGGGGCGCCGGGGGGGGACGCGCACCGCAGGGCCGGCCGGGCGCGGTAGCCCGGCGGGCGGACCGGCGGGGGCGGCCGCGGCATACCCTGAGGGCGTGCGCATCGCGACCTGGAACGTCAACTCGATCCGCTCGCGGATCGACCGGCTCGAGGCGTGGCTGGGCCGGGCGGACGTCGACGTGCTGGCCATCCAGGAGACCAAGACCCGGCCCGACCAGTTCCCCGCCGAGCGGCTGCGGGCCCTCGGCTACGAGGTGGCCCACCACGGGCGCAACCAGTGGAACGGGGTGGCGATCCTGTCCCGGGTCGGCATCGAGGACGTGCGGATCGATGTCGCCGGTCTGCCGCTGTGGGGCGAGGCGGCCGACCCGGAGGCGCGCGCGCTCGGCGCCCGGTGCGCAGGGGTGCGGATCTGGTCGGTTTACGTGCCCAACGGCCGGCACCTGACCGACCCGCACATGGACTACAAGGTGGCCTGGCTCGGGGCGTTGCGCGACGCTGCGGCCGGGTGGCTGGCCGCGGAGCCCGGCGCCCAGATCGCCCTGATGGGCGACTGGAACATCGCCCCGCGCGACGAGGACGTGTGGAGCATGGAGTTCTACGCGGACAAGTCGCACGTGTCGCCGCGCGAGCGCGCCGCCTTCGACGCCGTGGTCGAGGCCGGGTATGCCGATGTCGTGCGGCCGCACGCGCCCGGGCCGGGGGTCTACACCTATTGGGACTACCAGCGGCTGCGTTTTCCGAAGCGGCAGGGCATGCGCATCGATTTCGTGCTGGCCTCGCCGGCGCTGGCCACCCGGGTCGAGGGTGCGCTCATCGACCGGGAGGAGCGCAAGGGGGTCGGCGCCAGCGACCATGCTCCGGTGATCGTCGACCTGGCCGACTGAACGGGCCGACTGAACGGGCCGACCGATCGGGCCGGGCCAGCGGCACCGGCGCCGCCCGGCCTCCCGCTAGCTGGCCGCGGTCTGCGACCAGCCGGGGATCTCGGTGTCCGGCGACAGCGGCTCGATCGGCTCGGTGAGCAGCCGGGCCATGAGCAGCAGCATGCGGTGCAGGTGGTCGGCGCGTTCCTCGAGGGTCTGCAGCACGAACGAGTCGCGGGTGGCCCGCTCGTAGATCGCCCCGAGCAGGACGACGGCCTCCTCCACGCTCGTGACCAGGCGCAGGCCGCACAGCCCGAAGACGTGCTCGAGCAGGTAGCCGAACGGCCCGGTCCAGGCGCCCTGGTAGTCCAGGTAGGCGGGCCGGAAGGCCGGCTCCCGGATCGCGTGCATGCCCAGTTCGACGTAGAGGATGCTCGCGGTGGCGCCCACCTCGTCGTCCTCGGGCGTCGGGGTGAACAGATACGGCAGCAGGATGTGCAGGGCCACCTCGACCAGGTCCAGGCCCTGCTTGGCCCGGTCGTCCGGGTGCACCTTGAAGTGCTCGGCGACGGCGGTCACGCCACGGGCGAAGGCCTTCTCGTAGAACGCCTTCTCGCTGCGCATCAACTCCTCGCAGAGCGCCTCCTTGGTCTCGAAGTTCGAGTAGAAGGCGCCGCGGGTGAACCCGGCCCGCTCACAGATCTGCTCCACGGTGCTGGCCATGATGCCTCGTTCGGTGAACACCTCGGCCGCGGCCCGCATCAGTTTGATCTGGGTCTGCGCACGCTTGCGCGACAGACCTCCCTGCTCCGACATCCGCTCTCTCCTGCTGCCCTGCCAGTCCACACCCGCCGACGCTGCGCGGGTGACCCCGCTCACGGCCCCTTCGAGGATACACTCGTGGAGCGGATACAGCGGCAGATCGGATCCGATCTCGGATCAGATCCAGCAATGGATCGGATTCGGGTTCGTATCTGCTACGCTGGTCTCGTTGCAGGGAACAAAAAGAGGCACAGCTAGTGCCCCGCGTTTGAAGTCTGTTGCCGGTTTGCTTTCTTGAGGATCTGG
>CAZYHR010000095.1:0-12935 GCA_964647395.1 uncultured Intrasporangiaceae bacterium | reverse complement strand
AGAACGTCTTGTGCAGGTTTAGGTGGCTGACGTCGGCACAAAAGCGCCCCGGCTGGGCCAGCCCGACGAGCGCGTTGAGGTTGGCGCCGTCGACGTAGACCTGCCCGCCGGCGTCGTGCACCAGCGCGCACAGCTCGGTGATGGTGTCCTCGTAGACCCCGTGGGTGGACGGATAGGTCACCATGATCGCGGCGAGGTCGGCGCGGTGGGCCTCGACCTTGGCCCGCAGGTCGTCGAGGTCGACGCTGCCGTCGCCGGCGGTCTTGACGACGACGACCTTGAGCCCGGCCATGACCGCGGACGCGGCGTTGGTGCCGTGCGCGCTGGCCGGGATGAGGCAGACCCGGCGGTGCCCCTCCCCGCGCGCCTGGTGATAGGCGTGGATCGCCAGCAGCCCGGCGAACTCGCCCTGCGACCCCGCGTTGGGCTGCAGCGACACCGCGTCGTAGCCGGTGATCTCGACCAGCCACCCGGCCAGTTGCTCGACCAGGGCGCGGGAGCCCGCGCTCTGGTCGGCCGGCGCGAAGGGGTGCAGGTCGGCCAGCTCGGGCCAGGTGATCGGCTCCATCTCGGTCGTCGCGTTGAGCTTCATCGTGCACGAGCCGAGCGGGATCATCCCGCGGTCGAGCGCGAAGTCGCGGTCAGCGAGCCGGCGCAGGTAGCGCAGCATGGCGGTCTCGCTGCGATGCTCGTGGAAGACCGGGTGGGTCAGGTATGCCGTGTCCCGCGCCTGCCCGTCGCCCCACGCCACCGCGTCGGCCGGCTGGTCGTCGACCGGGGCGCCGCCCAGGCCGGCCCAGACGGCCTCGAGGTCGCTGCGTCGGGTCGTCTCGTCGCAGCTCAGCCCGAGGGTGTCGGCGTCGACGCGCCAGACGTTGACGCCGCGCTCCCGGATCGCGGCCTGGGCCGCCTCGGCCCGCCCCGGCACCCGGACCGTGACGGTGTCGAAGGGCACCTCGGTGACGACCTCGACCCCGCCCGCCCGCAGCCCGGCGGCCAGGGTGCGGGCCTGCGCGTGGGCGTGCCGCGCGATGGTGGCCAGGCCCTCGGGGCCGTGCCAGACGGCATACATGCTGGCCAGGACGGCCAGCAGTACCTGGGCGGTGCAGATGTTGCTGGTGGCCTTCTCGCGGCGGATGTGCTGCTCACGGGTCTGCAGGGCCAACCGGTAGGCCGGCGCGCCGGCCGAGTCGACCGATACCCCGACCAGCCGCCCGGGCATCGAGCGCTCCAACCCGCTGCGCACCGACATGAAGCCCGCGTGCGGTCCGCCGAACATCATCGGCACGCCGAAGCGCTGGGCCGAGCCGACCGCGATGTCGGCACCCCACTCGCCCGGCGGTACGACCAGAGTCAGGGCGAGCAGGTCCGCCGCCGCCGTCACCAGCGCGCCGGCCTCGTGCGCCGCCGCGGCCAGCGCGGCCCAGTCGCGCAGTTCGCCGTCGGCCCCTGGGTATTGCACGAGCACCCCGAACACGGCCCGGTCGCCGGCTGCGGCGGCCAGGCCCGCGGCGTCGGTCACCGCGGCGAGGTCGACGACGACGACGTCGAGGTCCAGCGGCCGGGCCCGGGTCTGCACGACCGCGAGGGTCTGCGGGAAGACGTGCTCGTCGACCAGCAGCACGGCGTCCGCGGCGGCCTTGGTGGCGCGACGCATGAGGGTCATCGCCTCGGCCGCCGCGGTCCCCTCGTCGAGCAGCGACGACCCGGCGATCGGCAGGGCGGTGAGGTCGGACACGACGGTCTGGAAGTTGAGCAGCGCCTCGAGCCGGCCCTGCGAGATCTCCGGCTGATAGGGGGTGTATGCCGTGTACCAGGCCGGGCTCTGAAGCACGTTGCGGCGCACGACCGGTGGGGTGACCGTGCCGTAGTAGCCCAGCCCGATCATCGAGCGCAGCACGGTGTTGCGCCGCGCCAGCTCGCGCAGCTCGGCGATGACCTGCCCCTCGCTGTCGGCGGCCTCGATCGACAACTCGCGGTCGGTGCGGATCACGCCCGGAACGGCGGCATCGACGAGGGCGTCCAGGCTGGGCTGGCCGATCACCGCGAGCATGGCCTCGATATCGGCCGCGGAGGGTCCGATGTGACGACCGACGAACGGCGCGAACTCCGGCATGGGTGGCGACCTCCAGGGACGGTGACGGCCTCCAGGCCGGTGGGACCCGGCCCCCGTTTGGCCGGCCGGGCCGGCTCCGAGCCTAGTTGAGAATCGGCACCGGCCCGGCGCGGTCCGCGCCGGGCCGCGCGGGTGCCTCAGGCCAGGCGGCGGGCCCGGCGGGCGGACAGCTCGTCGTCGGGGTGGGCCGCCGGGCTCTCAGCGTCGGGACGCTCGCTGGGCAGCTCGGCGAGCGAGCCCTCGATCTCCCGCCAGACCCGGCCGACCGCGATGCCGAAGACCCCCTGGCCGCCGCGCAGCAAGTCGATGACCTCTTCGTCGGAGGTGCACTCGTAGACCGACGCGCCGTCGCTCATCAGGGTGATCAGCGCCAGGTCCTCGACGCCGCGCTCGCGCAGCACCGAAATGGCCCCGCGGATCTGTTGCAGCGAGACGCCGGTGTCCAGCAGCCGCTTGACGATCTTGAGCACGAGGATGTCGCGGAAGCCGTAGAGCCGTTGGGTGCCCGAGCCGGTCGCCGTGCGCACCGACGGCTCGACCAGGCCGGTGCGGGCCCAGTAGTCGAGCTGTCGATAGGTGATGCCGGCGGCCTTGCACGCCGTCGGACCCCGGTAGCCCTCGTCCTCGCGCAGTTCGGGCAGGTCGTCGCTGAACAGCACTCCCTGGGTGGGTGCCGGGGCGCGACGGGTCGTCGCCTGGCTGCTGGTCATCGTGGCCTCCTGGGTGCCCGCGGCTGCGGGAGTTACACCGGTGTCGTCCGGGACACCTCTGACGGTAGGGCCGCGACGGGTCAGCGTCAATCATCCGTGCACGGTTATTCCCGCGTGTCGCAGGAGTCACATCCGCCACATAACCCTGAACTTTACCCTCAGAGTTGAGCGAGACTCTCAGGTGCTTGTTCAGGCTTGATGCCGGGGCGGGCACCGATCCGCCGGCCCGCGCCACGTCGGACGCCCTGGCCCGCACATCGGGGACGATCACCCACCCCCTGGCGTCGGTGATCCACCCCGATCCCGGGCGCTCGGTCAGTCTTCGGCGGGGGGCTCGTGTGGGCCGCCGGCGGGGGGCTCGTGTGGGCCGCCCTCGCCCATGTGTCCCTCGAAGTCCTCCGGCGACACCTGGTCGAGGAACTCGCGGAACTTCTCGACCTCGTCGTCCTCCTCGGGAGCCATCGCGATGCCGGCCTCGTCGAAGACCGCCTCTGCGACGACGATGGGGCAGGCCACCCGCAGCGCGAGCGCGATGGCGTCGGAGGGTCGGCTGGAGATCTCGGTGCCGTCGAAGACCAACGTCGCGTAGAAGACCTTGTCCTTGAGTTCGTCGACGCGCACCTGACGCAACTGGTTGCCCAGGCCCTCGATGACGTTCTTGAGCAGGTCGTGGGTCAACGGCCGGGGCGGCTCGACCCCCTGCTGGGCATAGGCGATCGCGGTGGCCTCCGCGGCACCGATCCAGATCGGCAGATAGCGCCCACCGGCACGCTCGCGCAGCAGGACGATGGGCTGGTTGGTGGGCATCTCGACCCGGACGCCCATGACATCGACCTCGATCACGACTCCACGCTACCCCGAGCACCGGGTCGCACGACGGGCGCGCGGCGATTCCGGCGCCTCGGCGGCGGGGCGGGCACCGGTCAGGCGCGCAACTCGGCCTTGACCAGGGCGGCGTGCAGCGCCAGGCAGTGGTGCAGCAGGTCCGGGGTGGGGTCCACCCCGCCACCTCGCTTGCCCTGGGCGGCGAGCAGCGGCCCGGTGATCTGCTGCACCAGGCCGACCTCCCGGTCGGCGGCGGTCCGGAACATCCGCAGATGCCGGGCCTCGACCCCGTAGGACGCCAGCCCGGCCGCGGCCCGGGCGACCGCGAGCGCCGCCTCGTCGAAGTGACCGTCCGGCGCCGGCCGGACCAGGCCGAAGGTGCGCAGCGACGAAAGGAAGGCGGCGTCGACCCCGGCCGCGCTGAGCAACTCGGCCTCGGTGAGTCGCAGCGCCGGAGCGGCACCGAGTTCGGCCGGGCTGGGCACGTCGGCGTCGGGCTCGCTCGGCGGGACCACGGGCCGCGCGTCGATGGGGTCGTCGACCGGGGTCAGGCCGCGGTCGATCGCATCCAGCGCCTCGCGGATGACCCGCAACGGCCAGAAGCGGTCGCGCTGGGCGGTCAGCACATAGCGCAGCCGTTCGACGTCGGCCTCGCGGAACAGCCGATAGCCGGCCGGGGTGCGCTCCGGGGTGACCAGCCCCTCGGTCTCCAGGAACCGGATCTTGGAGATCGTCAGGTCGGGGAAGTCGCCCTGCAGGTGAGCCAGGACGGCCCCGATGGTGAGGCCACGGCGGCGGGGGGTCACGGGGCTCCGCAGGTCAGCCCGTGTAGTAGACGAACCGGTATTTGCCGATCTGCACCTCGTCGCCGTTGACCAGCGCGGCGGAGTCGGTCGACGTGCGGTTGACGTAGGTGCCGTTGAGCGAGCCGACGTCCTTGACGGTGTAGCCCTCGCCCTCACGCACGAAGATCGCGTGCCGCCGCGAGACGGTGACGTCGTCGAGGAAGATGTCGCTGTCCGGGTGCCGACCCGAGGTCACCTCGTCGTCGTCGAGCAGGAAGCGGGCCCCGAGGTTGGGCCCCTTGAGCACGACCAGCAGCGCGGTGCCGGGCCGCAGCGCCCCGATGGTGGCCTGGTCCTCGGAGCTGAGCCGGTGCTCGAGGTCGACGATGTCCCCTTCGACGAAGCCTCGGAAGCGCATCGTCGTCGGGTCCGGGCGCGAGGGCAGCCGCGACGTGCTGTCGTCGGGGCGCTGCTGGGCCTCGGGCTCGTCGGGGCTCTGCTGGTCCGGCATACAGGTGTCTCTCCTCGGGCGTCGGCCGTCGATGGCTGGTGGCGACCGTCCCGGCAGGATAACGCGTCCGTCGCGCCACCCTGCAGTGACCGTTCGGCCGGTGTCAGCCGCAGGTCACCGGGTCAGCCGATGGTCTGCTGGTATGCCGCGGCGTCCAGCAGCCCGTCGAGCTCGCCTTCGTCGGCCAGCCGCACTTCGAACATCCAGCCCTCACCGTAGGGGTCGGAGTTGACCAGCTCGGGCGACTCGTCCAGGGTGCCGTTGACCGCGCTGACCTCGCCGGTGACCGGCGAGAAGATGTCGGACACCGACTTGGTCGACTCGACCTCGCCGCACGACCCACCGGCCTCGACCGAGTCCCCGACGACGGGCAGCGAGACGTAGACGACATCGCCGAGGGCGCTCTGGGCGTAGGACGTGATGCCGACCCGCACGCTGCCGTCGCCCTGGCTGCGCACCCACTCGTGGTCGCTGGTGTAGTGCAGGTCGCCGGGGTAGTCCAGCTCGCTCATGGTTCTCCTTCGTCGGGCCGGGTCGGGCAGGTCGGGGCCGTCGGGCCGCCGGGCGGTCCGGGGCCGAGACTACCGCCCGGTGGATCCGACGGTGGGCTCCGGGGCAGGGGTGGCGAAGCGGGGGGTGATGGGCTGCCGGACCGCGGTGATGACCACGCTGGACAGTTCCTCGACGGACGCCGAGGCGCCCTCGCGGCGGACCGTCGCGACGACCCCGCCGGGGATCGCCATGGCCTTGGCGATCGTCTGTGGCTCCCCGACGGCGAGGATGACGATCGGGCGGGTCAGCGCCTGGCCGTCGACGGTGATCGTCTCGCCCTGGTCGGTGAACGCCGAGCTCGCGACGATGCGCACCGAGCCGTACTGCACGACCTCCGCCCCGGCGTCGCGCAACTCCTGCAGGACGTCCAGCAGCAGGGCGCCGCGGATCCTACGGTCCGGGTCGGCGATGGTGATGCGCACGCCGGGGCCCTGCACCGGCGCGGTGCCGGCGAGGATGGACAGCTGGTCCAGCCGACGCTGGGCCTGGGTCACGGCGGCCGCGGTGCTGTCCGCGCTCGACTTGAGCGTGTCGCGCTGCGCCTCGAGCTCACGCACCTGGTTGTCCAGCCGGGACGAGCGCTGGGTGACGTCGTCGAGGATGCGCACCAGTTCGTCCTGGCGCAGGTTCTGCAGGCCGCTGGCGGCGGTCTGCTGGATCTGCGTGGCGATGGCGAAGCCGAGGGCGATGGTCAGCCCGGTGGCGAGCAGGTTGGCCCGGGTCAGCCGCGGGGCGGCCATCCGGCGCAGGCGGCGCCAGGTGGTGCGCCGGTCCTCGCCGGCGACGGTCGGCCGCGGCCGCGGGACCGGGTCGGGGGTCCGGGCGGGCCCTTCGTGGCGTCCGGTCATGATCAGGCCTTGAACAGGTGCCGGCGGATGGACGCGACGTTGGAGAAGATCCGGATGCCCAGCACGACGACGACGCCCGTGGACAGCTGCGAGCCGACCCCGAGCTGGTCGCCGAGGAAGACGATGAACCCGGCGACCAGGACGTTGGACAGGAACGACACGACGAAGACCTTGTCGTCGAAGATCCCGTCGAGCACGGCCCGGACCCCGCCGAACACGGCGTCGAGCGCGGCGATGACGGCGATCGGCAGATAGGGCTGCAGCCACGGCGGCACGGTCGGGTGCAGTAGCAGCCCGATGACCAGGCCGACGAGCAGGCCGAAGGCGGGGATCATCGTCGCGGCTCCGTGGCTCGGGGGGTGTGGGTCGGCGTCGTCGGGGCCGGCGTCGCGGTGCCGGTCGGTGAGGACGAGGGTATGCCGCCCGGCATCGGTTCGGCGTATCGCAGCTCGGGCGCGGGGCTGGCCGGGCAGGTCAGTCCCCGGTCGGCGGTCTGCAACGACCAGGGGATGCCGTAGTTCTGCTCCAGGGCCTTGACATAGGTGCCGGCGGCGGAGGAGGCGAAGCCGGCCTGCAGCGGTCCGGGGTCGCCGATCGCCGTGATGACGTAGGGGCGGGTCAGGGCCCGGAAGTCCACGAGGATGGCCTGCCCGGCGAAGCGGATCGCCGATTGGGTGGTCAAGCGCTGCCCGTTGACCGAGATCGCCTCCGCGCCGGCGGCCCACAAGCCGTTGACGACGATCTGCAGGTCGGTGGAGCGCACTCGGTTGGCGGTGAAGCCGGACTCGCCGCGGGGGTCGGCGTTGCTGCCCGACGTGTCGGCCGCGTCGTCGAGGGTGACGACGACGCCGGGTCCGCTGACGGCGACGGTGCCGGTGCGCAGCTGGAGCAGGCGCAGCGCGTCGAGCAGCGCCGACTGGCCGGGCCCGAGCGCAGCGGCCTGCAGGCCGGTGATCTCCTTCTCGATGGCCGCCGCCTTGGCCGACTGTTCGTCGCCGTGCGCCTGCTGGCCCTCGATCTGGGTGATCAGCCGCTCCCCCGACCCGGAGGTGACGGTGGCCGCCGCCCGCAGGGTCTGGCCGGCGATGGCCATGAGCAGCCCGACGACGACGGCGACGACGAACACCACCGAGGTGTTGAACGACCGCGCGGCCGGCTGCCCGGCGACCCGGCGCCGCTCGGCTGCCGCCGCGTAGCTGGGCTCGAGGGCACCGTCCATGAGCTCGCGGATCAGCGACATCGACTCGTCCGGGCGGCGGGCCGGACCGGACGACCCGCTCACCGGGCCACCCGGCGACCGGCGCGCAGCAGCGGCACTGCCTGAGCGGCATACAGGCCGGCGGCCAGCCAGTAGAGGGTGATGCCCCACCAGGCGAACGCCCACCCGACCGGCAGGGCCCAGGGCTGGGACTGGCCCAGCAGCAGGATCGGGAAGGCATAGAGCAGGTTGAAGGTGGCCGCCTTGCCGACGAAGTGCACCGGCAACCCGACGATGCCGACCCGCTTGAGCAGCAGCACGACGACGAGCATGACCAGTTCCCGGCCCAGCAGCACCCAGACCACCCACCACGGCACGATGTCGCGCCAGGCCAGACCGAGCAGGGTGCTGACGATGTAGAGCCGGTCGGCGATCGGGTCGAGCAGTTGGCCCAGGCGCGACACCATGTCGAAGGAGCGCGCGATCTTGCCGTCCAGATAGTCGGTGAGCGCCGACAGCGCCAGCACGGCGAGGGCCCAGCCGTCCTGCTCGCGCAGGATGAGCCAGAGGAACAGCGGCACGCCGAGCAGCCGCAGCACGGACAGGGCGTTGGGGATGGTCAGCACGCGGTCCGAGACGACCGGCTCTCGACGCGTGTGCTGCTCGACCACGTGGCCACTGTAACCAGACGCGGCGCGGACGAATGCGACAGTTCGACTGCGCCGTGCGGCCGGCGACGGCACCATGGAGAGGTCATCCCGCTCGAGAGGACGCTGCCCATGTCTGCCTCCGACGACATCCGCGCGGCCGCGCAGGCCCAGGCCCCGTTGCGGGCCGCCGACGGCGAGGTCCCGGCCCAGCCACCCGAGCCGGACGAGTCGGTCCCCGAGTGGGAGCCGCCGCGGATCACCAGCCGGGAACTGCCTGCCGGCGATCCGGCCCTGGCCCGGCTCGGTCAGGTCAGCGAGTCGACCCGGCGCAAGGTCAGCGATGTCGTCGAGGCAACCGAGGCGGCCACCGGCGTGCACTTGCAGGTCTGTTGGGGCAAGGGCGGGGAACCCGAGCACTCGACCGGTCGGGCGGTGGACTTCATGGTCACCGCCCTGGACGGCTCGTGGCTGCCCAACCACGTGGCGGTCGGGGATCACATCGCCGGGCTGGTCATCCAGCAGCGCCAGCAGTGGCATCTGGGGTGGGTCATCTGGCGCCAGCGCATCTGGAACGCGGACAAGGACGGCTTCCGCGGCGACGGCTCGCCGGCCTGGCGGGCGATGGCCGACCGGGGCAGCCGCACCCAGAACCACCTGGACCACCCGCACGTCTACTGGCGCTCGGACCGCTACACGCCGTTGCCCGGCGGCGGGGGCGGTGGCGGGCAGCCGATCGCCGGTGGCGGGCCGGGTCAGCCGGACCGCATCGTCACCCAGAGCTATCACGGGGACGTCCGGCTCGACCAGCTGCGCTTCGGGGTGTCCGGCAGCGACTCGGTGCGCCGGTTGCAGCAGGCGTTGCGCGACTACCCGGGCATCGAGACGATCCCGCTCAACCCGTCCGGGGTGACCGGCGGCTTCTTCACCGAGACCGAGGCGATGGTGCGGCTGGTCTACGAGACGTTCCGGGCCTGGGACCCGACCGGCGGCTGGGAGGCCGGCGACCCCCGCTCCCCCGGTCCGGGGCTGTGCCGGGTGCTCGGCCTGCGGGTGGTGCGCTAGGGCATGCCCGTCGCCCCGCCGTGTCCGTGCGGTTCCGGTGACCCGTATGCCGCGTGCTGCGAGCCGTGGCACGACGGTCACCCACCGCCCACGGCGGTGGCGCTGATGCGCTCGCGTTACGCGGCATACGTGCTGGGGCGCGCCGACCATCTGCTGCGCACCTGGCACCCGCGGACCAGGCCGGCCACGCTCGACCTCGCGGGCGGGCCCCGGTGGACCGGGCTGGCGATCCTCGACGTCGTCGACGGCGGGGAGCACGACAGCACGGGGGTCGTCGAGTTCCGCGCCCGGCATGCCGGCGGATTGCTGCACGAGCGCAGCCGGTTCGAGCGCCGGGGCGGGCGGTGGCTCTATGTCGACGGCGAGCTCGGCGCAGGGGTCCGGGGATGATGACGGGCCCGGTCGCCGGCTCAACGGCGGCCGGCGGTCACCCGAGTGGGTGGCTCCCGCGGCCGAAGAAAAGTGACGCAGGTCACGTTGCCGGCGACGCAACGCCGTCGTCCTCCGAGCGTCCGTCCCTCTGACCGACCACGACAGTTGGCTGCACCGCCAGCCGTCCCCGGTGCGGCATCGACCGAAGGACACCACCATGGCTCTCTCCATGTCGCGGCCGCGTCGTTGGGCGTCGGCGGTCGCCCTCCTGCTCCTGTTCGGCTCCCCCGCAGCCGCCCAAGCTGTCGCCCCGGCCACGGCTCCGGGGGCCACCGCCGGACACCCGCCGGAGGGCCGGCTCACGTCGGTCACCTTCGACGGCCAGCGGATCCGCTACTCCGGCTGGGCGTTCGACCGCGACGACCTCGCCCAGACCGTCAGCGTCACGGTCGCCATCGACGGGATGCCCGCCGCCGGGCCACTGCCGGCCCACGACCCGAGCCCGGAACTCTATCCGTACGGCTTGGGGCAGAAGGGCTTCCGCGGCGCCACGATCGTGGCGGCACCGGGCTCGCACCGGGTGTGCATCTATGCCCACGACATCGTCACCCGCGCCGGCACGTTGGTGGACTGCAGGTCCGTGACCGTGAGCAGCCCGGACCCCCGGGGCGACATGGCGATCTCGGTGGGCGGCAAGACCATCGGGGTCTACGGATGGGCCGTCGACGAGAGCGACCTGACCCGCTCGATCGGTGTCATCGTCACCGAGAACGGACGCGTCGTCCTCGGGGCCCGGGCCGACCAGCCGAGCCCCTTCCTCACCAACGTGCCAGGCGACCACGCGTTCCTGGGCGCCTTCCCGGCCACCTCTCCCGGGTGGCGTGAGGTGTGCCTGTTGGGCGAGAACTACGGGCCGGGCGCGTCGACCGTCATCGCGTGTCAGTACCTCAACGTCCCCAGTACCGCCTGGGACCCGGTCGGCGAACTGGGCGTCTACACGCGCGACGTCGACCGGGACGGCCGACCGGAGGTGCACGCCGGTGGCTTCGGCGCCGACAACGACACGACCGGCCCCATCGAGTACGTCATCTTCCTCGACGGCCGGATCGCCGCGTCCGGGCTGACCTGGTGGGACCGCGGGTTCGACGTCCGCCTCGGCGAGCAGGGCACCGAGTTCGCGGCAGGCACCTCGCATGAGGTGTGCCTCTACCTGAGGAACGCTGGCTTCGGCACCGACCGGCTTGTCAAGTGCGAGCGGATCTCGTTGTAGAACGGGTCAGTTCCTAACCGTCCCCCGGGCGTCGTCGGCCGGCGCCGTGCCCTCCGCGGTGTCCGGCTGCCGGTGTCCGGCTGCCGGTGTCCGGCGGCTGCTGCACCGAGACCGAGGCGATGGTGCGGGCGTGGTGCGCCGCCGGGGCGAAAAATCGTCAAGGTCCGCTGTCGTCGACCACGACCTGCACGTCGGCGGCGCCCCGCAACGCTGCGACCTGCTGGGCCTCGCGCTCCACCGCGCGCCGCTGCCGGGCGGTGACGGGGGCGAACGGCGTCATCGTCAGGACCAGCCGGCGGCCCGTGGTGCGGGGGCGCCAGCTGCCGACGAGCTCCCCGTCGGCCAGCACGGTCCCGGGCTCGCCGACGGTGCGCCACACCTCGCGGTGGCGCGCCGGGTCGAGCAGTAGGGCGCGGTCTCGCTGCTGGGTGTAGGGATCGCGCGGGGGCAGCAGGCGCACGCCGAGTGGCTGCGAGGCGTTGTGCAGGGCAGCCAGATCGGTGGTCAGCAGCCAGGCCCGTCCAGCGGTCTCGACCTCGGTCAGCTCGGGTTCGAGCGGTGTCCACCAGGGGTCGGTGTCCCCGGCCCGGACCCCCAGCCACTCGGCGAAGTGCCGACGGGTCGAGGGTCCGTAACACCGGAGGTAGCGGCGCAGCAACTCGGCCCGGGCGGCCGACGGGTCGAGTGCCGGGATCGGTTGCGGCAGCCATTCGTCGAGCAGCGCGAACGGGGCCGTGTTGTCGTGGCGGGGGGCGAAGCAGACAACCCGGCGCAGGGTGAGGATGCGCAGGCAGAAGTGGACGACCCCTTCGCCGACCGGCTGGCCGGGTGACCACGGTCCCGGCTCCTGCCACCGGCTCCGTTGTCCGACAGACAGTTTCGCGCCGACCCGCGCCGCCACCTCGTGGCCGAGCTCGGTGATCGCCAGTCGCCGGCCGGCTAGGACGGCACCGGTCTCGGCCTCGACGAGGGCGACGGCGTCGGCGAGACTCAGTTCGAGCCGGTCGAGCTGCTCCCCCACGCCGAGCACCAGCCGCCGCCCGGCGCGCTCGGTGGTCGGCAGGACGCCGGTGGTGAAGACCGGCAGGTCCGCGGTCGGCACCAGGAACGGCGCCCCGCGCACGGACCAGGTCCGCAGCAGGGTGCGCTCGTCGGCGATGGCCCGGTGCACCCGGTCGGCACTGACCCCACGCACCCGGGCGTGCAGGGCCAGCAGCGCCGACCCCGGGGGGCTGTCCTGGATGCCGCAGCGGCCGGCGGCGACGGCGAGCTCAGCCCGGTCCAGCCGCCCGTCCAGGCCGTGGGCCCGCAGCCGGAACCCGACGACCTGCGACCTGGCGACCGCAACGACCACGTCGCCACGCTATCGAGCCGGACGGTGCCGGGTCGTGGCAGGCTGACCGGGTGAGCCCGCACCCCGCAACGCCGCAGCCGCCGGGCGTGCGGGTGCTCCTGCTCGGCGACAGCCACTTGGCCTGGATCCCGTGGGACACCGGCCGCCTGGCACCCGGCACCGGCAACGCCGCGTTCGGCGGCGCGGACGTCCATCAGCTGCCCGGGCAGTACGACCGGGCTGGGCCGGCCGACCTCGTCGTGCTGTCGGTCGGCTCCAACGACGCCGTCGCACGGATGCCGCTGGCCGAGTTCGCCGGCGCTCTCGGGGCGTTCCTCGACGTCATCGGGCTGCCGTCAGTGCTCGTCGCCCCACCGGGCGTCGACGAGGAGCTCGCGCAGGCGGCATACGGTCTGGACGGTGCGGGGCTCAACGCCCTCATGGGGAGCTACCGCGACGCGGCCGCGCAGGTGGTCCGGCAGCGGGGCGGGGCCGTGGTGCCCACCGACGAACTCATCGCACCCCTGGGTGCGGCCGCGTTCGAGCCCGATGGCCTGCACCTGTCACCCGAGGGGTATGCCGCGCTGCTGCCCGCGCTCGCAGCCGCGCTCGCCGATCCGCCGCGGCGGTGACCGTGCCGCGGCGCTGGTCGGGCTGACAGGATTTGAACCTGCGACCCCTTGACCCCCAGTCAAGTGCGCTA
>CAZYHR010000094.1:0-13034 GCA_964647395.1 uncultured Intrasporangiaceae bacterium | reverse complement strand
GCGGCTGCGCGCCGCGGCCGAGCAGGCTAAGTAGGAGGTGTCCAGCTCGACCTCGACCTCGGTCAGCCTGCAGCACCTGTCGATGAGCGAGAACGGCCCGATCCACCTCGACGAGACGATCAGCCGCGCCCAGTTCGAGGCGATGACCAAGGACCTGCTCGACCGCTGCAAGACCCCCTTCCAGAAGGTCATTCAGGACGCCGGCGTCAAGCTCTCCGAGATCGACCACGTCGTCCTCGTCGGCGGCTCCACCCGGATGCCCGCCGTCGCCGCCCTGGTCAAGGAGCTGACCGGCAAGGAGCCCAACAAGGGCGTCAACCCCGACGAGGTCGTCGCCATCGGTGCCAGCCTGCAGGCCGGGGTCCTCAAGGGCGAGCGCAAGGACGTCCTGCTCATCGACGTCACCCCGCTCTCACTGGGCATCGAGACCCAGCACGGCCGGTTCACCAAGCTCATCGAGCGCAACACGGCGATCCCGACCAAGAGCTCGGAGATCTTCACGACAGCCGAGGACAACCAGCCCTCGGTGCTCATCCAGGTCTTCCAGGGTGAGCGCGAGATCGCCCAGCACAACAAGCCGCTGGGCACCTTCGAGCTGACCGGCATCGCGCCGGCGCGCCGCAACGTGCCCAAGATCGAGGTCACCTTCGACATCGACGCCAACGGCATCGTCCACGTCTCCGCCAAGGACATGGGCACCGGCAAGGAGCAGTCGATGACGATCTCCGGCGGCAGCGCGCTACCCAAGGACGAGATCGAGCGGATGGTCCGCGAGGCCGAGCAGCACGCCGCCGAGGACGCCAAGCGGGTCGAGGAGATCGACGCCCGCAACACTGCCGAGCGGCTGGTCTACTCCACCGAGGGCTTCCTCACCGAGAACGGCGACCAGGTCCCGGCCACTGAGAAGGAGGAGGTCGAGGCCGCGCTGGCCGACCTGCGCAGCGCCATCGGCAAGGACAGCACCGCCTCGGTCGAGGACATCAAGGCCAAGACCGAGCGGCTCTCCGAGGTCTCCCAGAAGATGGGTCAAGCCATGTATGCCGCGTCCGCGGCCGAGGCGGAGGCCGGCGCCTCCGCCGGTGGTCCCGGTGGCCACGGTCCGCAGGACAGCGGTCCGCAGGACAGTGCCTCGGCCGGGCCGCAGGACGACATCGTCGACGCCGAGGTCGTCGACGACGAGGAGCGGAAGTGACGCACGGCTACCAGCACGGGCAGGAGGGGCCGACCCACGGCCCCTCCCGCCGCGGGCCGGCCGCCCACTCGCCGACCACCGGGGGCCGAACCCCCGGGGTCGGTGACCCGGTGGTCAGCGACGGGACCATGGCCGAGGGCGACGACGCGGTCTCGGCGCAGGACAAGGTGACCGCGGCCGAGCAGGCCGCTGGCCTGCCTGAGGCGACGACCAACCAGACCGGTGAGGACAGCGCCTTCGCCGGCGAGACCGGCGACGGCGCGGGCGGCGACGCGGCATCCGACCGAGCGCACCCGGACACCGCGCTTGCGGCCGAGCGCCTCGAGGACCTGCGCCGGCTGCAGGCGGAGTACGTCAACTACAAGAAGCGCGTCGACCGCGACCGTGCGGTGGCCCGCGAGCTGGGCATCCAGCACGTCCTCGAAGGACTGCTGCCGGTGCTCGACGACATCTACTTCGCCCGGCAGCACGGCGACCTGGTGGACGGGCCGTTCGCGGCCATCGCCGACAAGCTCGAGACCGCGCTGGGCCGGCTCGGCGCCGAGCGCTTCGGCGAGATCGGCGACGAGTTCGACCCGCTGCACCACGAGGCCCTCATGCAACTGCCGGGCGAGGTCCCCGAGGGGGCCACGACGACTACCGTCGTGCAGGTGCTCCAGCCGGGCTACCGGCTGGGTGAGCGGGTGGTCCGCGCGGCGCGCGTCGCGGTCGCGGACCCGAGCTGAGCGGGGAGGGCAGCATGGCCAGTCAGGACTGGATCGACAAGGACTTCTACGCCGTGCTCGGCGTCTCCAAGGACGCCGACGATGCGGCGATCAAGAAGGCCTATCGCAAGCTGGCCCGCAAGCTGCACCCCGACCAGAACGCCGGCGACGCCAAGGCCGAGGCCCGCTTCAAGGAGGTCGGCGAGGCCTACGGCGTGCTGTCCGACGCCGAGCAGCGCCGGCAGTACGACCAGCTACGCGCGATGACCCAGGGCGGGGCCCGCTTCACGGCGGGCGGCCCGGGCGGGTCAGGCAGCTTCGAGGACCTCTTCTCCGGCATGTTCGGCGGCAACGGCGGCACGGGCGGCAACGTCCGCTTCACCACCGCCGGCGGTCGCGGCGGTGAGCCGGACCTGCAGGACCTGCTCGGCGGGCTCTTCGGCCAGAGCGGGTATGCCGGTGGCGCACCCTACGGCGGCTACGGCGCCCCCCGGGGCCCGCGCCGCGGACCGGACGTGCAGGCCCGCGTGACGATCGGCTTTCGGCAGGCCGTCCAGGGTGACACGGTCACCCTGACCACCCCGACCGGCGGGCAGATCACGACCCGCCTGCCAGCGGGCGTCAAGGACGGTCAGACCATCCGGCTGCGCGGCAAGGGCCAGCCCGGCGATCCGGGCGCCGACCCCGGCGACCTCATGCTGTCGGTCACCGTGCTGCCCGACCCGGTCTTCGGCCGGGACGGCAACAACCTGACCCTCGACGTGCCGGTGACCTTCGCCGAGGCCGCGCTCGGCGCGACGATCTCGGTGCCCACCCTCGACGGTGAGCCGGTGCGGGTGCGGGTGGCCCCCGGCACGCCGAGCGGGCGGGTGCTGCGCATCAAGGGCCGCGGCGTGCACACCAAGGCCGGGGCGACCGGTGACCTGCTGGCCAAGGTCGCGATCGTCGTCCCCCAACGGCTGACCGACCCGGCCCGGGAGGCGGTCGAACGGCTGGCCGCCGAGGACGCCGGCTTCGACCCGCGGGCCGAACTGTTCGCCCGGGTGGCCGGCTCCGCGTGAGCCGGCCGCGCGGCATACCAGTGACGAGGCGGATGAGGTGACCCGATGACCGCAGCGCGCTTCGACCCGGACGACGAGACGCCGGTGTTCGTCATCTCCGTGGCGGCCCAGCTGGCAGGCATGCACGCCCAGACGCTGCGGCAGTACGACCGGATCGGGCTGGTCACCCCGTCGCGCACCCGCGGTGGCGGCCGGCGCTACTCCGCCCGCGACGTGGCCCAGCTGCGTGAGGTGCAGCGGCTCTCCCAGCAGGAGGGCGTCAGCCTGCCCGGCATTCAGCGGATCCTCGAGCTCGAGCAGCAGGTCGCGGCGCTGCGGGCCCGGATCACCGAGCTGACCGCCGACCTGGAGGCGCGGGTGGCCGCCGAGCAGCGGGTCTTCGCCGCTGCGCCGAGTGGCGACATCGTCCCGATGGGGCACGGCCACCGCAGTCGCCGGCCCGGCTCGCGGGCACTGGTGGTGTGGCGGCCCCGCTGAGGCCGCGCCGAGCACTCAGTGCAGAGCGCCGAGCGCCGAGAGCAGAGCACTGAGAGCAGAGCGCCGACGACCGGGCGGCGGCGCCCGGACGCGGGACGGCCCGGGACGCGGAACAGCCCTGGACCGGCGATCATCGGAGTCTGCCCCCTGCAGGACTCCGCAGATCGTCGAACCAGGGCTGCTTCCGGGCTGGTCGACCGGCTCCGGTAACGTCCCCCGACGTCGTCCCAGTGCCTGCCTGGCCCTCGCTGCCTGCTTCTGCTTCAAGCTTCTGCTGGCGTGCTGTTCGCGGTCGTGACCGCATCCCTATGGTGACCCAATCCTCACGACGGTGGATGTGCTGTGAGTCATGAGTTCGTACCATGACTTCTGGCGGGATGCGGACGTCCAGCGGGGACGGGCCGCGCGAGACCATGTTTGGGGGGCCGGGTGTCGGTAGTCACGATCTCAGGTGATGACCTTTGGGCGGGAGGCAGTTGAGGGCATGGACCTCTACTCTCGCCGAGTGGTCATGCCGAGTTCGCCCTCGCGCATTCCGCTGCTGCCGATGCTCGTGGCAACGGGGTTGCTCGGCTGGCTGGGCTTGGTCGTGCCGGTGCTGGCCCGAACCCAACTGCGGCACACCGCGCCGGTCATCTGGTGGGTGGCGGTCGTGGGCTTCCTCGCGTGTTATCTCGTCGCAGCGCCCGGTACCGACCGGCCGCGCACCGCACTGCGCCGGTCTGCGGCCATCGCGCTGCCGGTGCTGGCCGTCGTCGCGGTGTCGGCCTGGTCGGCCGACGGCGTCAGCCCGGTCCTGTTCACCATCACCATGGGCACCGCCGGCTTCGTGCTGGGGCCGCGGATCGTCATGCTCCTGCTCGTCATCCAGAGCGTCGTCCTGCTGCTCGTCATGCCTCGCCAGGGCCTGGGCCTGGAGTGGCCCGCGGTCTATATCGCCGTCAACTGCTTCGCGGCGCTGATGATCGAGATCGCGGTCCGCGAGTCGCACTCCCGGCAGGCGGTGCAACAGACTGCCGTCGAACTGCGGCACGCCAACCTGCTGCTGGCGCGCCGCAGCCGGGACGAGGAGCGGGTGCGCATCGCCCGCGACCTGCACGACACCCTCGGCCACCAGCTCACCGCGCTGACGCTCAACCTCGAGGTCGCCTCGCACCTGGTGCAGGGCCCGGCCGCGCCGCACGTCGAGCAGTCCCGGGAGCTGGCCAAGGGCATCCTCGCCGACATCCGCGCCGTCGTCTCGGAGATGCGCGATCGGCTCGGGCTGGCCGAGGAGCTGCGCCGGCTCGCCGAGCGCATCCCCGAACCGCTGGTCGAGATCGAGGTCGACCCCGCGCTCGAAGGCGCCACCGGCGAGGTCGCCGACGTCGTCATCTGGATCGCCCAGGAGGGGCTGACCAACGCGGTCCGGCACGCCGGCGCCCGCCTGGTCCACCTCGAGGTGCGCCAGGAGCGGGGCTGGATCGTCATGCACGTCCGCGACGACGGGGCCGGCGCCGCCGACCTGTCGATCGGCAACGGCCTGCGGGGGATGAGCGAGCGGGTCGACGCGGCCGGTGGCACGCTGCAGTGGGAGACCCGGCCCGGCCAGGGCTTCCACCTCACCGCGCGGCTGCGCGACCCGGGGTCGGAGCACACCCCACGGCCGCAGGACGAGCCGGCCCGCCGGGCCACCCGGGAGGGCCTGCCCAGGCTGGACATCACGCCGCGGGCCCGGATCTCGTTGGCCGACCGGGGTCATCCGGTCGACCGGACCGGGGGCGTCGCCCCGCAGCCGTGACCGGCGGGGTGCGGCCCGTCCGTGGCCCTGCCTGCCGTTGACCCTGCCTGCCGTTGACCCTGCCTGCCGATGACCCTGCCAGTCGAGGCCATGACTTCCGCAACTGTCTGCCGGGGTGTCCGCCCGCTAACCTGTCGGGGTGACTCATCCGCCTCACCCGGGGGGGCAACAGGCGGTGCGGGTCGTCATCATCGACGACCAACACCTGGTGCGCCAGGGCTTCCGAGCCCTGCTCGCGCTGAGTCCGGAGATCGACGTCGTCGGTGAGGCCGACGACGGCATCGCCGGTCTCGAAGCCATCGACCAGTTGCACCCCGACGTCGTCCTGCTCGACCTGCGCATGCCCCGGATGGGCGGCCTGGAGATGCTCCGGGTGGCTGCCTCGCGTCCGGTGCCGATCCCGCCCGTCCTGGTGCTGACCACCTTCGACGACGACGGGGCGATCTTCGAGGCGCTGCGCCTGGGGGCCCGCGGCTACCTGCTCAAAGACGTGACGCTCACCCAACTCGTCGAGAGCATCCGCAGCCTGGCATCCGGCGGGCGGGTCATCCAGCCGGGCCTGACCGCGGGCTTGCTCGACCGGCTGGTCAGCGGTGGCGGCGAGACGACCTTCGAGTCCGCTGACGTCACCCCGGACCTGAGCGAGCGCGAGGTCGAGGTGCTGCGCCTGCTCGCGGCCGGCTACTCCAACAAGGAGATCGCCCAGGCCCTGCACCTGGTCGAGGGCACCGTGAAGAACCACGTCTCGGCGATCCTCACCAAGCTCGGCGTCCGGGACCGCACCCGGGCGGTGCTGCGGGCCATCGAGCTGGGCATGATCAGCCGCTGACCCCGCTCGCGGCGACCCGCCGGCGCCGATCGTCGGGCCAGGTCCGTCGAACGTTCTGGCCGAACGGTCGTGGCTCTCCGGCGGCCGGACTCATAGGGTGGAGGGGTGACGAGTCCGGCCCCGCTGATGCCTGCCCGGACGCGGGACTGGGTCACCGTCGGTGCGACCGTCGGCGGGGTCATCGCCTGGTGCGGCGCCGTGCTGCCCGCCCTGGTCAGTGGCAGCGGGATACCCGTGCCGCCGGTCTGGTGGCTGCTGACCATCATCCAGGTCGCCTGTTTCGTGCGGGTGTCCTCCGCGCGCGGCATCGCCGGCTCGGTGGACCGTGCCGTCGCGCTGCTCATGGTCGTGACCACGCTGGCCGCGGTGTGGACCTGGGGGGCCGCGCAGGTCACCCCGGTGCTCATGGTGTTGGTCTCGGGGGCGATCGGCTGGGTGGTCGGTGTCCGGATGGCCGCTGCGGTGACCGCCCTGCAGACCGCCTTCCTGTGCCTGACCCTCCTGCTGCAGGGCGACAGCGCCATCTGGTCGCTGCTCTACGGCGCGCTGATGTTCTTCGCCTGGCTCATGGTCACCGTGTCGGTCCGCGAGACCACCGCCCGGGCGCAGGCGGCCGCCGCGGCCGCCGAGCTCGAGCGGGCCAACGTCCGCCTGGCCGAGGCCAACGCCCAGCTCGAGCGGGCCAACGGGCGGCTGTCCCTGGCCAACGCCGAGCTCAACGAGGCCCAGGCCGCGCTGGCCGAGGCGTCCCGTTCCGAGGAGCGGCTGCGCATCTCCCGCGACCTGCACGACGGCATGGGGCAGCAGCTCACGGCGCTCGGTCTGCATCTGCAGATCGTGTCCCGCACCCTCGACGCCACGACCGACCAGGCCGAACACCTGGCCCAGGCCCGGGTCCTGCTGGCCGGCGTGACCCGGGACATGCGCGGCGTGGTCACCCAGTTGCGCGACGGGCGCTCGTCGGTGCGCGACGAGATCGCCCGGCTGGCCCGGTCCCTGCCCCGTCCGATCACTTCGCTGGACCTCGACCCGGCCCTCGACGAGGTGCCGCAGTCGGTGGCGGAGACCCTGATCCGGGTGGTCCAGGAGGGCCTGACCAACGTCGCCCGCCACACCCGCGCGGACCGGGCCTGGGTCATGGTGCGCAGCGAGGGCGATCAGTTGGTCTTCGAGATCCGCGACAACGGCGCGCTGGCCGGACCCGTCGTGCCCGGCAACGGCCTGTCCGGCATGGCCGAGCGGATCTCGCTGCTCGGCGGCCGGCTGGGCTGGGACCAGGCGCCGGAGGGCGGGCTGCGGCTGCACGGCGCGCTGCCGCACGGCGAGGTGACCCGGCGGGCCGCTCAGTTCGTGTAGCCGACGACGTCGACGAGCACGTGGGTGGTGCCGACGGCGTTGTAGACGGTCAGGGCGCCGGTGCCGGACAACCGCACGTATGCCGCGTTGGCCCGGGTGTCCCGCGCCGCGACGTTGACGGTGGAGACTCCCGGCCGTGCGGTGCCCGCCTGATAGACGGTCAGGTAGGTGCCGGACGAGGGCAGCACTGCGGTGACCGCGAGGACGACCGAGCGGGCGGTGGCCGGGATCCCCAGCCGCCCGGTGACCTGCACCGTCCGGGTCGCGCCGGGTCCCAGCGCGGGACCGGTCGTGCGGGTGTCCAGCAGCCGCGCCGGACTGACCGGCAGGTAGGGGGTGCCGGCCGGGATCCAGCCCAGCACGTCGACGACCAGGTCGGTGGTTCCGGAGTCGTTGAAGACCGCGATCGCGCCGTCGGTGCCGACCTTGACGACGGCCATGCTGGGCACCACCGTGAGCGGCTGCAGGTTGACCGTCGAGGAGACCGGCCGGCTGCCGCCGGCCGGGAAGGCGGTCAGGTAGGTCGGTCGGGTGGGGGCCACCCCGGTGATGTTGACGACCACCGCGGCCACGCCCGAGCTGGGGATGCCGGCCCGGCCGGTCACCGTCACCAACCGGGTCGTGCCCGGGCCGAGCGGCCCGGCGCCCGACTGTCGGCCGTCGACGGTCGGCGCCCCCCGGCGGGTGTCGGTGAGCCGGGCGGGGGCGACCGCGGCATACGAGCCGCCGGTGGGGTAGTAGCCGACGATGTCGACGGTGGCGTGCGTGCGGCCCTTGGCGTTGAACAACTGGAAGGAGCCGGACTGGTCGACCCGGACCACCGCCAGGTTGGCGTAGACCTGGCCGGCCTGCAGGTTCATCGTCGAGGCGAGCGGGGGCAGGATGCCGTCGGTGAACGCGGTGAGGTAGGTGTCGGCGGTGGGCTGCACGGCGGTGATGTTGACCACGACCGCCGCGACGCCGTCCCAGGGGATGCCGGCCCGGCCGGCCGCCTGGATCGCGGCGGTGCCGCCCTGGCCGATGGCCCCGGTGCCGGCGAACCGGCCGTCGACGGTCGGCAACCCGGCCCGGGTCTCGAGCAGCCGTGCCGGGGTGACCGGGACGAACCCGCCCTGCCGGATCGGTCCGACCTCGGCGGAGGTCCGCGTCGTCGTCTGGTAGTCGGTCCGGCTGCCGGTGACCCGGACGCTGATCCGGGTGCCGAGGTCCGCGGTCGCGAGCAGCCGGGTGCGCCCGGTCGCCCCGGCGATGGGCGAGCCGTTGCGCAGCCACTGGTAGCTCAGCGACACCGGGGCCGGACCCCAGGCGCCGGGGTCGGCGGTGAGCTGCGAGCCGCCGAAGGTGCTGCCGCTGATCGTCGGCGTGCCCGCCTGCAGTGGATAGCCGACGATCTGCACCGTGCCCGAGCCGATGAGCGGGTAGCCGCCCGGGGTGCCCGGATAGTTGAGGGCGTAGAGGTAGGCCGCCTGGGTGCCGCGCTTGGTCGTCGTCACCGTGCTGTCGAAGCCGTGATAGGCGCTCACCCCCGGATAGAAGCTGGGCAGTTCGGCCCGCAGCCGGTCGGCGGTGATGTCGATCATCTGGGCGTCCGGGGTGCCCACCGGCCCGCCGAGGAAGACCCGCACCTTGATCGCGCCGTTGGGCACGTCGGGGTCGAAGGCCCAGCCGGTGAACCGCACCGTCGCCGGTGCGGGCGAGGTCAGCGGCTCGACCGCCCCGATCGGGTCGCCGGCGGCGGCCCGGGCGACCGGCGGGGGCCCGGCGACCGCCAGCCCGCACAGCCCCACGGTGAGGATCAGCGCTCGCAGCAGCGCCCGGGTCAGCGGCCGGGTGCCGGCGCCGGGGCGCGGCGGGCAGTTGCGGGCGGGGTGACGGACGGGCATGGGACCACCCTCGGAGTCGGCGACGGGCACGAGGAGACGCCCCTGCGCAGACTAGTGGCACCCGGCGCGGGGTGCCGGCGGGCCGGGGTCAGGCCAGCGAGATGAACAGCTTCTCCATGAGGGCGGTGTCGACCTCCTGCTCGCCGCGGTCGTGGGCCTCGGTGACGCACTGCTTGAGGCCGGTGGCGATGATGGCGAAGCCGGCCCGGTCGACGGCGCGGCGGACGGCCGCGAGCTGGGTGACGATCTCCTGGCAGTCCCGGCCCTCCTCGATCATCCGCAGCACCCCGCCGATCTGACCCTGGGCGCGGCGCAGCCGGTTGGCGACCTTCGCCAGTTCCTCGGGGGTGAACTCGACCGTGGTCATGGGGCCAATCCTTCCGCTCGGTGCCGGACCGACGGGTGCAGCCACGGGCTGGGGCGACCGGGCCCGGCGCTCGCGGCATACCCTCCGGGGTATATCTCATCCTAGCCGGTCCGGCCCCGGGCGAGCCGCCCCGGTGCCCGCCCAGCGGCCTACCGGCCGGCGGGCGCGGGCGCATCGTCCGTCGGGTCGGGGTCGGCCGCTGAGACGCGGAGGTGCGCGACACCCCGGGCATGCCCCACCATGGCGGGTCGGAGGTTGTCATGGTGCTGCGTTCCCGGCGGGTGCTCCCGCTCGCCGTCCACCTGGCCGTCCTGGGCCTGCTCACCGCGGGTCTGCTCGTCTGGCCCGGGGCGAGCGCGCAGGCGGCCCCGCCGGTCTTCAAGGCGCCGTACGCCTGCGGGCAGCGCTGGACCGCGTCGACCTACTCCGGCCACGGCGGCAACGGCAACGCGGTCGACTTCAACCTCTACCCCGGGCAGGCCGACTTCGGCCAGCCGGTGCTGGCCAGCGCCGACGGGTTCGCGGAGTTCTTCTGGGACGAGTCCGGCGGCAACCTCGTGCGCATCAACCACGGCGGCGGCTGGTACACCCTCTACATGCACCTGGCGACGGTGAGTTTCACCAACCCGGTCCGCGAGGGGGACCAGATCGGCACGGTCGGCAGCACCGGTAACTCCACGGCCCCGCACCTGCACTACGTCCAGCGCCTCGACGGGGTGTCGCAGCCGGTCGCCTTCGACGGCGTGCGCATCCCGGTGGGGCGGGCCTACACCGCCGCCGACCCGTTGGTGACGAGCACGAACTGCATCCAGCGGGACGGCGACGCCGACGGCATGCGCGACGCGCTGGACCGCTGCCCGGAACTGCCCGGCTCGGCCGCCAACGAGGGCTGCCCGGGTCCGATGGTCGCCACCACGGTGCGCACCGAGGCGCCCGACGGCTGGTTCACCGGCGCGCCACTGGCGCACTCCGCCACGATCCGCAACACCAGCGCTGCCCCGGTGCCGGTGTCGTTGCTGGCGATCACCGTGCAGGACCCGCTGGGGCTGGCGCACCGGGAGATCTGCGCCACCGGGCTGACCCTGGCCCCGGGGGAGTCGCGCACCTGCACCGCGCGCGGCTCCTGGCTGACCACCGGACGGTATGCCGCGGCGGCGGACTGGCGGGACACCTCCGGCGGGTGGCACACCGGCGAGCTGGGTGCGCCGGCGGCCTTCTCGCTGGCCCGGCCCGGGCTGGTCTCGGTGACCCCGGCGCGGGTGCTCGACACCCGGGCCGGCCGGGCGACGGTCGACGGGGTGGCCGCTGGCACCGGCATCCTCGGGCCGGGCGGCAGCGTGGACGTGCCGGTGCTGGGCCGGGCGCAGGTGCCGGCCGAGGGGGTGGCCGCCGTGGTCGTCAACGTCACCGGGATCAGCCCGTCCACCGGCACCTACCTGTCGGTCTATCCGGCCGGCTCCGTCAGGCCGCTGGCCTCGACCCTCAACCTGTCGACCGGGCAGATCTACGCCAACGCCGCGGTGGTGCGTCCCGGGGCCGGGGGTGCCATCACGCTGACCAACGCGGCCGGCTCGACGCACGCCGCGATCGACGTCGTCGGCTACTACCCGGCGCGGGGCGGGTTCGTGCCCCTGGCTCCGGCCCGGCTCACCGACACCCGGCCCGGTGAGCGCACCGTCGACGGGCGGCAGGCCGGCGACGGGGCGCTCGGGCCGGGCGCGACGCGGCGGGTCGTCGTGGCCGGCCGGGCCGGGGTGCCGGCCCGAGGGGTCGCGGCCGTCGTCGTCAACCTCACCGGGATCGCCCCCAGCCAGAGCACCTACCTGACCGCGCACGCCTCGGACGTGGGTCGGCCGTTGGCCTCGACCGTCAACCTCAACCCCGGTTTCGTCGTGCCCAACCTCGCCGTCGTCAAGGTGGGCGCGGACGGCGCGATCGCCGTCTTCAACGACAGCGGCACGACCGATGTCGTCGTGGACGTGCTCGGCTACATCCCGGCCACACCCAACCCCTACACGGCGGTGACCCCCACCCGCATCGTCGACACCCGCACCTCCGGTGCTCCGCTCGGCCCCGGCGCGAACCGGGCGATCCAGGTGGCCGGGCGCGGCGGCATCCCCGCCGACGCCACCGCGGTCGTGGTCAACCTCACCGGGGTGCAGCCGACGACCGGCACCTATCTGGTCGCCTATCCCGACGATGTCGGCCGGCCGGTGGCGTCCACCCTCAACCTGGCCGGTGGTGACATCCGGGCCACCACCGCCGTCGTGCGGCTCAGCCCGGACGGCCGGCTGGCCGTCTTCAACGCGGCGGGCCAGACCCACGTGCTGGTCGACGTGGTCGGCTACACCCGCTGAGCGGGCGGTCGGCCCGGGTCGGTGCGGTCCGGCCGCCCAGCCTCGTGACCTTGAGTTGAGTGGAATACACTCAACTTTGCCAGGGTTGTCCGAAGGGAACCTTTCCCCAGCTTCAGGAGCACACGGCATACATGGATCTCAAGCTCACCACCAAGGCCCAGGAGGCGCTCTCGGCGGCGGTCCGCGCCGCGGCGGCGGCCGGCCACCCGCACGTCGAGCCGGCCCACCTGCTCAAGGCGCTCGTCGAGCAGCCCGACACGACGACCCCGGCGCTGCTGCAGGCCGCGGGGTCCTCGGTGGCGCAGGCGCACGCGGCCGCCCAGCGGGTCATCGACGGTATGCCGTCCGCCTCCGGCTCGTCGGTCAGCGCGCCGGGGCTCTCCCGCGCCGCGATGGCGGTGCTGGAGTCGGCGCGCTCACTCATGGCGAGCATGGGCGACTCCTTCGTGTCCACCGACCACCTGCTGCTGGCGCTGGCCCGGACCGGGGCCTTCGGGCTGGACGCGCGGGCGATCGAGGCGGCGATCCCGCAGCTGCGCGGCGGGCGCACCGTCGACAGCGACAACCCGGAGGGCACGTTCGACGCGCTGGCCAAGTACGGCACCGACCTGACCGAGCGCGCCCGGGAGGGCAAGCTCGACCCGGTCATCGGCCGGGACGCCGAGATCCGGCGGGTCATCCAGGTTCTGGCCCGGCGCACCAAGAACAACCCGGTGCTCATCGGTGAGCCCGGCGTCGGCAAGACCGCCGTCGTCGAGGGTCTGGCCCAGCGGATCGTCGACGGCGACGTGCCCGAGAGCCTGCGCGGCAAGAAGCTCGTCGCGCTCGACCTCGGCGCGATGGTCGCCGGCGCGAAGTACCGCGGCGAGTTCGAGGAGCGGCTCAAGGCCGTCCTCGAGGAGATCAAGGACGCCGGCGGGCAGGTCATCACCTTCATCGACGAGCTCCACACCGTCGTCGGCGCAGGCGCCGGCGGCGACGGCTCGATGGACGCCGGCAACATGCTCAAGCCGATGCTGGCCCGGGGC
>CAZYHR010000093.1:0-13127 GCA_964647395.1 uncultured Intrasporangiaceae bacterium | reverse complement strand
CGCGGCGCACCAGCCGCGGGTCGTCGCCGGCCCGGTAGGCCGCGAGGGTCAGCTCGCGCAGCCGGGTCACCACCCGGCTGCCGACCGGCTCGCGGGCCCCGACGTGCTTGAGGTAGATGCGGATCCGGGCCTGCCGCCAGCGGGCCGAGCCGGGTCGGAACTCGGCGTCGCCGAGCGACCCGGCGACCTCGCGGTGGGTGGCCAGGACCCGGTCGACGAAGACCAGTTCGTGGTCGCGGGCCAGGCGCAGGCAGACGTCGTGGTCCTCGTAGAAGAGCTGCGGGTCGTAGCCGCCGATGGCGCGTAGGGCGTCGGTGCGCAGCAGCATGGTCGGGGCGGGGATCCAGTTGACCTCGACGAGCTCGGCGTAGGGGTCCGCGCAGTACGGCCGCCAGTCGGTGCCGATGACCTCGCTGAACAGCTCGGGTTTGCGCTGGCCCTGCGCGTCGGTGCGGTAGGCGTCGCTGTAGGCCAGCGCCGCGCGCGGGCCGGCCTCGAGCAGGGCGCGGCGCTGCACCTCGGTGCGGTCCGGCTCGAGCCAGTCGTCGCCGGCCAGGTAGGCCACGAAGGGGGTGTCGACCAGCCGCAGGGCCAGGTCGAGCGAGGCGCCCAGACCGAGGTTGCGCTCGTTGACGACGAACCGCAGCGGGTGCTCGGGGTGCCGCCCGGTCCAGGCGTGCACGACGGCGCTCGTGTCGTCCGGGCTGTGGTCGTCGACGACGACGATGCGGCACCGGTGGGTCTGGTCGCGGATCGAGTCGAGACACTGCCGCAGATAGGGGGCGTGCCGATAGGCGATGACGACGACGGTGACGTCGGAGGTCATCGATGGGGCTCCCTTCGGGTGCCGAAATGCTACCGACCCGGCCGCGGCGGCCCGGGCCGGGCGGCGACGCCGGACGCCCTACTCTGGCCCGGTGGGCGACGATCCGGTGGAGCGGCCAGAACTGCACGAGTTCATCCCCCGAGGCGCTCGCCGACTACTCGACGTGGGCTGCGGCGGCGGCCTGTTCGGTCGGGCGGTGCGCCGGATCGTCGGCCCCGAGGCGCATCTGGTCGGGGTCGAGCCCGACCTGGGCCGGATGGCCGAGGGCGCCGCCGACGCCTACGACACGGTGCGGGAGGGCTGTTTCCCGCAGGCCGTCGAGCCCGGCGACGGACCGTTCGACTGCATCTTCTTCAACGACGTCCTCGAGCATCTGCTCGACCCCTGGGCCGCGGTGCGGGCCGCCCGGACCATGGTCGTCCCCGAGGGTCGGGTGGTCGCCTCGATCCCCAACGTCGCGTTCTTCCCGGTGGTCGTCGCGCTGGTGCGCCACGGCCGCTGGGACTACGCCGACTGGGGGGTGCTCGACCGCACCCACGTGCGCTTCTTCACCCGGGCGACGATGGTCGAGTTGCTCGAGCAGGGCGGCTTCCGGGTGGAGCGGGTGCAGGGCATCAACAGCGCCTTCGGGTTGGCCAAGTGGCGCCGGTTCGCCCGCGCCGAGCGGATCGTCGGCGACGCCCAGTGGATGCAGTTCGTCCTCGTGGCCCGCCCGGACGGGTCGGGGTCGGCGTGACCGGGCTCGCCGGGCGGCTGGCCGCCATCGACGATGTCACGGCCGACCCGCCCCAGGTGCACGCCTACTCCGGCACCGCGCAGACCGGGGTGTGGGGCACGGTCCCGGCCTGCTACCGCTTCCTGGCCGAGCACGTCGGCCCCGGCACCCGCACCCTGGAGACCGGGCTGGGCGCCTCGACGGTGCTGTTCACCCGGTGGGGCGCCGAGCACACCTGCGTGACGTCTTCGCGGCACGAGGCCGACGTGCTCGTCGACTACCTCGACGCGCGGGGCGTCGACCGGGGCCGGCTGCGGCTGGAGGTCGGCTCGTCGACCGACGTGCTGCCCCGGCTGCTGGGCGACGGTGAGCTTGACCTGGTCTTCGTCGACGGGTGTCACGGCTGGCCGGTGCCGATCCTTGACTGGTTCTATGCCGCCGCCCGCCTCCGGGCCGGCGGGATCGTCGTGTTCGACGACGTCAACATGGCGCAGGTCAGCCTCGGGCTGGTCGACTTCCTGGACGCCGACCCGCGCTGGGAGCGGCTCTTCCGGGCCGCCAAGTGGGTCGCCTACCGCCGCAGGTCCGGCGGCAGCCTGGTCGAGGAGTGGGACCAGCAGCCGTTCGTGCCGGCACGCCCGCCGGGGCTCGCCGCCGCGCTGCCCGCCCCGGTGCGCGGCTTGGCCCGGCGGCTGCTGCGCCGGTAGTCGGTGCCCCGGTCGTTGGTGCCCCGGTCGAGGTGACCCCGTCAGCCGGCCGGAGCGGTGGCCGTGTCCAGGCGGCGCCAGGGCGGGCGGCTGCGGATGGCGGGCCGCTCGACGAGCAGCCACGACACCCAGGCCAGCGCCACGGTGACCGCGAGCGAGGCGGCGAGATAGACGGCATACCCGGCGCGGTGCACCCCGACCACGGCACCCAGTTGCTGGATCGGGAAGGCGTAGATGTAGACGCCGTAGGAGATGTCGTTGCGGGCGCCGACCCCGGAGTGCACGAGCAGCCCGCCGGCCAGCAGGGCATAGGCCAGCGGCACCGCGGTGAGCGGCTCGGGCCAGCCCCAGACGCCCTGGGCCACGAGGACGGCCAGGCTCGCCACCGCGAGGCCGGCGTGCACCGGGACCCGGTCCCGGACGGCATACCCGAGCATGCCGGCGGCGAAGTAGGCGCCGAGCTTGACCGGTCGCATGAACTCGATGCCGGCACCCGCGTGAGCGCCCCACACCGTGGCCGCCGTGAGCAGCACGAGCAGGGCGACGGCGCAGCCGAGCACCCGCCGGCGGGCCCACGGCAGGGTCAGCAGCGCGCCCACCGCGAGGTAGCAGAGCATCTCGTAGAACAGCGTCCACAGTGAGCCGTTCCAGCCGAACGGGTAGGGCACCGAGCGCAGCGTCTCGGCGATGCCGGCCTGGCCCACCTTGAGCAGGCTGTTGATCCACACGTAGCGCGCCGCCGCCCGGGTCGACAGGGTCTCGTCGGCCAGGGCGGCCGCCAGCGGCGCGAACACCGCCGCGGTGACGACCAGCACGACCCAGTAGGCCGGCAGGATGCGGGTGGCCCGCCGCCACAGGTAGTCCCGCAGCGGCAGGCGCAGCCGGCTCTGGGTGATGAGGTAGCCGGAGATGACGAAGAACCCGCCGACCGCCAACTCGCCCAGATAGGGGAT
Source organism: uncultured Intrasporangiaceae bacterium (assembly GCA_964647395.1). Lineage (GTDB taxonomy): Bacteria > Actinomycetota > Actinomycetes > Actinomycetales > Dermatophilaceae > Phosphoribacter. The sequence continues at coordinate 9,926 of CAZYHR010000093.1, read as the reverse complement.
GCCGGGCGAGAAGCCGCCCAGCGGCAGGCAGTGGTTGACGATGACCAGGCTCGCCAGCACCAGCCGGAACGTGTTGAGCGAGTTGGTCCGCCCGGCGAGCGCCGCACCGATGGTGCGGGCCCCCCGGGCGTCGGCCTCGGGGGTCATCGGCGGGCGGTCAGCCGGCGACGACCTCGAACGGCACGGTGGCCTGCACCTCGGGGTGCAGCCGCACCTTGGCCTGGTAGCTGCCGGTGGTCTTGATGTGACCGGGCACCTCGATGGTCCGCTTGTCCAGCGCCGGGCCGCCGGCGGCCGAGACGGCGGCGGCGATGTCGGCACCGCTGACGGCGCCGAACAGCCGGCCGTTGGCGCCGGCCTTGGCGGTGACCTGGACGCCCTGGGCCTCCAGCCGGCCCTTGACCGCCTGGGCCTCCTCGAGGCTCTTGACGGCGCGGGTCGCACGGGCCTTGGTGATCGAGTCGACCTGCTTCTGCCCGCCGGTGGTCCACGCCGTGGCCAACTTGCGGGGGAACAGGTAGTTGCGGGCGTAGCCGTCCTTGACGTCGACGACGTCGCCGGGGGCGCCGAGCCCGCTCACCTCGTGCGTGAGGATGATCTTCACGGTGGGTCTCCTAGCCGATCCGGTATGCCGCGTCAGCGCGCCGACGACGAGTAGGGCAGCAGCGCCATCTCGCGGGCGTTCTTGACCGCGGTGGCGATGAGCCGTTGCTCCTGGACGGTGACGCCGGTGACCCGGCGGGCCCGGATCTTGCCGCGGTCGGAGATGAACTTGCGCAGCAGCGCGACGTCCTTGTAGTCGATGCTCTCGATCTTGGCGGCCTTGAGCGGGTTGGCCTTCTTCTTGCCGGTCTTGCGCGGCGGGGGCTTGGGCATGTCGTGGAACTCCTTGTGCGATAACGAACGTCAGGTGGGGATGAGCCGCGGCCGGCTCGGCGGTGGGGCCTAGAACGGCGGCTCGTCGTAGTTGGGTGCCTGACCCCAGCCACCCTGCTGACCGCCCTGCTGGCCGCCGCCGGGCGGGGGACCGCCCTGCTGCTGGCCGCCGAAGCCGCCGCCCTGCTGACCGCCGTAGCCGCCCTGTCCGGCACCGCCCTGGCCGGTGGCCCACGGGTCGGTGTCCTGCGCGGCATACCCGCCCTGGCCCTGACCGCCCTGCTGGCCGCCGAAGCCGCCGCCCGGGCCGCCGGAGCGCTGGGTCTTGGTGACCTTGGCCGAGGCGTAGCGCAGCGACGGACCGACCTCGTCGACGTCCATCTCGATGACCGTGCGCTTCTCGCCCTCCTTGGTCTCGTAGGACCGGCTCTTGAGCCGGCCGGTGACGATGACCCGGGCGCCGCGCTGCAGCGACTCGGCGACGTTCTCCGCCGCGTCGCGCCACACCGAGCAGCGCATGAACAGGGTCTCCCCGTCGCGCCACTCGTTGCTCTGCCGGTCGAAGGCGCGCGGCGTCGAGGCCACGGTGAAGTTGGCGACCGCGGCGCCGGACGGGGTGAACCGCAGCTCGGGGTCGCCGGTGATGTTGCCGACAAGGGTGATGACGGTGTCGCCTGCCATGTCCTACTCCTGGGGTGAGGGTCCGGGGCGAGGGCTCAGGCGCCGGGGCGCAGCAACTTGGTGCGCATGACGGCCTCGTTGAGGTTGAGCTGGCGGTCCAGCTCGAGAGCCGTGGCCGGCTCGGCGGTCATGTCGATGACGGCGTAGATGCCCTCGGACTTCTTGTTGATGTCGTAGGCCAGGCGCCGGCGGCCCCACACGTCGACCTTGTCGATGCTGCCGCCGTCCTTGGTGACGACGGTGAGCATCCGGTCGAGGGACGGGGCGACCGTACGGTCGTCGAGCTCGGGGTCGAGGATGACCATGAGTTCGTAGTGACGCATGCGTGAACCCACCTCCTTTGGTCTCGGCGGTCACGGTCTCTCCGTGACAGGAGGGTTGCATGTGCCGGCCTGCGGCCCACTGTGCCCGAGAGGTCCGACAGCCGTCGGGCGTTGTCCACAGGCTCTCGGCGGGCGGTATGCCGCAGGCGAACCGTCCAAGTCTAGCGGCGCCGGCCGCTGCGGCCGAAATCGTCGTCCGCTCGCCGGCCCGGTCAGCGCACTTCGACCACGAGCCGGTCGCGCAGCCCCGCGATCGGGCCGGCCAGCTGGTCGGGCTCGGCGGGGTCGGCTTCGAAGGTCTCCCGCAGCCGGGCCAGCCGGGCGACCTGGACGACGACCCACGACAGGCCCGCGAGGCGCACGAGCAGGAACACCAGGTACCACCCGGCCGGCAGCCCCCGGTCGGCGACGGTGAGCCCGGCGATGTAGAGCCAGACCGCCCCGAAGTACAGCGCCTCCGAGCCGGCCCACAGCAGGTGGTCGCGCCACCGCGCCCCGGCCAGCGCGACGAGCGGCACCAGCCACAGCGACGACTGCACCGGGAAGGACTTGCCGGTGACCAGCACGATCGCGACCATGACCAGCGCCACCTCGGCCACCCCGGGCCGGCGCGGTCCGGACAGCGCGAACAGCGCGCCGACCACGACGGCGGCCCCCCAGCCGGCGATGGCCAGCACGGTGACCACCGAGCTCGGGATCGGCGTGCCGAGCAACTGCGGCGCGACCCACGGCGACCCGTAGCCGGCCCCCGCGTCGAACCAGCTCTGATAGCCCAGCAGCGCCGCCTCGGGGTTGAGCGCGTAGGTCAGCGCCGCGATGCCCCCCGCCACCCCGAGCGCGATGCCGATCGCCTGCCAGGCGGGCCGCACCGACCCCGCCCGGACCGACACGAAGAGCACCGCCAGCAGGACCAGGAGCGGATAGCTGCGGGCCGCGATCGCCAGCCCGAACAGCACGCCGGCCAGGTGCGGCCGGTGCCGCGCCCAGGCGAGCAGGGCCACCGAGGTGAGCGCGACCCCGAGGATGTCCGGCGCCAGCAGCAGGGTCAGCGCGAGCACCGGCGACAGCGCGACGTGCGCGGCTCGCCACGGGGTGCGCGGGGTCGATGCGGCGGTCAGCGCGGTGACGAGCGCGGCGAGCAGCGCCCCGAGCAGCACCCAGATCAGCACGTAGTCCTGGGCCCGCGACTCGGCCGTGCCGATCGGCACGATGCCGCCGAGCGCGGTCATGACCAGCGCGGTCAACGGCGGGTGCGGCGGGGTCGGCGAGCCCAGCCCGCCGGCCAGGAAGCCGCTCAGCCCGCCCCCCAGGTGCTGCGCCGCGAAGGTCGCCGACAGGTCGGTGAAACACATGTGGGTGAACTGGTCGGGCGTGCGCCACCCGCCCTCGATGCAGTAGCCGCGCAGCAGCAGCGACCCGATGACCGGCAGCGCGGTCAGCGCGGTGAGCACCGCGGCATACCAGCGCCAGCCCCGGACCAGCGGCACCGCGTAGCGCCCGAGCGGCCCCCCGACCACCTGCGCGGCCTGCCGGGCCAACGGGTCGTCCCGGGACGGCGCGACGACTCGGTCGGGCATGGTCACAGGCGACAGGGTATGCCGTGTCACCGGCTCCCGCCGTCCCGGCCCCGGCCAGCCCCGCCGGCGGGTCGGGCCCGCTCCCGGGGCGCCCGCGTACGCTCCGCTCATGCCCCTGTCGCTGGCCAAACGGCGCTTCGCCCGGCGCCTGCTCGGCTACGCCGTCAACCCCGCGCGGCGCGCGGTGCGGGTGCGGCTGGGCCGCGAGCAGCGGCATACCATCGCCGGCCTGCCGGTCGTCCTGCCGCCCGGCCACGACCTGCCCTTCTACCAGCGGCGCGACCCGACCTACGACCTGTATGCCGTCGACGTGCTGCGCGCGGTGGCGGCCGGCCACGGCCGGGTGCTGGTCGTCGACGTCGGCGCCAACGTCGGGGACACGACGCTCACCGCGCTGGCCGCCGACCCGGCGATCCGGGTCCGGGCGGTCGAGGGAGATCCGGGCTTCGCCGCCTACCTGCGGCGCAACGTCGCGCGGTTCGGCGACCGGGTCGAGGTGGTCGAGCGGTTCGTCGGGCCGGTCGGCGCGGCCCGGAGCTTCGTGCGGGACGGCAGCACCGGCGGTTTCCGGGGCGGCCCGGCCGGCGCCGCGGGGGTCGAGCCGCACTGGGTGCGCCCGGCCGACCTGCTCGCCGACGCCGCCGACCACGACCTGGTCGTGTGGAAGAGCGACATCGACGGCTTCGACATCCACGTCCTGGCCGAGCACTGGGCGGTGCTCGACGCGGCGTGCGCGGTGGTGTGGTTCGAGTTCGACCCGGTCGGCACGCTCGGCGACCGGGGCGACGTCGCCCGGCTGGTCGAGCTGATCGGCGACTCCGGCCGCGGGATCACCGTGCACGACAACCTTGGCCGGCGGATGCTCGCGGTCGCCCCCGGCCCGGCGGTGAGCGAGGTGCTGGCCGGCCTGGCCGCCTGGCTCGGGCAGGTGCGCTCGGGGCACCTCACCGTGCCCTACCTCGACGTGTGGGCCTGGCGTCCCGGGGTGGGCTGAGGGTCGGTCAGCCGGCCGGCGCCGAGGCGGTCGGCCGGGTCGCCGTCACGTTGGCCGTGGGGGGCACCCCCGGGCCGCCGGTGGTGCGGGTCGGGCCGGTCGTCGGGCGCGGCGCAGAGGTCGTCGGCACCGGCGGCTCGGTGGTCGTCGGCGGCGCGGGCGGCGTCGAGGTGGTCGGCTCCGGCACCGTCGTGGGCGGTGCCGTCGTGGTCGTCGTCGGCGCGGCCGAGGAGGTCGTGGCCGGCGCCGGGGGGGCCACCGGAGTGGACTGCAGCGCGCCGTCGCCGATGCCGGCCCGCGGCGGGAAGTCGCGCTGCTGCACCCCGTCGAGCGCGGCGCTCATGAAGTCCAGCCAGATCGACAGCGGATAGGAGCTGCTGGCCACCTGGGCCTGGCCACCGATGTTCTCCAGCGGCTGCTGCACCCCGTCGACGTCCTTGTACATGGCCACCGCGGTCGACAGCTGTGGCACGAAACCGCTGAACCACACCGAGTGCACATCCTCGGAGGTGCCGGTCTTGCCGGCCACCGGCCGGCCGAGGTTGGCCGCCCGGGCCGCGGTGCCACCCTCGCTGGTCACCCCGCGCAGCGCGTCGATCGCGTCGGCGGCCACCTCGCGGCTGAACGCGTCCTGGGTCTTGGGGGCGGCGGTGTACGAGACGTCGATGGTCGCGGAGGTGACCTTGGCGATGAGATAGGGGGTGGCGCGCTTGCCCTCGGCGGCGATCGTCGCATAGGAGTTGGCGACGTCGAGCACGGTCGGGGCGGCCGTGCCGAGCACGTTGAGCGGCAGCGCGTCGAGCCCGACCGTGGTCGGCGGCAGCCCGGCCGCGATCGCCGCGTCCATGGTCGCCTGCGGGCCGACCCGCAGGTTGAGCCGCACGTAGGCCGTGTTGGCGGACACCGCGGTGGCGCGGCGCAGGTCGACGGTGCCGAAGCTGCGGTTGCCGTAGTTGTTGACCACCGCGGTGCCCAGCGCCGGGTCGCGCAGCGGACCGTTGGCGTCCCACAGGCTCTTGGTCGAGATCTGCTGCTGCAGGGCCGCGATGAGGGTGAACGCCTTGAAGGTCGAGCCGGCCGGGATCCGGGCGTCGGTCGCCGACGAGAACTGCCGGGTCTGGTAGTCCTTCCCGCCGTACATGGCCACCACGGCACCGTCGCCGGGACGCACCGCCGCCAGGCCGGCATACACGCCGTCCAGCCGGCCGGTGGTCGGGAAGTTCTTGTCGACGGCGGCGACCGCGGCGTCCTGGGCCTTCTTGTTGATCGTCGTCGTGATCCGCAGGCCACCGCGGTCGACGTCCTCGGCGGTGAGCTTGAGGCTGCCGGTCAGCTCCTTGCGGACCGCGGCCATGAGATAGCCGTTGGGGCCGGCCAGCACCCGGCTCGGCGCCTTGGGCAGCACCTGCGGCAGGGTCGCCGCGGCGCGGTCGGCGGCGTTGAGCCAGCCCTGGGACACCATGCCGTCCAGGACGTAACCGAACCGGTTGGTCAGGTTGGTCCGCTGCTTGTCACCCAGGGCCGGGTCGAACAGGGACGGGGCGTTGATGACGCTGGCGAGCACCGCACCCTCGGCGACGGTCAGCTGCTCGACGCTCTTGTTGAAGTAGGCCTTGCTCGCGGTCTGGATGCCGTAGGCCCCGCGGCCGTAGTAGATCGTGTTGAGGTAGCCCTCGAGGATCTGGTCCTTGGACTGGTCGCGGTCCAGCTTGATCGAGATGACCATCTCGCGCAGCTTGCGGTCCAGGGTGCGGTCCTGGGTGAGGAAGTAGTTCTTGACGTACTGCTGGGTGATCGTCGAGCCACCGCCCTGCACGTCGGCGCCCTGCAGCGCCTGCCACACCGAGCGGGCGATGCCGGTCGGGCTGATCCCGTTGTTGCTGTAGAACTCCCGGTCCTCGGCGGCCAGCACCGCCTGCTGCACGTGCTTGGGCACCCGGGACAGCGGCACCGACTCCCGGTCCAGTTCGGCGATGCGGCCCAGCTCGGTCTGCCCGTCGTCGTAGTAGACGATGCTCGACTGGGCGTCGGCCAGCGCGTTGGGGCTGGGCGGGTCGATCGTCGCGAACGCCACGCCGATCGCCCCCACCCCGAGCAGGAACAGCGTCAGCAGGGTCCACAGGACGCGCCGCACCCAGCGGCGCCGGGTGGCGACCGGCTTGCCCTCGGGCGAGCGACGGGTGCGCCGGGCGCGGGGGGCGCCGGCGGTGGGGCTCGGTGTGCTCGTCACTGCGTCAGTATGCGGTGTGCACCCTCACTCCAGATAACCGACGACGTCGACGAGCAGGTCGGTCTCGCCCACCGCCGAGTACAGCGTGATCGTCCCGTCGGGGCCGGGCTGCACGAAGGCGAGGTTGGCGCGGATGTCCCCCGCGGCCAGGTTGAGGGTCGAGGTGCCCGGTCGCGGCCGGCCGCTCGGATAGGCGGTGACGAAGGTGCCGACGGTGGGCAGCACCCCGGTGACGTTGATGACGACGACGCTGGCCGACAGCGGCACCCCGGAGCCGGTGACCTGGACCACCCGGGTCGTGCCGCCGCGCACCGGCCCGCCGGATTCGCGGGTGTCCAGTGCCCGCCACGGCGCGGCCGGCCGGCCGAACCGCCGGCCGCTGACGAAGTAGCCGAGCACGTCGACGGTGGCGTCGGTCAGCCCGTCGGAGCTGTCCACCTCCAAGCCGCCGTCGCCGCCGACGACCAGGCCGGGCACGATGGTGCTGCGTTGCAGGTTGACCGAGGACGTCGGGTTGGCCGCCGGGTCGACCCGGCCGTTGATCGACAGGTAGGTCGGCTTGTCCGGCAGGATGCCGGTGAGGTTGGCCAGCACCGGATCTCGCGACCCGGCCGGGATGCCGGCCCGGCCGGCGGTCCACAGCGAGACCCAGGCCGGGTCGCTCTGCGGTCCGAACGGGCCGGCGCCGCTGTTGTGGCCGTCGACGGTGGCCCCGCCCGGCCGGGTGTCCAGCAGGCGGGCCGGCTCGACCGGGACGAAGCTGGGCGCCGTCCCGGCCGGGAACCAGCCGACCACGTCGATCGCCGCGTCGGCGCGGCCCTGCGCGTTGTACAGGGCGATCGAGCCGTCCGCCCCGACCGGCACGACGGTGGCGTTGGCATAGACCTCGCCGGCGGCGAGGTTGATCGTCGACACGTGCGGCCGGGGCCGGCCGGCGGCATACGTGGTCAGATAGGTGCCGGCGCTGGGCTGGATGCCGGTGACGTTGACGGCGACCGCGGCGACCCCGGTGGCCGGGACGCCCGCCCGGCCGGTGACCGGCACGGTGCGGACCTGATCGGGGCCGAGGGCGCCGGCGCCGCTGGCTCGTCCGTCGACGGTGGGCTGGCCGGGCCGGGTGTCCAGCAGCCGCGCGGGCGGGACCGGCACCAACCCGGTCGGCACGTCGATGGTGCCGGTCAGCGGGGCCGCGCCGTCGGTGTCGACGAGGCTGCCGTGCCGGCCGCCGCCCACCAGCCGCCAGGTGTAGCGTCCGGCGGGCAGCAGCCGGCCGCCCAGGTCACGCGGGTCGAACAGCACCAGGGCCGCGCCGAGCGCCATGAAACTCGGCTCGCAGGGCACGTCCTGCACGACCTGGCCGGTGGGGGCGCTCAGCTGCGCCCGGCAGGTGGTCAGCGGTTCGGTGAAGGTCCACTGCCCCAGCCACGACCCGTCCAGCCGGTCCCAGGTGGCCGGCGCGGCCGGGGCGCCGACGTGGCGCGGCGGCAGCCCCGGATCGGGCAGCGGGCTGATCCGGGGCTCGCCGGAGCGCGCCACCCAGCTCAGGCCGTGGGGGCCCAGACCGACCGAGACCGGCTGCTCGGCCGGGGTCGGGCCCGGCACGAGGTCGAGCAGCACCGCGCCGGTGGCCGCGAGCAGCACCTGCGCCGAGCCGTCCGCGCCGGTGACCAGCAGCCGGCCGGCGGAGACCTGGCGCAGCGTCCCGGTCACCGGCCCCCGCACGACGCCGTCGCGGCCGCGCCACCGCACGGTGCCCGAGCTGGCGCCCCAGGCGAGCACGTCGCCCTGCGCCTGCACCGTGGTGAACGTCTCGTCGGCGGCCAGGCCGGCGCCGGCCCGCGCCAGCACGAGGGTGGCGGTGCCGTCCGGGCGGGTCGCCGTGATGCCCGCGGCGCTCCAGCCGTATGCCGCCCCGCCCCACAGGCTGGTCGCCGCGCCGCTCAGCGACCGGCCGGTGGCCAGGTCGAGGGTCTGCGAGCCGTTGCTGACCAACTGGCCCGAGGCCAGCGTCGGGCTGCCCGGCAGGTTCAGGGTCGCCCAGTCCAGCCCGTCGAAGTAGTGGCCCGGGGCGAACAGCCGCGCCCCGCTGACCGCCGTGACCGGTGCTCCGCCGGGCACCGCGACCCGCTGCTCGGGGCCCAGGGTCGTGGTGGTCGCGCCGAGCCGCTGCCAGGTCGGGGTCCCGGCGGCCCGGTCGTCGACCCACACCACCCGGCCCGGGGCCAGCAGCAGTTGCCGGGTCGTCGTCGCTCCGGTGGCCACGGTGACCGTGCCCGGCGGTTCGGCCGCCCTCGCGACCGGCTGGGCGGCCGGCGGCCCGGCCACCAGCCCGACCGTCAGCAGCCCGACCACCGCCACGGCCCGGTTGGACACCGGCACCCGGAGCCGGCCGTCACGATCCGACAGCACCCGAGCCAGCCACCGTCGGACTCCCCCCGCGGAATCTCCCATACCTCCATTGAGCACCGGCTCGGCCCGGAGCGCACCTGGAATCGCCGAACCCAGCGACACGGGCGCCGACACGCATCGGCATGATGTATCGCAGCGATATATCCGTGTTACCGTTAGGTCATGTCCCGACGCACCGAGCTTCTCGAGTTCGCCGTCCTGGGGCTGTTGCACGAAGCCCCCATGCACGGCTATGAGCTGCGTAAGCGGCTCAACTCCGCGCTCGGGGCCTTCCGCGCCCTGTCCTACGGCTCGCTCTACCCGTGCCTGCGCGGACTGCTCGACAAGGGCTGGGTCCACGAGAGCGCCGAGGACGCCGAGGCCGGCAAGCGGGCCCGCATCGTCTACGAGCTGACCGCCGACGGCAAGGAGCACTTCCAGGTGCTGGCCGAGCGGGCCGGCCCGACGGCGTGGGACGACGAGGGCTTCGACGTCCACTTCGCGTTCTTCGCCCGGACCCGGGCCGAGGTGCGGCTGCGCATCCTCGAGGGCCGCCGGTCCCGGCTCGAGGAGCGCCTGGCCAACATCCGCGAGGCCTCGGTGCGCAACCGGGAGCGGATGGACCACTACACGGCCGCACTGCAGCGCCACGGCGAGGAAGCCGCCGAGCGCGAGGTGCGCTGGCTCGAGGAGCTCATCTCCGTCGAGCGCTCCACCGGCGGCGTCCTCGGGGGACCTGGCGCCGGCACCCCCTCACCCGCCGGACCGACCGGCATACCCCGTCCTCCGGCCTGACCAGGCCGGACCACCCCACCAAGGAGCACCCACCATGGGATCTGTGCGCGTCGCCATCGTCG
>CAZYHR010000092.1:12397-13198 GCA_964647395.1 uncultured Intrasporangiaceae bacterium | reverse complement strand
GGCGTCATCCGGCTCGGCGTCATCCGGCTCGGCGTGATCCGGCTCGGCGTGATCCGCGGGCCCGGTCAGGTCGGCCGCCTGGTCGCCCGTCGCGGCGATGCCGGCTCCGGCCATGACGACCGCCGTGGCGATGGACGGCGTCGACGCGGGCTGCTCGTGTTCGAACTGGTCGGTCGGCTCGGCGACCTCGGGCACCTCGTCCTCGGCCGCCGACTCCGGGGCCACCGGCCCAGCCGGCGCCTCGGCCGCCGACTCCGGCTCACCCGCCACGGCCTCCTCGGTCGGCTCGGCGACCTCGGGCACCTCAACCTCGGCCGCCGACTCCGGGGCCACCGGCTGCTCCACGGCCTCGGCGAGATCGGTGCGGGCGGCGTCGGCGTCGGCCGCGGACGCCTCCGCCGCGGCGACCCGCTCGCGCCAAGAGGCGATGCGCTCCTCGCGGCTCGGGTCGTCGGACGACTCCGGGCCACCCGGCTCGTCGAGGGTGGCCGCCTCGGCATCGTCCGACTCGGCCCGCTGCTCGTCCACGACCAACGCCGCACCCGCCGGGTCCTCGGCGGGCCACTCCTGCTCAGCCGCCTCGGCCTCGGCCACCACGGCCCCACCCGGCTCGGCCTCGGCCTCGGCCGCTTCGGCCGCCGCCTCGGCAGCCGCCGCTGGGTCGGCCGAGCCCTGCTCGACCTCGAGTTGCTCGGCCAGCAGCGCAGCGGCGGCCGGGTCCTCCGGCCAGCCGGCCTCCTCGACCGCGGTCTCGGCCTGCTCCGGCCCCACGCCGTCGTCGGTTGCCGGGACGGCATACTC
>CAZYHR010000092.1:0-12297 GCA_964647395.1 uncultured Intrasporangiaceae bacterium | reverse complement strand
CGGCTCCACGTCCGGCTCCACGTCCGGCTCCACGTCCGGCTCCACGTCCGGCTCCACGTCCGGCTCCGGGGCCGGCGGGAACGCCTCGGGGACCGGCACCGGCTCGGCCGGGTCCACCATCGGCGGCGTCGCCAGCGCCGTCGCCGGAGCCGACTCCGGCCCGGTCCCCGCGGCCGGCACGCTCGGCGCGGCGCCGGTCGGCTGGCCCGTGGCGGCAGTCGCGCCACCACGGCGTCGCCGCATGCCGAGCAGCACCGCGACGACGATGAGGACCGCCACCACGAGAAGGATCCAGACGAGCGGGTTGTCGGGCATGCACAAACTCCATCGATCGGGGGCCCACCGGCCCGTCAACGGAACGATACCCGCAGGTCAGCCCCCTCAGCCCGAGTCGCCCATGTCACACGCCAGCACCCGGGCCGGGCAGCTCACCGACGATCGGGCCCCACGGCCCGGACCACGGCTCGGACCACGGCCCGGCCACCGGCCCGTCGGCGGTCCCTCAGAGCAGGCCCAGCCGCGCCGCCGACTGCTCGCGCATCTCGATCTTGCGGACCTTGCCGGTGACCGTCATGGGGAATTCCTCGACGATCTCGACGTAGCGCGGGATCTTGTAGTGCGCCAACTTGCCCGTCGAGAACACCCGCAGCGACTCGGCGGTGATCGGCTCGGCGCCGGGGCGCAGCCGGATCCAGGCGCACAGTTCCTCGCCGTACTTCGGGTCCGGCACGCCGATGACCTGCGCGTCGAGGACGTCCGGGTGGGTGTAGAGGAACTCCTCGATCTCCCGCGGATAGATGTTCTCGCCGCCCCGGATGACCATGTCCTTGATCCGGCCGGTGATCTGCACGAAGCCGTCCTCGTCCATGACCCCGAGGTCGCCGGTGCGCATCCACCCGTCGACGATCGCCTCGGCGGTCTTGTCCGGCTGGTTCCAGTAGCCGAGCATGACCGAGTAGCCCTTGGTGACGAACTCCCCCGCCACGCCCCGCGGCACCGGCTCACCGCTGCTCGGGTCGACGATGCCGATCTGCAGGTGCGGCCCGACCCTGCCCACCGTGCCGACCTTGTGCTCGAAGGTGTCGTCGGTGCGCGTTTGGGTCGACACCGGCGAGGTCTCGGTCATGCCGTAGCAGATCGTCATCTCGTCGATGCCGGCGGCGATGAGCTTCTTCATCATCTCGGCCGGGCACGGCGAGCCGGCCATGATGCCGGTGCGCACCGTCGACAGGTCGTAGCTGTCGAAGTCGGGCAGCGCCCACTCGGCGATGAACATCGTCGGCACGCCGTAGAGCGACGTGCACCGCTCGTCCTGGACCGCCTGCAGGGTCAGCGCCGGGTCGAAGCCGGGCGCCGGGATGATCATGGCCGCGCCGTGGGTCGTGCACGCGAGGTTGCCCATGACCATGCCGAAGCAGTGGTAGAAGGGCACCGGGATGCAGACCCGGTCCTGCTCGGTGTAGTCGCACAGCTCGCCGACGAAGAAGCCGTTGTTGAGGATGTTGACGTGGCTGAGCGTGGCGCCCTTGGGGAACCCCGTTGTCCCGGAGGTGTATTGGATGTTGATCGGGTCCTCGGGGCGCAGCCCGGCCGCGACCTCGGCGAGTTGCTCCGGGCTGACCTGCTCGGCCGCGGCCCACAACTGGTCCCACGACTCGCGGCCCAGCAGCACGACCTGCTCGAGAGTGGGCACCTCGTCGCGGACCTGCTCGATCATCGAGGCGTAGTCGGAGGTCTTGAACGACGGCGCCGAGACCAGCAGCTTGATGCCCGACTGCTGCAGGACGTATTGCAACTCATGGGTCCGGTAGGCCGGGTTGATGTTGACCAGGATCGCGCCCATGGCGGCCGCGGCATACTGGACGATCGTCCACTCGCCGCAGTTGGGCGCCCAGATGCCGACCCGGTCGCCCTTGCCGAGCCCGGCCGCGATCAGCCCGCGAGCCAGGGTGTCGACGTCGCGCTGGAACTCCGCGTAGGTCCACCGCTTGCCCTGCGCGCAGTCGACCATGGCCTCCCGGTCGCCGAACCGCTGCACCGTCGCCGCGAGGTTGTCCCCGATCGTCTGCACGAGCAGAGGCGTGCCGGTGGGACCGCTGTCCAGGGAGAGTGCCATGTCGTCGTCACCTTCGTCGGCAGTGGGGCTGGGGACAGAATCACCACACCCGACGCGCCCCCGCAACCCACCAAGGTCCCGTATGCCGCCCGCGGCCACCCGCTCGGCCGTCCGGTCAGATGACCTCGACCTGGGGATACTCGGGCTGCCACATCCGGCTGTAGATCTGGTTGATCGGGTCGGTCAGCGGGCTGCGGGCCACGCCCTCCTCGGCGGCGGCCGCCGCGACGGCGAGGGCGACGTGGGCCGAGACGGGGCGCAGTTCATTCATCGACGGCAGCAACGAGGCGCCCGGGCGATAGGTGTTGACCCGGCCGGCGAGGGCCTCGGCGGCGGCGGCGATCATCCGGTCGGTGATGCGGGTGGCGTCGCAGGCGGCCACGCCGAGCCCGAGGCCGGGGAAGATCAGCGCGTTGTTGGCCTGGGCGATGAAGTGCCGCACCTCGCGGTGGTCGACCGGGTCGAACGGCGAGCCGGTCGCCACCAGCGCGCGTCCGTCGGTCCACTCGACGAGGTCGGCCGGGGTGGCCTCGGCCCGTGAGGTGGGGTTGGACAGCGGCATGATGATCGGCCGTTCGACGTGCCGAACCATCTCCTGCACGATCGGCTTGGTGAACGCGCCGCCCACCGTCGAGGTGCCGATGAGGATGGTCGGCTGGGCCTCGCGGACGACGTCGGCCAGGCTCAGGGTGCCGCGCACGCCGGTCGCCGACCAGCCGGAGACCTCGGCGCGGGTGCGGGCGTAGGGACGCTGGAAGTCCCGCAGCCGCGGCTGGTCGTCGACGAACAACCCACCCGAGCCGAGCGCGTAGAAGCGCGAGTAGGCCTCCTGTTGGGACAGGCCCGAGCGCACCAGTTCGTCGCGCAGCAGGTCGGCGATGCCGATGCCGGCGGTCCCGCCGCCGAAGATCGCGATCCGGTGCTCCACGAGCGGCATACCGGTCACCGCCACGCCCGCGAGCACCGCAGCGAGGGCGACCGCTGCGGTGCCCTGGATGTCGTCGTTGAACGTGCAGTAGGTGTCGCGGTACTTCTCCAGGATCCGGTGCGCGTTGCTGGCGCCGAAGTCCTCCCAGTGCAGCATGGCGTGCGGGAACAGCTTGCTGGCGGCCCGGACGTAGGCCTCGATGAACTCGTCGTAGCGCTCGCCGCGGATGCGGGCGTGCCGCTCGCCGAGGTAGAGGTCGGAGTTGAGCAGCCCGAGGTTGTCGGTGCCGACGTCGAGCACGACCGGGATGACCCGGCGCGGGTGGATGCCGGCCGCGGCCGTGTAGACCGACAGCTTGCCGATGGCGATCTCGATGCCGCCGATGCCCTGGTCGCCGATGCCGAGGATGCCCTCGCTGTCGGTCGCCACGATGAGGTCGACGTCCGCGGCCCCCAGGCCGTAGTCGAGCAGCGACTGCTCGATGTCCTCGGGCCGGTCGATCGACAGGAACACCCCTCGGGGCCGGTTGTATTCGAGGGAGAAGCGCTCGATGACCTCGCCGATGGTCGGCGTGTAGATGATCGGCAGCATCTCCTCGATGTGGTCGGCCAGCAACCGGTAGAAGAGGATCTCGTTGCGGTCGCGCAGGCTGGCCAGGTAGTTGTGCTTGGCGAACGGCGTCTTGGCCGACTGGTACTGCTGATAGACCCGGCGCACCTGGTTGCCGAGCGACGTGACCTGGCTCGGCATGAGCCCGACCAGGCCGAGGTAGCGCCGCTCCTGGACGGTGAAGGCGGTCCCCCGGTTGGTCATCGGGTTGGCGAGCACGGCCCGCCCGCGCGACGCGATCCGGATCGGGGCGTCTCGGCGGGTGGTGTCGTATTCGTAGTCGCCGTAACCCATGGGCTCTGTCTCCTTCGTCGGCCGGTGTCGACCCCACAGCCTAGGTGGGCCGCGGCATACCGTCCGACATATAAGCAGTGGTTGGGTCAGCGATAACTTCATGCCATCATCGACGCACGGCCGCATCCCGCTGCCGGACCTGCCGCGACAGAAACGGACCGTCGGATGAGCGCCCTGCTGGTGAAGCGCCGCGCCGTCGACCTGCTCCGGGTCGCCGCCGCGCTCTGTCGGAGCTGACACCCGGCCCTGCCGGGACCACCCCCCACCCTCGTCAGCTTCCCTCCCCAGGAGTCCCCCGTGCAGACCCTCCTGCTGCTTGCCCTGGTCGGGCTGGGCGCCCAACTCGTCGACGGCAGCCTCGGCATGGCCTACGGCGTCACCTCGACCACCCTGCTGCTCGCCGTCGGCACCAACCCCGCGGCCGCCTCGGCGACCGTGCACCTGGCCGAGATCGGCACCACCCTGGCCTCCGGCATCGCCCACTGGCGCTTCGGCAACGTCGACTGGCAGGTCGTCCGGCGGATCGCCATCCCCGGGGCCATCGGCGCTTTCGCCGGGGCGACGTTCCTGTCCTGGCTGTCCAGCGAGGTCGCGGCGCCGGTCATGGCGGCGATCCTGCTGGCGCTCGGCCTCTACATCCTCGTCCGCTTCACCATCAGCGGGCCCTCGACCCACCGCCTCGGCCAGCCGCTGCGGCGCCGCTTCCTCTCACCGCTCGGGCTGGTCGCCGGCTTCGTCGACGCCACCGGGGGCGGCGGGTGGGGGCCGGTCGGCACGCCGGCCATCCTGGCCAGCGGGCGACTCGAGCCGCGCAAGGTCATCGGCTCGATCGACACGAGCGAGTTCATCGTGGCGATCGCCGCCTCGACCGGGTTCTTCTTCGGGCTCGGCGGCGGGGCCATCGTGCCGGCCATGGCGGCCGCCCTGCTGGTCGGCGGGCTGATCGCCGCCCCGCTGGCCGCCTGGCTGGTGCGCCACCTGCCCCCGCGCATCCTCGGTTCCGCGGTGGGCGGGATCATCGTGCTGACCAACGTCCGCAGCCTGCTGCGCAGCGACTGGATCGACGCTTCCGGCGCGACGCTGCAACTGGCGCTCACCGCTGTCGCGGTGCTCTGGGCCGCCTGCGTGGCCTGGTCGGTGCGCGACCACGTGCGCACCAGTCGGGCCGCCGCCCGCCCCGCCGTCGGGGCCGGCTAGATCGAGGCGGGCGCCGCGCTGGCCGACGGCCCGGCCCGCCCCGGCGAGGAGGTCAGGCCGGGCGGCATACCGGGCGATGCGGCGGGCGTTGGGCTCGTCGACCGCCTCGACCCAGGCCCGCGCCGCCGCGTCCGACTTGCCGAAGCGCACATGCCGCGCGACGAGCCGCTCACGGCGCAGCGCGTCGTCGATGCGCACCAGCCAGACCTGCTCGAGCCAGCGGCGCGCCAGGGCCCAATCCCCCGGCAGCAGCAGGTAGTTGCCCTCGGTGACGACGATCGTCGCGTCGCCGGGCACGACGACCGCGCCGGGCACGGGCTCCTCGACGGCGCGGTCGAAGCCGGGCGCGACGACCTCGTCGGCAGTCGTCGCCAGGGCCCGCACCGTCGTCGCGAAGCCGGCCGCGTCGAAGGTGTCGGGCGCGCCCATCCGGTCCCGCCGGCCCAGCGCGCGCAGGGTCGCCTGGGGCAGGTGGTAGCCGTCCATGGGCAGGTATGCCGCCCGCTCGCCGGCTGCGGTCAGCGCGCCGACCAACGCCTCGGCGAGGTGGACTTGCCCGCGCCGGGAGCACCGGTGATGCCGAGGACCACCCGCCGGCCGGGCCGGACCAGCGACCGGGCGCGGGCCAGCAGGTCGGCGTCCACGCCAGGCAGTATCCCGCGGTCGCCCGGGGTCAGAGCCGTCGCAGCGCGGTGCAGCGCAGCACGAGCGCCCCGGCGGCGTCGGTGGCGTCGAGGTCGACCTCGGCCTCGAGCACCCAGTCGTGGTCGCCGGCGGGGTCGGCGAGGGTCTGCCGGGCCAGCCAGCGGCGGGTGCCGGGCTCGGCGTCGGGGTGCGCCGAGATCGCGAGCAGCGCCGGGCCGCGGGCGTCGGCGTCCAGCCCGATCTGCGCGTGCTCCTGCCAGTAGGCGGCCAGGGCCTGGTCCCAGGCGGCCGCGTCCATGGCGACCGGCAGCGGCGGGTCGGCGAGCGCCACGGCGGCCTGCTCGGCGGCAGACAGGCCGTCGACGTCGTCGCGGGCCGCGAGTTCGACCCGCCGCCACAGCGCCTGGCGCACCATGACCCGCAGCGCCCGCTCGTTGGCCGACAGCGGCCGCGGGGGCGCCGGAGCGTCGAGGACGTCGCGGCGCACCGGCCCGACGCCGGTCAGCGTCTCCCACTCGTCCAGCAGCGACGAGTCGGTCTGGCGCACCGTCTCGCCCAGCCACTCGACCAGCTCGTCGAGCTCGGGGCTGCGGTGCGCCTCGGGCACGGTCTGGCGCAGCGTGCGATAGGCGTCGGACAGGTAGCGCAGCACCACCCCCTCGGAGCGCGCCAGCCCGTAGCGCGACCCGAGCTCGGTGAACGACAGCGCCTGCTCCCACATGTGCCGCACGACCGACTTGGGGGCCAGGGCATCCTCGGGCAGCCACGGGTGCGACTGGCGATAGGCCGCGTAGGCCGCCGCCAGCAGCTCCGCGAGCGGCTGCGGCCAGCTGACCTGCTCGAGCGCGTCCATCCGCTGCTCGTAGTCCATGCCCTCGGCCTTGAGCCGGGCGACCTCCTCGCCGCGGGCCTCCCACTGCTGGGCCATGAGCACCGGCCGCGGCGACTCCAGGACCGCCTCGACGACCGACACGACGTCCAGGGCGTGCGTGGGTTCGGCCGGGTCGAGCAGCTCGAGCGCGGCCAGGGCGAAGTGCGAGAGCGGTTGGTGCAGCGCGATGTCCGGCGGGAGGTCGACGGTCACGGCGAGGGTGCGGCCCTGCTCGTCCGGCTCGGGCAGCCGGACCAGCACGCCCGAGTCGAGCAGGCTGCGGCCCAGCCGGATCGCCCGGCGCGCCAGCTTGGCCCGGCCCGCGGCGTCCTCGTGGCTGCCGCGCAGCAGGCGGGACAGCGCCAGCACCGGGTCGCCGGGGCGGGCGACGACCGCCAGGATCATCGCGTTGTCGACCCGCATCCGGGAGACGAGCGGTTCGGGGGCGGCGCCGCCGAGCCGGTCGAAGGTCGCCTCGTTCCAGACGATCTGGCCCGGCTCGGGCTTGACCCGCTGCACCCGCTTGAGCTTGACCGGGTCGTCGCCGGCCTTGGCGACGCGACGGGCGTTCTCGATGAGGTGCTCGGGTGCCTGGACGACGACCTCTCCGGTCGTGTCGAAGCCGGCCCGCCCGGCGCGGCCGGCGATCTGGTGGAACTCGCGGGCCTTGAGCAGCCGCTCGCGCGACCCGTCGAACTTGGTCAGCCGGGTCAGCAGCACGGTGCGGATCGGCACGTTGATGCCGACGCCGAGGGTGTCGGTGCCGCAGATCACCTTGAGCAGCCCGGCCTGAGCCAACTGCTCGACCACCCGCCGATAGCGGGGCAGCATGCCCGCGTGGTGCACGCCGATGCCCTTGCGCAGCAACGCCGACAGGGTGCGGCCGAAGCCCGTGGCGAAGCGCACCGGCCCGATCCGCCGGGCGATCTCGGCGCGCTCCGCGGCGCCCAGCAGGGTCAGCCCGGTCAGCGAGCGGGCGTGCTCGGCGGCCGCCGCCTGCGACGGGTGCACGACGTAGACGGGGGCGCGGTGGGTGGTGACGAGTTCCTCGACGACCTCGGCGAGCGGGGTGAGCGACCAAGTGAAGGTCAGCGGCACGGGTCGCTGCGCGCTGGTGACCTCGGCGACCGGCCGGCCGGTGCGGCGGCCCAGGTCGGCGGTGATCCGGCTCAGGTCGCCCAGGGTGGCCGACATGAGCAGGCACTGGGCGGAGGCCAGCTCCAGCAGCGGCACCTGCCAGGCCCAGCCGCGCTGCCGGTCGGCGTAGTAGTGGAACTCGTCCATGACGATCAGCGCGTCCCGCAACGGCGGCGAGTCGCCCTGTCGCAGAGCCATGTTGGCGATGACCTCGGCGGTGCAGCAGATGATCGGCGCACTCGGGTTGACCGCCGCGTCGCCGGTGAGCAGCCCCACCTGCGCCGCGCCGAAGTCGTCGCACAGCGCGAAGAACTTCTCGTTGACCAGCGCCTTGATGGGCGCCGAGTAGTAGGACATCCGGCCGGTCGCCAGGGCCGCGAGGTGGGCGGCCGTCGCGACGAGCGACTTGCCCGAGCCGGTGGGCGTGGCCAGGACGACGTGGCTGCCGGTGAGCAGTTCGATGATCGCCTCGTCCTGGTGCGGATACAGTTCGAGGCCGCGCCCGCGCGCCCAGTCCGCGAACGCGGCATACAGGCCGTCGGGGTCGGCACCGACCGCCGCGGCGAGGTCGGCGAGCGTCCCGGCGGGCGCGGGGGTCACCCGGGCAGCAATCCGACCACGGCCGCGGGGTCCTGGACGTGCGGGTTGTGGCCCAGGCCGGGCAGGGTCACGTGCGGGGGCAGCCCGAGCTCAGCCTCGAGTTCGGCCAGCATGTCCTCGGTGCACACGGGGTCCTCGGCCCCACGGGCCAGCAGGACGGGGGCGGTGGAAGCGGCGATGAGGCGGGCCATCTCGGGCTTGCCGGCACCGACGGTGCGCGGGTCGACGGTGGTGTGCCACCGCCCGTCGTCGGTGTTGGTCACGCCCTGCTGCACCGACGGGTGCTCGTGCGGCACCAGGCCGTAGAGGCCGGTCACCTTGAGATAGCGCTCGATCGCCTCGTCGCGCGTCTCGAACATCGCCTGCGGCTTCTGCGCGAGCCGAGCCGCGATGGCCACCTCGTCCTCGGTCCAGCCGGCCTTGACGCCGACCGCGATCACCCGATCCACCGACAGCCCGTATGCCGCGTCGGCCAGTTGCACGGCCACCGCCCCGCCCAGCGAGTGGCCGAGGATGACGTAGCGCCGGGCCGGGTCCAGGTGGTCGGCGAGCGCGCGGGCCTTGGTGGCGAAGGTGTAGTCGGGGTGCCGCGCGCCGCCGCCGTGCCCGGCCAGGTCCGGGGCGAGGATGTCGCGCCACCCGGCGGCGCGGGCCAACTCGACGACGTCGTGCCAGACGGCGCCGTTGGCGCCGAGGCCGTGCAGGAGCAGGAGCACCGGGTGGCTGGCCGCGGTCAACGAGGTCATGCTGCGCAGGCTAGTGCCGCGGGTCGGGGCGCCCGGCGAGGGTCCGGAGAAAAAGTTGTTGAAAGTTGTAACGCTTTGGGTCGCTGGCCGATTTCCCTGGTGTCGAGGCCCAGACCGAACCCCCGAGCGGTCCACCACCTCGCTGCAGGTCCGCCGTCGAACGGTTCCCGATCCCCGAGTGGGGCATCGATCGGCGCGGCACACGGAACGGCCGAGGTGCTTCCCGAACCCCCGAGCGGGTGGCGCCTCGGCCTCGTGTCGTTCCGGGCCGCGGCGGCCACCGCGACGCGCCGCCCAGAGTGTCGCAACTCACCAGGTGTCGTAAGTCATATCGCCGGAGCGCCGCCAGGTGGCCGCGAGCGCAGCGCGGCTCGGACCGTGCAGGGAGTCTCAGCCACCGGACGACGGGTGGCGCAGTTGTCACCCGGCCGTCAAGACGCGTCTGACCTGCGGTTTTTATCCGCACGGCCGGCCCGCAGCCCTCCCCGCCGAAAAAGTTTCGGCGCGGGTGTAACGAATCGCTGGGGGGTGCCGATAGTCATGGTGTCAGGGTGCTGACCGAACCCCCGAGCGGCTCGGCACCGGACTGCACGGCACAGGTCGAACGGTTTCCCAACCCCCCCGAGCGGGTGACCGTTCGACGGCCGGCAGCGCGCCGACCGGTTTCCCGACCCCCCGAACGGGTGACCGGCCGGCAGCAGACGAAGGGCCGAGGTGCTTCCCGAACCCCCGAGCGGGTCGCACCTCGGCCTTTCGCCGGTCCTGGGGTCGGACCGCAGCCGACCGTTGCCGAATCGTGTCCTGTCGCTACGTCACTGCCGGGCGGCTCGCGCGTCTTCTAGATGTCGGCTCCCTCGACACCCGGAAGGACAAGCCATGGACCACCTGACCACCCTGGACGACCCGCAGGCCCCACCGTGCCGCGGTCGGGACGTCGCCGCCCTGCGCCGGTATGCGGTGGCCTGCCGCTCCTCCGCCCTGGTCGCCGGCCGAGCGGGCCTGGCCGAGTTGTCCGACCGGCTGACCTCGATCGCCGACACCGTCGAACTGGCGCTGGAGGACCTGCGGCGCAGCGACCTCGCCGCCGCCGCCTGATCCGATCGGGCTGCGCGCCGCCGTTCATCGGCGCGCAGCCCGGCTGACGGCCGCGTCGTCGTCGAGTTCGACCCCGTGCTCGTCGGCGGCGGCGACGACTCTCGTGGCCGCTCGCCTCTTGTCCGCAGCGGACTCGAAGGACGTGTGGCTGAAGCGGGCGGCAGCGTTGCGCACATGCGACTCGTCATGGATCGGCAGGTGCCGGTCGCCCTCCGAGTCGACGTAGGCGAAGTCGGAGTCCTTGAGCTGGTCGCGGTCCGTTGCACTCACTTCGGCCATCGGGCCCTCCTTCCGTCTCCACCGACGACCCTTCCCCGGCGGCGCGACCCGCAAACGCCAACGGGGGCGGCCGGATTCGTCCGCTGCGCCGCTCGGGCCGGACCCGCGGTTGGGCAGCGCGCCCTCCGGGTAGGGATGAGTGGGCCAAGCCCCGCTGACGTCAGGAGTCGCCATGACCGACCCGACCCCCAGGCCCGTGCCGATGCCCGACCCCGACGACCGCTGCGACTGCGAGCGATGCGGTCCGACGTGCTCGTGCAGCCAATGCGCCTGCGCCGACTGCACGTGTGCGCGGTGCCCGCACTGACGCGCCGCCTGAGCCCGAGCGGCCCGGCCCGGCGGCCTGAGGTTACGCGACCGTAGGTAGGCTGGGGGCATGGACGGTCCGGCGGTCCGAGCATGACCCCCGACGAGGCGGCCGACGTCGCCCGGCTGGCCGGACGCGCGGCTGGGGGCATCGTCGGCCTGGTCGAGGGGACCCAGCGGGCCGTCACCGATCAGGCCTATCGCGCCGTCGGTGCGCTCGTCGGCGACGCGGTGCGGCCGGTCCGGGCCGCGCACGGGGTGGCCACGCGGCATACGTACTTCTGGGTCCGCACCGGGATGCGGGCAGCGGGGTGGGCGGCCGCCGAGATCACCCGGCGGGCCACCACGGCGCGGCGCAGCGCGCCGATCGGGCCGCGGGCCCAGTTGACGCTCGGGGTGGTCAACGGCCTGTCCGGCGACCGGCTCGTGCAGGACCGCTCGCAGTTGGCGGTGCCGATGAGCCTGCGGCACGAGGGCCGGGAGGTGCCGGCGACGCGGGCCGGGCTGGTCGCGGCCTACGGGGCGGAGCGGGACCGGGTGGTCGTCCTGCTGCCCGGACTGGTGGAGACCGAGCAGGCCTGGGGCTACCGCGCGCGGCACCGGTGGGGTCAAGCCGGCACCACGTATGCCAGCCGGCTGCTCGACGAAACCGACTGGCAGCCAGTCCTGTTGCGCTACAACACCGGGCTCGCGATCGCCGACAACGCGCAGTCGCTCGGGGTGCTGCTGGGCGAGGTGGTCCAGGGCTGGCCGGTGCCGGTGCGCGACCTGGTCCTGGTGGGTCACTCGATGGGCGGGCTGGTCGCGCTGACCGCCGTGGCCGGCGGCGACCCGGCATGGGTCGACCGGGTCCGCGCGGTCGTCACCCTGGGCAGCCCGCGCGACGGGGCGCCACTGGAACGCGCTGCGGCGCGGACCGCAGAGGTGGCCACTCGCAGCGGCCACGGTCACTGGCTGGGCGGCCTGATCGGTTCGCGCAGCACCGGGATCCGCGACCTGCACGACGAGGTGGCCCACCCGCCGCTGCCCGACCACGTGCGGGAACACGTCGTGCTCGGCAGCCTCACCCCCGCCGGCTGGCCGCCGGAGCGCGCGCGGCTCGGTGACGGCCTGGTGCCGGTCCCCCGCGAATTGGGCGCCGGCGTCGTCGTGCTGCCCGGGCTCAATCACCTCGACCTGCTCAACCACCCGGCCGTCTACCGGCACCTGCTGGGGTGGCTGCGGTCGGTGGCCAGATGACGTGGCCAACTGACAGGGCGGCGTGGGGTGTCGCCGACGTTCATGACGTGGTCACGGAGGTTGAACGCCGTGAGCACGCCGTCGGAATCCGACACGGGGTTTCAGGGCCGCCCGGCCCAGTATCCCAAGATCCCTAGACTTGGCTGGAGCGCGAATCCCCTTGTGCTGCAATGCAATTCGAAGCGCGCCCGAAGGGATTCGAACCCCTAACCTTCTGATCCGTAGTCAGATGCTC
>CAZYHR010000091.1:0-13259 GCA_964647395.1 uncultured Intrasporangiaceae bacterium | reverse complement strand
CGCGGGTGCGGGCTGCGCCGGTGCGGGCTGCGCGGCCGGCTCAGGCGGGTCGGGGACCGGGTGCTGGGCGGCCGGCTCGGGGATCGACCCGACCGACGGCGGGGCGGGCGCCGCGAAACCCGAGGTCGGCGTGGCCGGCGCGACCGCGGCGGGCGCCGGCTGCTCGATGGGAACGCCCTCGAACGGGGTCGGCCCACCGGCCGCGGCCGGTTCGGCCCGGGGTGCCTCCGGGGCCGGCGCCGCGGTCCGGCCGACCCGGGCCAGCGCGACCGTGATGTTGTCGACGCCGCCGGCCGCGTTGGCGAAGTCGACCAGCGCGTGCGCCAGGGTGCGTGGGTTGAACCCGTGCTCGCCGAGTTCGGCGACGGTGCGGTGCACCAGGTCGCGCAGGTCCTGCGCCTCGGAGCAGTAGTTCCACAGCCCGTCGGAGCACAGCAGCAGCCAGCCGTCGGCGTCCAGCCGCACCGCAGCCGTGTGGGGGGTCAGGTCGTCGGGGGAGTCGACGCCGAGCCAGCGGGTGATGGCATGCGCCTGCGCGCCGGTCTCGGCCTGCTTGCGGGGCATGCCCTCGCGCATCTGCTCGGCGGCCCACGAGTCGTCCTCGGTCAGCTGCCGTGGCTCGGCCGCCGGGTCGTCGGGCAGCCAGTAGGCGCGGCTGTCACCGACGTTGCCGACCACCGCCAGCCCCTCGTCGATGAGGGCGGCGACGAACGTGCACGACGGGGGCGTCGTGATCGTCGGGTCCTTGGTCGTCTCGACCACCGCCTGCCGGGCGGCCTGCACCGACTGCCCGAGCCGCTGGACGATCGCCGCGACGAGCGCCTCGGGCTGGCCCATCGCGTGCGGCACCGGGTCGTCGAGCACCTCTCGAGCGGCCCGGGCCGCGGCGAGGCTGGCGATGTGCGAGTCGGTGGCGTTGGACACGCCGTCGCAGACGACGATGACCCCCTGCTGCAGCTGCGCCTGCGAGGCCAGCAGGGCCATGGCGTCCTCGTTGCGCGACTTGCGGCTGCCGATGTCGCAGACCCCACCCAGCCACTGCGCCGGCTCCTCCCGGAAGTGGTCGCGCGGGTCGGGCTGCTTGGCGCCGCACTGGTCGCAGTAGCCCCCGTCGAAGCGCCCGGACCCGCACGCCTGGCAGGTGTCGTCGGCCGGCCCGGCGACCTCCATGGCCACGCCGCGGGCAGCCACCGGCCCGGTCCAGCCGATGTCCAGCGGGGACTCCTCACCGTCGGCGGCGGTCTGGGCGCGCACCGGGGCTTGCCGCGTCTGGGTCTCGACGGCGACCCCGCCCGCCCCGGGCGACTGGGGGGCGGCACCGGCCACCGGTGCGCCCGCCGGTGCGCCCGCGGGTGCCGCTGCGGGCCCGGCCGCGAAGTCGTGGCCGCACTGCTCGCAGAAGAGCGCGCCCTCGGCGCGCTGGGCGCCGCAGTTGGGACAGGTGCTCATCTCGGGGATCTCCTTAGGCCGCAAGGCAGCTCGGTATGCCGCGGCGCCCGGCCGCGGGTCGGGTCAGGTCATCGTCCACGGCCGCACCTCGTTGGCCCGGTCGACCAGCGCGACGCGGCGCACCGGGTCGAGGGTGAGCCGGGCCAGGCTGCGCAGCGCCTGCTCGAGGCCCTCGCGAGTGCCCCGCTGGGTCGCGCTGTGCCCGGCGATGGTCACGCCGGTGCGCGCGCCGTTCGTCCCGCCCTTGGCCACTTCGGCCAGGGCGTTCTCGAAGACCTGGACCTGCAGCTCGGCCAGCTCGACCGGGTCGAGCTGCACCCCCTCGATGCTGCGCAGCGCCTCGGCGAGGGCCGGCAGGCCCTGCCCCGAGACGGCCAGCAACTGGGCCCGGTTGTGCCGGGCCAGCGCATAGGCGCGCGAGGTCGACGGGATGAGGTCGAGGGCCTCGACGGCGGCCGCGACGTCCCGGCGGGCGCTGCGGATCCGGGCCATGCCGAAGGCCCCGACCGGGGTGTAGTGGCTGTCGGTGCGGGCGCACACGGCATACAGGGCCTCGCCCACCTCGGCCTGACCGGACACCTCGCACGCGAAGGCGAGCGCGAGCTTGGGGGCCAGTTCGCCGGGCACCTGGCCGTAGACGGCGTTGAAGGCGCTCTGCGCCCCGGTCGCGTCGCGGCTGGCCAGGGCCCGCAGGCCCTGCATCCACACCGCGCGCCACTCCCAGGGGTCGTCCTGCAGCAGTTGGTTGGTGGCCGCGTCGACGACGCCCGGGTCGCCGCGGTCCAGCCCGGCCCGGGCCAGCTCGAGCAGCACCTCGGGGGTTTGCGGCTCGGCCTCGCGCAGCAGCGGCACCCGCTCGTGCGGCTCGCGCAGCCGCACGTCGCGCAGCAGGGCGGCCTGTGGGTCGTGCGGGTCGGGCCGCAGCACCGGCAGGGTGTACCAGTCGAGGGTGTCGGTGGCGATCTGGGGCTCCTCGAACAGCACCGAGGTCGCCGAGGTGGTGGCCCGGCCCTGCCCGGAGTCCTGCGCGACGACCTCGCGCAGCACGCCGAGCATCTGCACCCGCAGCTCGTCCGCGGAGGCGAACCGGTCGTCCGGGCTCTTGGCGCAGGCCTTGAGCAGCAGCCGGTAGAAGGAGTCGTAGCGCTGGAAGACCTCGGTCTGCTCGACCGGGGGGAGCGAGTCGACGTACCGGGTCTGGTAGCCGCGGAACTCCACGGTCAGCACGACCAGGGTGCGCCCGATGGTGTAGATGTCCGAGGCCACCGAGACGCCCTGCTCGGCGACCTCCGGGGCCTGGTAGCCGACCGTGCCGAAGATCGCCGAGTCCTCGTCGTCGATGCGGCGCACCCCGCCCAGGTCGATGAGCTTGATGTCGTCGCCGACCTGGATCATGTTGTCCGGCTTGAAGTCGCAGTAGACCAGGCCGAGGTCGTGCAGATAGGTGAAGGCCGGCAGGATCTCCAGGATGTAGGCCAGCGCCTGGTCCACCGGGATCGGGTCGTAGCGGCCGGCCTTGCGCATGCGCTGCTTGAGCAGCGCCTTGAGCGACGTGCCGCCGACGTATTCCATGACGATGTAGCCGGCACCCTCGTGGGTGACGAAGTTGTAGATCTCGACGATGTTGGGGTGCTCGACCTGGGCCAGGAAGCGCTGCTCGGCGATGGCCGCGGCCAGGGCGTCGGGGTCGCCGGAGTTGAGCAGGCCCTTGAGCACGACCCAGCGATCCGAGACGTTCTTGTCCCGCGCGAGATAGATCCAGCCCAGCCCGCCGTGCGCCAGGCAGCCGGCCACCTCGTACTGCCCGGCCACCAGGTCGCCGGCCCGCAGCTTGGGGTCGAAGGAGAACGGCTGGCGGCACTTGGGGCAGAAGCCCGTGGTGCGGCCGGGCCGGCCGTCCTGGCTGCGCCCGACCTTGGTGCCGCAGTTGGAGCAGTACCGCTTGTCCTCGGGGACGACGGGGTTCTGCATCACCGCGTCGGCGGCGTCGATCGCGGCGATCGGCGGGATGCTGGTCAGCCCCTGCCCGAGCCGGGCGCGGCGCATCCGCTGGCTGCCCGAGCCGACCCGGCGGGTGGTCTTGGACCCGCTCTGGCGGGCTCGGGCCGAGCCGATCGCGGTGGCCGAGAGCCGGTTGCTGGACCGGGAGGCGGTCGGGGCCAGCGGCGAGGTCGCGATCGAGGTCGGGTCCTCGTCGGCTGAGCTGCCGCACACGTCGCAGTAGCCGTCCAGGTAGTGCCCGGCGCAGCCCGGCTGGCGGCACGGGGTGCCGTTGGGCACGCTCGGGCCGGCCGCCGCCGGCGCCGCCGCGGCTGGGGGGACCGGCGGCGGCGGCGACTCGGCACCGAGCGGGTCGCCCTCGCCCGGCACTGCCGGTGCCCCGGCTGCTGGGGTCGAGGTGACCCCGCCGCCACTGCCGGGCGTCCCGCAGACGTCGCAGTAACCGTCGAGGATCGTGCCGGTGCAGCCGGGCTCCTGGCACCTGGTGGTCGTCATCGGGACCTGGCTCCCCTCGGGGTCATCGCCTGGACATAGGCCTGGTATGCCGCGAGCAGCGCCCGCGCGCGCCGCACGTCGGTGGGTCGACCGGCGAGCACGGCGTCCAGCCGCTGCCGCAGGGTCTGGGCGTCAGGGTCGGCGACGCCGGCCGCCTGCGCCTGGGCGCCGAGCGCGCCGGCCAGGCCGGCGATCTCCTCGCGGGCGGCCAGCGCGTCGCTGTAGGCCGCGTGGACGACGGTCAGCCCGCGCGAGACGGCGTCCAGCCGGGACAGATAGGCGGCCAGCCCCTTGGGGTCGGTCGGCACCGGGCCCAGCGCGTGGACGTCGGGCACCCCCATGGTCGGGGCCGGGGTGACCGCGGCGACCGTCTGGGTCACCAGGGCGCGGACCGCGTCGGCGCGGGCGGCCAGTTCGTCCACCTGGTGACGCGCCCGCTCGGCGTCGCGGGCCGCCTCGAGCCGGGTGCCGGCTCCGACGATGAGGTCGCGCTCGGTGTTGGCCGCGTCGAACTCCAGCGGGCCGAGCAGGCCTCCGACCTCGGCGCCCCGCTTGGCCCGCTCGGTGACGTCGGCCAGCCGCTGCTCGAGCCGGGTCAGCAGGGCACGGGCCGCGTCGCGCTCGCCGGCGGGCACCAGCCCGATCTGGTCGCGGATCCGCTCGACGGTGGCCCGCACGTCCTTGAGCCGGGTGCCCACCTCGGCCCCGGAGGGCTCCAGCGACAGCCGCGCCCGCAGCGAGGAGGTCATCGCGTCGGACAGCCGGCAGGCCTCGGGCAGGGACAGCCCGAGCGCCCCCGAGGTGGCCGGGGCGATGCTGTCGGCGGCCGAGCCGGGCGCGACGTCGAGCCGGCCCCAGATGAGCGTCGAGAGCCGTTGCGCCTCGGCCGGCCCCACCCGCCCGGAGTCGAAGGTGACCACGAGCAGGTCGTAGCGGTCGTGGATGGCCTTCCACAGCGCCATCGACACGAGCATGTCCCGGCCGTAGCGGTCCCGCTCGGTGGAAGCCAGCGCCGCGGCGTCCAGGGCGTCCAGTTCCTGCTTGCGCTTGTCGACCCACACCCCGAGGTCGCGCAGGTAGGCGAAGGCGGCGTTGACGTCGACCGGCTGGCCGAGCCGCCCCGGCGCCTCCGGCGCGACCGTGCCCGACGGCACCGCGCCCCCGCCGAAGGGGCCCGGTGCCGGGGTCGGGTCGATGGACAGGCTCACCGGGGTCACTGCCGTCCGTAGACGCCGACCGGCGGGCCCGGGGCCGGACCGAGCGGCTCGGCCAGCCACCGGTCGTAGATGCTCTTCCACCGGCCGTCGGCCTTGATCGTCTCCAGCACCCGGTTGGCGTAACGGACCAACTGGCGCTCGCCGGCGGGGAAACCCAGGCCGTAGGGCTCGGCGGTGACCGCCTGCTGGCCGGTGGGGACCACGGCATACGGGTCCTGGGCCGCCAGGCCCGCGAGCACGGTGTCGTCGCCGGTGATGCCGTCGACCGACCCCTGCTGGAAGAGCACCAGGCACCCGGTGTGGGTGCCGGCACCGACCGGGACGATGCCCTTGCTCTCGTACTCGCGCAGTTTGGTCATGCTCGTCGTGGCGTTGGGGGCGCAGACCCGCGACTTGGCCTGGGCCAGGTCGTCCAGGCTCTTGGCGGCCATGCCCTTGCGGACCAGCACCTTCTGCCCGGAGCGGTAGTACTCGGACGAGAAGGCGATCGGCCAGTCCAGCCAGCGCTGGCAGTTCATCGTCATGTTGCGGGCCACCATGTCCAGGGTGCCGTCGACGAGCTTGGTCTGCCGCTCGGGGGCGGTGATGACGACCAGGTTGATCTTGTCCGGGCTGCCGAAGATCGCCCGGGCCACCTCGCGGGCGATGTCGATGTCGAAGCCCTCGATCTGCCCGGTCAGCGGGTTGCGGGCCCCCATGAGCAGGGTGTCGGCGGACACCCCGACGACGAGATAGCCGCGCTGGCGGATCTGCTGCAGCCGGCCCCCGAGCGCGGCCGGGTCGGCCGGCAGCGACGGCAGCGGGTCATAGGACTGCAACGGGTCGAACTGCATCCCGGGCGTGCACTTGGACGGCGGCGGGGACACCGGCGGCGCGGTCGGGCCGGTGCTGGTGGCGGTGGCCGTCGGGGTCGGGGTCAGCGGCGTCTCCGGATAGCCGGCGGCGCCGCACGCGGCGAGGGTGGCCGCCGTGAGCGCGGCCAGGAGGGCGCCGGCGAAGCGGCGACGCGGCATCCGGGTCATCGGTATTCCTCCACGCGCTTGGCGATGCCCCGGGTCGCGGCGACCGCGGCGCCCAGCCCGGCCAGCAGGACGAGCAGCGCGGCGACGTTGGCCTTGGTGGCCGGCGCGCCGACCTGCGTCTGCAGCGAGTCCTGATAGGTCTTCAGGGCGGTGTCCCCGGCCAGGGTGAACGCGGCGAAGGCCGGGCGGCTGCCGCCCGGGTCGCCGGTGGTCGCCTTGGCGACCGCGCCGTCCCAGTTGCCGCCGTTGTCCAGGGCCCGCACCTCACCGTAGGCGGCGGTGTATGCCGCCCACGCGGTCGCCAGTCCGGCGCCGGCGGTGTCGCCGGGCACCTTGGTCAGCTTGTCCAGCTCCGCGGAGACGGTGGCGGCCCGGGCGTTCCACGGCGCCTCGAGGGCCCGGCCCTGGCCGCGCTGGATGAGCGAGAGGCTCTCCAGGGCCTTGGCGTCGTAGGCGGCCGACCGAGCGTTGGTCAGCGCCAGGGTGCCGGCGAACTGGCCCTCGCGCACTCGGTTGACGTCGCCGGAGATGCTGCCGAGCAGGACCAGCCCGGTGACCAGCGCGGCGAGCACCGTGGCCGCGGCGCCGGTGAGGCCCGGGTTGAGGTAGCGGTGGGTGCGCCGAGCCAACCAGGTGCCCACGAGCGTGAGGACCAGCAGCGCGACGATGCCGACCGCGACCAGGATCGGGGCGCTGCTGGCGGCGGTGAACTCCTGCTGGGCGCGGGCCAGGTTGGCCTGCCGCAACGACTCGATGATCGGCAGGGCCTGGGCGCGCAGCGTCGAGCTGGCGCTGGTCAGGTATTGCGCGCCGACCGGCAGCCCCTGCCGGTTGTAGGCGCGGGCCTGCTCCACCTGGGCCGAGTAGTCGCCGACCTGCTGGGCCAGCGCCGCCAGCGCGGTGCCGTCGGCACGCTGCTCGCGGGCCGCCTCGGTGATCGTCGCGGTGAGCCGGCGCATGGTGTCGGTGTAGTCGGCGCGCTGGGCCGGGTCCTCGAGGCCGCCGACCAGGAAGGCGTTGGTCGCGTCGGCGTCGGCGCGCAGCACGTCGGCGTAGATCGACTGGACCCGCACCAGCTGGGCGGTGTTGGCGGCCGACTGGTCGAGGGCGGTCGCGCTGCTGCGCAGGCTCGCGGCGCCCAGCACCCCGAACAGCGCCGTGGCGAGCGCGGCGAGCGCCCCGAGCAGCCGCATCCGGCCGGGGGTGCCCCGCAGCTGGCCGCGCACCCAGGTGCGGGTGCGGCTGCCGCCGATGGCCGGCGCGGCGACCGGCCGGGCCCCTGGCGCGGGCACCATCGCCGGCCGACCCGCCCCCGCGGTACCGGCGCCCGGCGCGGTGCCGGCGGTGCCCGGCGCGCTGCCGGTGGCGCCCCGGGGGGCGGGCGACGGCGGCGCAGCGGCGGACTGCTGACTCATGACGGTTCTCCTGCGCTGGATGTCTGCTCCTCCGACGAACGGGGCGTCAGGCCTGGTTCCGCGCCGCCGTCGTCGGCCCAGTCGTCCGCGCCGCCGTCGTCGGCCCAGTCGTCCGAGCCGGCCGGGTCGGCCGGGTCGGCCGGGTCGGCCTCGGACGGGTCGGCCGGGTTGGCCTCGGTCGGGTCGGCCTCGGTCGGGTCGACTTGCGGCCGGTCCACCGAGCCGAAATCCACCGGGCCGAAATCCACCGGGCCGAAGTCCACCGGGCCGACGGGCTCGGCCCCCTCGGGGGGCTCGACCGGCCCGGCGAAGTCCTCGAGGGTCAGCTCGCGCAGCTGCTCCGGAGTGAGCTCGTCGGCGTCGTGCAGCCGCCAGGCCTGCCGCCCGATGGCTTCCTCGAGGGTGTTCCGGGCGAACCGGCCGTTGCCGAAGGCCTGGGTGCGTGGGGTCGCGGCGAGCACCGTCCGGAAATACGTCTCGGCCGGCGCACTGACCGTGTAGTCGGCGCCGTCGGCCAGCTTGTGCAGGATCGCGACGATCTCGTCGTCGGTGTAGTCCTCGAACTCGATGATCGTCTTGAACCGGCTGGCCAGCCCCGGGTTCGCGGCGATGAACTCGACCATCGGGTCGGGATAGCCGGCGACGATGACGACGAGGTCGTCGCGGTGGTCCTCCATCTCCTTGACCAGCGTGTTGACCGCCTCCTGGCCGTATTGGTCGCCGGTCAGCGCATAGGCCTCGTCGATGAACAGCACCCCGCCGTAGGCCTTGGCGCAGGTCTCGGCGGTCTTGATCGCGGTCTGGCCCAGATAGCCGGCGACCAGTTCG
The DNA here is from genome assembly GCA_964647395.1 of uncultured Intrasporangiaceae bacterium. Classification (GTDB taxonomy): domain Bacteria; phylum Actinomycetota; class Actinomycetes; order Actinomycetales; family Dermatophilaceae; genus Phosphoribacter. The sequence continues at coordinate 4,832 of CAZYHR010000091.1, read as the reverse complement.
CTGCGGTCGACCTCGACGAGCTGGCCCTTGGTCAGCAGCCCGAGCGCCTGGTAGATGCCGCCGACCATGCGGGCCACCGTCGTCTTGCCGGTGCCGGGGTTGCCGACGAAGACCAGGTGCCGGGTGATGTCCGGGCTCTTCAGCCCGGCCGCCGTGCGCTTGGCGTCGATCTTGAGCATCGCGACCTGCTGGTGCACCTCGCGCTTGACCCGCTCCAGCCCGATCATCGCGTCGAGCTCGGCGAGCAGTTCCTCGACCGACTTGGTCGGCTGGGGCGGCGGCTCGGGGGTCGCCTCCGCGGGCGCGTCACCCTGCTGCTGGGTCTGCTCACCCCCGGTCGGTATGCCGCCGTCCCCGGCTCCCGGGGCCGGCGCGCCACCGGGCGGGTCGCCCGGCCGGTCGCCGCCCCCCGGCTGGCCGGACAGCCACGGATAGGGGGTCAACGCCGGCGTCGGCCACTGGGCGGTGCCCCCCGGCGGCCAGTGCAGGCCGCTCTCGCCGGGCGGGGGCGCCTGCCCCTGACCGAGGTTCGGGGGCAGCGCGCCGGCCTGGATCGGGCCGGGCGGCAGGCCGGCGGAGCGGTCCACGCGCAGCTGGGCGGCCTCGAGCTGGGCCGCGGCGGCGAGGGCCGCGTTGCCGGTGACCTGGACCGTCGGCTCGCCCAGGGTCGCGGCCGCCGAGGCGACCTCGGTCAGCGCCTTGGCGTAGGCCGCCGCGTGCTGCCGGCTGCGGGTGACCAGCTCGGCCAGCAGGGTGGTCGGGGCGGCCCGGAACTTGCGGCCGCGCGAGGCGGCGTCGAAGAAGGCCGTGTTGGCCGGACCGAGTTCCTCGGGCGGGTCGTCGAGCGCCCGGACCCAGTCGAGCGCGGCCCGCGGCGCCGACTCGGCGATCGCCGCCGCGAAGGTCAGGGCCTCGTCCCGCGCCTGGGTCGCCGGCAGCCCGGCGCGCTCGGCCACGGCCACGAGGGCGTCGATCGCCTCACGCAGCTGGGTCATGGGGTCGATCCTCCCTGGTGCGCACAAGTGGCCGCGATCGGGGATGCCCCCGACGCGGCCCGGGTCCGGCCCCCAATCTATGTCCTCGCATCCGGGGGCGCCGGTCGGCTGCCCGCCCGCCCTGGGCTCACACCCGGCCGGGCGGCTGCAGCGGGGTGGGGCCGGGCGGCATACCCTGCTGGTCGTGCGGCGGCACGGGGATCGCGCCGCCGACGTCCAGCGCGCCCCCGGAGGCCGCGTGGCCGAACTTCTCCTGCAGGAAGCGCCCGTGCACGACCAGCGCCTCGGCGTCGGCGCGGTTGATCGCGTCGAAGACCTTGTCCATCGTCGCGGCGAGCAGGTCGAGCTGGTCGACGAGGATCATCAGCGGCGTCTTGCCCCGGTCGACCGGGCGGGTGTCGGCCCACTGCCGGGGCAGGCGCAGGTAGCCACCGACCGCCTCGGGCAGGTAGTCGGTGCAGGTCGCCATGACGTTGTAGGCCTGCACGCTGCCGGCGCCGAGCCGGTCCATCCGGGGGATCGTGTCGCGCACGATGCCGGTGACCCGGCGCAGCCGGCTCATGACCAGGCCGGGCACCTTGCCGTCCCGGGCCAGCGCCTCGACCCGGTCGACGGCGGCGAGCAGGTCGTCGCTCGTCGGGGCCCGGTGCACCTCGGGCTCCGGCTGGGGCTCCTTGGCGGAGCCGAAGCCGAACCAGTCGCCGATGCCCATGCCGCGATCTTACGAGCGCGGGCGGGTCGGCGGGCCCGGCCCCGGTCAGCGCCCCAGCTCGAGCGCCCCGGCCTGGATCTGCGGGTTGACCCGGTTGGCGCGCTCGAGATAGGCCCGCGACTTCTCCACCTCGGTCTCGAGGGTGCCGATCGTCGCGGCCATGCTGTCCAGGGCCTGCACCTTGAAGGTGTCGATGGCGTCCATCGTCTGGTAGATGTTCTGGAACGCCGCCTGCAGCTGGGGCAGGCCGATCGTCGCGCTGGCGGCCTGCTCCTGGATCTTGACCGAGTTGTCGCGCAGCATCTCCGAGGTCGACTGGATGAGGTTGCTCGTCGTCGTGTTGAGCGCGGTGATCTGGTCGAGCACGAGCTTCTGGTTGGACAGCGCCTGGGCGACGATGACCGCGGTGCGCAGCGCCGAGATCGTCGTCGTCGTGGCCCGGTCGACGCCCTTCATCAGCTCGATGTTGTTCTTGATGGTGATGTCGATGGCCAGGTAGTTCTGGATCGAGACGGCCAGCTGGGTCAGCAGGTCCTGGTGCTTCTGGCGGACGTAGAAGAGCACGTCCTGCTTGAGGGCGGTGGCCTTCTCGTAGTCGGTGGCCTCGATCGTCGCGACCTCGGCGGCGACCCGGGCGTCGAGGCGCTCGGCGATGTAGACGTACTGGTTGAGCCGGCCCATCGACTCCCAGAGGTTCTGCTTCTCCAGGTTGAGCGCGACGTTGTCCCGCTGCAGTTCGTCCTGGCCCTGGCGCAGCGACTGCAGGATGCCGTTGAGGTGGCTCTGCGCCGACTGGTACTTGCGGAAGTAGTCGACGATCTTGTCGCCGAAGGGGATCATGCCCAGCAACTTGCGGCTGCCGGTGGCCTGGCTGGGGTCCAGGTCCTCAACGGTGCGGCGCAGGTCGAGCAGGGTCTTGCCGACCTTGCTGCCCTCGGACAGCCCACCCTCCTGCAGCGCCTTGACCGGGGTGCTGAGCAGCCGGTTGCTCGACTCGGCGGCCCGGCGGATGTCCTCGTCGCCCATCGAGCGCACGTCGGCGGCCTTGGCCTCGAACTGCGGGCTCTTGGGCTGGGCGGTCATCAGCGCGGACAGGTAGGCGTCGACCTTGGCGTCCAGTCCGGGCCGGGCAGCCTCGGGCACCGCCGGGGCCATCTTCGGGGCCGCGGTGGCGGGCACCGCCTGCACCGCGGCCGGGGCCTCGAGCCGCAGTCCGCTGTCGGTGGTGGGCGGGGCGAGCGGCTGCACTGCGGCGGCGGAGTCCTGGGTGCCGGGGGGCTGTGTGGTCATGCGGGGGTCTCTCCCTAGTCGTGGCTGGTGCCTGTCCAGACGTGCGGCAAATGTACGCGGTTCCGCGGCGCCGCGCGTGGGCGCCTCGGCATCCGGGCCGGCGGCTGAGCCGAGCCGGGAGCGGGTCAGCCGAGCCAGGAGCGGACCAGCATGTAGGCCGCGAGGGCGAACAGCAGCCCGGCGAAGCCCTGGGTCAACCGGCGGGGGTCGGCGCGGCGCCCGAGCATCCCGCCGAGCAGCCCGCCGGCCGCCGCGCCGACGGTGAACAGCCCGACCAGCGGCCAGTCCAGGTCGATGCCCTGCCCGGTGCGGGCCAGCAGCGCGGTGGCGCTGTTGAGCGCGGTGACCAGCAGCGAGGTGCCGATCGCGGTCTTGACCGGATAGCCCAGCACCAGGGTGAGCGCTGGGACGATGGCGAACCCGCCGCCGACCCCGAAGAACCCGGTGAGCAACCCGATGCCCACCCCGGGCACCGCGATCCGGGCCACCCGCCGGACCGACCAGCCGACCGGGGCGGGGGCCGGGTGCAGTGGCTCGCCGCGCCGGACCATCAGCCCGCCGACCACCGCCAGCAGCGCGGCCAGCAACGCGACCAGCATCCGCCCGGACACCGCGGTCGCCGCCCAGGACCCGGCCGTGGTGCCGGCGGCGCCGACCACCGCGAGCACCACCGCGTCCAGGACCCGGACCCGGCCGGCCCGCAGGTGACCCAGCGCCGAGGCCGCCGCGGACACCCCGACGATGACCAGCGACGCGGTGGTCGCGGTGTGCGGCGGCATACCGAGCAGGTAGATGAGCACCGGGATGGTCAGGATCGCCCCGCCACCACCCAGTGCGCCCATCACGGTCCCGGTGACCAGACCGAGCGGGACCGCGAACCAGGGCACACTGCACTGTATACCCCCGGGGGCATATTGGATTCGCGCGGACGGGCCGCCAGCGTGTAGTCTCTCCCACTGCTGACGCCCGCGCGAGCGGGTCGGATGCGCGCCCCAATAGCTCAGTCGGCAGAGCGTTTCCATGGTAAGGAAAAGGTCTAGGGTTCGATTCCCTATTGGGGCTCCGACGCCGCAGGCGTCGCCCGGCGGGATAGCTCAGCTGGTTAGAGCGCACGACTCATAATCGTGAGGTCGCGGGATCGAGCCCCGCTCCCGCTACCGCTCGCGATTTCCCGGTACCCACCGGGCTCGCGTATTCTGGACCCGATCCCACGAGCAGCGAGGTAGCCCCATGGCCAGCAAGACCGCCGACATCCGGCCCAAGATCACCATGGCGTGCACCGAGTGCAAGGACCGGAACTACATCACCCGCAAGAACCGGCGCAACGACCCCGACCGGCTGTCGATGAACAAGTTCTGCCCCAAGTGCGGCAAGCACACCGAGCACCGCGAGACCCGCTGACCGACGCCTCGCCCCACGACGGCCGCGCCCCGCACCGGGGCGCGGCCGTCGTCGTCCGCCGCGGCGCGGTGACCTCCCGAGCCACGAACGTCAACGTTACGTTGCCCTTTGGTGGATGAACGGCTACCCTGGACTAGGTGAACAGCAGATGAACGAACACCGGTGAACGAACACCGGTGAACGAACACCGGTGAACGACGCCAGGAAGGGGGAGGACATGCGCAAGCTTCTGCGGAAATTCCGCGAGGACTACCGGCTCACGCCGTGCATCGCCTCGCTCGCGCTGCTGCCCGCGCGCCGCGACGGCTGACCGACCCCCCCGGTGAAAACGGTTGCCTGGAACGTTTCCGGACGCCGCCCGGCCCCCGGGTGCCCTCTCGAACCCCGGTGAAAGCGGTTGCCTGGAATGTTTCCCGACGCCGGACGCCCGACGC
>CAZYHR010000090.1:0-13345 GCA_964647395.1 uncultured Intrasporangiaceae bacterium | reverse complement strand
GGTGCCGGCCTGACCCCAGGCGACGGTGGTCGCGGCGGGGGTGTTGGTGGCGACCTGGTTGGCCCGGCCGATCTCGGTGCCGCCGCCGCTGAACACGCAGACCATGCTCGTGGCGTCCCAGGCGGTCGAGGTGACCTTGATCCGCGCGCACGAGTTGTCGGTGCACTGGGCCAGGTTCGGGCCGCCGCACGCGGGGCCGTAGCAGACCGCGCCGGGGCTGAGGCTGACCCGGGCCGGCACCTTGTCCGGCGTGCCGACCGACATGGCGACCGTCGTGGCGGGCCCGGCGATCGACTCGGCGGTGACGTTGACGGTGACCCGGGTGCTGTAGCCCAGGCCGTCGACGACGCAGGAGGTCTGGTCGCGCTCGACCCGGCAGGTGCCCTCGGAGGAGACGACCGAGACGGTCACCGGACGGCCGTTGGTGACCAACTCCCAGGAGAAGGTCACCCCGAACTTGCCCTTGCTGCCGGTCACCTGCGGGTTGAGCGCGCGCACCGGCTGGGTCGGGCCGTAGGTCTGGAACTCCCGGGAGGCCGGCGACGGGTCCGAGCAGGTGCCGGTGCGGGTGCAGCCGCGGATCGCGACGGTCTGCACCCGGTTGGCCTGGTCGACGATCGGGAAGGTCACCGAACAGTCCGGCGTCGTGCAGTCGATCCGGCCGCTCTGTCCCCCGCTGGTCTCGTAGAGCACGTGTGACCAGCCGGTGGTCCGGCTGGCCCCGAGCGACCCGGACACGAGCACCGTCTCGTCGGCGGCGTTGGTCGCCACCGACGGTGCCCGCGGCGCCTCGGGCACCCCGATCGCCTGGAAGCTCGCCGCATTGGTCCGCACCGACTCCTTGCCGCCGCCGTTGACCGCGGTGACCGCGTAGGCGACGGTCCGCCCGTCATAGGGCACGACGTCGGACACGACGTTGGAGTTGCTCGCCGAGACCGTCGCGATCGACGCCCAGGCCCCGCCGTTGACCTGCGCCCACACCGTGTAGGACACGATCGGCGGCCCGTTGGGGTCGGTGTCCGGCCACGAGATCCGCACCGTCGCCGCCGAGTCGCTCGGCGAGGGCCGCGGATAGTCCAGGGTCGGCGCGGCCACCGGTGGCGGGGTGCCCACCGACTGGGCGGTGCGGGCCGGACCGTAGGGCCCCCACCCGGCGTCGTTGTGGGCCTGCACCCGGATCGAGTACTCGTCGTTGTTGACCAGCCCGGAGATCGTCGTCGTCAGCATCGACCCGGGCACCTGGAACGACCCGCCGCCCGGTCCGCCGGTCAGCGAGACGGCCTGCACGGTGTAGAGGTCGATCGCCGACCCCTGGTTGGCGGGCGCCTCCCAGGCGACGACCAGGCTGCGGTCGCCGGCGGTGACGGCGCCCAGGCTGACCGGGCCGGGAGCGGTGTCCGGGCGGGCCGGCGCGCCGGCCAGGCCGGGCTCGCCCCAGCCGGCCGCGTTGCGGGCCCGCACCGAGAACAGATAGTCGACGCCGTTGGTCAGCCCGGTGACCGTGCACGGCGACGCGCCGCAGGACAGCGTCACGCCGGGCGCGGCGACCTGGTACTCGAGGATCGGCAGCCCCCCGTCATAGGGCGGCGGGGACCACGACACCCGGGCCGATCCGCCCTGCACCCGGTCGGCGACCGCCGAGACGGCCGGCGGCGGGTCGGGCCGGGACAGCACGGAGACCGTGACCGTGCCGGTGGCCACCCGGTCGGGGGCGTCCGAGACGTCGATGGTCAGCACCGTGCTGCCCCGGGCGCCGGGGTCGGCGGACACGGTGAGCACGCAGCCGGTGCCGGAGCCGCTGACCTCGGCGCCCGAACTGACCCGCACCGCCTCGATCGAGCAGCGCAGCGTGCCGAACGGGCTGTCCAGGTAGGGGGCGAGGTTGACGACCTGGCTCTGGCCGGCGATCAGCCCCTCGACCCGCGCCGGCCGCAGCACGGCGAGCGGCGGCGGCGGAGGCGCCTCGACGCCGGGTGGCGCGGGCGCGACCTTGAGGCTGGTGACCCGCACCCGCAGCGGGAAGCGCTCGGTCTGGCCGCGGACCCCGACGACGAAGCTACCCAGCTCACCATGGGTGGCGTCGTCACCGGCCGTGACCCGCACCACCCGGCCCCCGGCGCCGGTCTGGGTCAGCGTCACCTGCTCGGCGGGCTGCTGCCACTCGGCGACGTAGTCGACGCTGTCCGGGTCCAGCCCCGCCGGGAACCACGCCGAGCACAGCCGCGGCACGTCGACCGAGCGCGGGTCGGCCCCGGCGGTGACGTTGACCTCCCAGGACGGGCAGCGCAGCAACGGGGTCAGCGGCCCCACCTGCACCGGGATGACCAGGTATGCCACGCGCGGACTCGGGTCGTCCGGTCCGGTCCGGTCGGTCACCTCGAGCATCAGCGCTGCGGGCCCGACGTAGCCGCCGGACGCGGTGAGGGTGAGTTCGGTGGCCGAGCCGGCCCGCACGCTCAGTTGCCCGGCCGGCGAGGTGGACAGCCCGTCCGGGGTGGTGATCCGCACGGTGCGCCCGCGCGGGTCGCCGACGTAGTCGGCCAGGGTGATCGTCGCCGAGGAGTCCTGGGCGAGGGTGACCGTCTTGCCCTCGAGCAGGTAGGGCGCGTCGCTGCCGTTGGCCGGCACGTAGATCAGCGCCATGGCCCGGCCGCCGTCGGCGTCGCGCACGACGTAGGGCACCGCCCGCGGGTGGTCGGCGAAGGTCACCCGCACGCCCTGCGGGGTGATCGTCGCGCCCTCGCCGACCTCGACGACCTCCAGCGCCGACCGGTCGCCGTCGAGGTCCCGGTCGCTGGCCAGCACGTCGACCACCGCCGTGGTCACCGCCGGCGGCGCGGTCCCGTCGGTCGGGGTCGGCTCGGCCGGCGGCGGCGGCGCGGCCGGCGGGGCGGCCCGAGCCACGTCGTCGACGGCGGTGGGCGGGTTGTTGAAGCCGTTGCGTCCGCGCACGGTCACGGTGGCCCGCGAGGTGTCGAACAGCCCGCCGTTGATGCCATAGACCAGGACCTTGGCCGGCCCCTCCTGCGGGGTGACCACCTTGAAGGTGTTGTCCGGCTGTTTGACGAAGTCGGCGACGACCGCGGGCTCGTTGCTCGTGGCCGGGTCCTCGATGACGACGTCGGTGCTGCGGGTGATCAGGTCGTTGGCGAGCACGTCGACCTGCACGGTGCGTCCGGGTGCGGCGACCACCTCGTCGGGCACCGCGACGGGCGGCTGCGGGGCGCCGGGCTGCACGACGCCGACCCGGATCAGGCCCTCGCCGGTCTTGCCGAACCGGTCGGTGACGACGTAGCGGATCACCTCGGTGCCCGCCGACAGCGGATAGGCCTCGTAGCGGATCGATGACGCGCCGAAGGAGGTGACCCGGCCCAGACGCAGGTTGACCGCCCCGCCCTGCTCGCCGACGATGCCGGTGACGAAGCCGAGGTCGCCGTCCGGGTCGATGCCGCTGGTCGGCACGGTCAGGGTGATCGCCTCGCCGGCGGTGACGCTGGCCGAGAAGTTGCGGGCGGTCGGCGGCTGGTTGGGGGTCTGCGGGGTGGGCAACGGCTTGATCGTCACCGTGACCCGGGCGGTCACCGCGCGCTCGGCCATGCCCTCGGGGTATGCCGCGTATTCCAGCGTCGCGACCCGCTCCACCGAGAGCGGGGCGGCCGGCGGGACGTAGCGCAGCACCGAGCCGGTCGGATAGACCTCGCCGCCGCCGGTGACGACCTTGACCGCCCCGGGCTGGATGCGCAGCGGCACCCCCTCGGCCATCGAGTCGTTGTCGAGCACCGCGATGGTGACCACGTCGCCCCAGCGCACCGTCGCCTGGTCGTCGACGACGGTGGGCAGCACCGCCGACGGCGGGCTCGGCTTGTGCACGACGGACAGTTCTCCGGTGGCGGTGCGGGTGCCGTCGCTGATCGTGTAGGCGACGGTGCCGCGCCGCTCCTGGGTCGCGGGCGGCAACGGGCTGGTCGACTGGACCCGCAGCCACTTGCCCTGCACGACCCAGGCCCGCACCCACGGGTCGGTGGTGGCCACCGACTGGATGACCAGCACGTCCGAGCGCGGGCTGTAGTCGTTGGCCAGCACGTCGACGACGGTCGGCGACTGGTCGCGCACGGTGGCCGCGTCCGGGGCGGCGACCGGTGGTGCCTCGTCGGTCGGCGGCGGCATGATGTCGACCCGGAAGCGGCCGGCGCCGACCGCGGAGCCGACCTGGGCGGCATACGTGAGCAGGTAGGAGCCGGGCGCCGACCCGGTGACCGTGACGACACCGGTCTCGAGGTTGGTGTCGACGAGCAGCTGGGTCGGGCCGCGCACCTCCGCGGCGAGCCGCAGCCGGGCGGTCGGGTCGGTCGGGTCGGCACCGGGGATGTCGTTGCCCAGCGGCTGCAACTGGACCGGCTTGCCCTGGACCGCGCGGACCACGTCGGCCTGCGCCACCGGGGCGACCGGCCGGTCGGAGTCGCCGAGCACGGTGATGCCGACCCGGTCCTCGGCGCGCCCGCCGCGGCCGTCGGCGACGGCGTAGCGCAGGTCGCGGTGGCCCGGCTCCGGCGGGGCGGTGACCGCGATGGCGCCGGCGGCGTCGATCGAGGTGCCCGGGTCGACGGCCTCGACGACCAGCGGGTCGCTCTCGTCGTCGCGCCAGTCGGCCAGCACGGTCACCGCGACGTGACCGCCGCGGATGACCGGGGTGCGGGTGGCGGCGAGCTTGGCCTCGCCGGGGCGCCGACGCGGGGCCGTGTTGACCTCGTCACCGACGACGCTCACCGTCACCGTGGTCGAGGCGCGGCCCTCGGCTCCGCTCGTGCCGTTGTTGACCGTGTAGGAGAAGTGCACCACCCGGGCCGCCGGCTGGGCCGGCACCGAGATCGAGATGGTCTGCCCGTCGACCGACGGGCTGACCAGCACCCCCGGCACGTCGGGCACGCTGACGTCGCCGGGCGAGATGGCCAGCACCGCGCCCGTGGAGTCGGTGTCGTTGTCGAGCACGTGCAGGGTCGAGGTGCGCCCGGGCCGGACGTTGAGCACGTCGGGGTTGGCCTCGGGTGGGCGGCGGACCTGCTGGTCGTCGACGTTGCTCGGGTCGGGCTGCTGGTTGGCGGTGCCCGCCTTGGGCGGCGGGATGACCGAGGTCCAGTCGTCGATCTTGACCGGCTTGGGCGAGTCGACGTCCCACAGCGCGCCGGTGTCGAGGTCGTTGAGCACGACCAGGCCGCGGTTGACCCGCAGGGCCACGCCGTCGGCGCTGACCGGGGCGGCCGGCGCCGCGGCGTTGGCGGTCAGCCGGCCGGGGATGGTCACCGCCTCGCTGTCCGCCGACGAGCAGGACCGCGCGTAGTAGACGGCGCCGGCGTCGGCCCACGCGCCGTGCACGCAGGACCCGATCCGCACCGGCGCCGCGACCCAGATGCGGCCCTTGGCCGCGGCCGGCAGGTGCAGGACGCCGCTCATCGTCGAGTCACCGGAGATCGGCACCGGATAGGCCCCGTTGTTCGTCGCGACGACGACCGCGTCGGCGTCCGGGCCGGGCTGCTGCAACCGCAGTTCGGTGCCCGGCCCGGCGCCCTGGGCCGCCAGCCGCGCCCGCAGGTCGATCGGGGAGCGGACCCCGTCGACCCGCAGCAGGCCGGTGCGGGTGTCGAGCACCACCCAGCGGGTGCCGACGACGGTGAGCTGCAGGGTGGTCGCGGTGAAGCCGAGGTCGGCCAGGTCGGCGGCCGCGAAGTCGCCGGCCGCGGTCGGGCGGACGACCGCGAGCTGCCCGCCGGCTGACACCGCATAGGCGGTGCCGTCGACGCCGACCGCGAGCACCGCGCCGGCCCCGACCTGGGCGTGCACCGGGGCGGTGGACTGGACCCGGTCGAGCAGGCCGATACCGACCGCCGGGTCGACCCGCTGCGCGCGGACCTTGCCGGTGGCCGGCTCGACGACCGCGAGGGTACCGCCGCGCAGGTCCACCGGGCTCTGGGTCACCGGCACGCCCGGCGCCGGGGTCGGCAGGGTCAACGCCGCCGACTCGACCAGGCTGCCGGCCCGCACGTTGACCGGGATGGCCTGGTTGGTCGCCTTGGCGATGCCGACGACCGCGGCACCGTCCTGCACCACGTCGAAGCCGGTGTTCTCGGGGGTCGGGGCGGCGACCGCGGCGTCGAGCTGGCCGGCCGGTTTGTTGATCCGGCCGAAGCGGGCCTGGGCCGAGTTGGTCACCCAGATGCCGCCGTCGTTGAGCTCGGCCCGGCGCACCGTCTCGCCCTCGGCCCGGGTGGCGAACCAGGTGAGCAGCCCGGCCAGCAGCACGAGCACAAGGGTCGAGGCGATGCCGACCCGCCGGGAGCGCAGCACGGTGGCCAGCATCAGGCCCCCCGGGTGCGCAGGCGGGGCAGCCGCCGGGTGCGGCGCGGCGTGGGGGCCGGCAACGACGGGGTATGCCGCAGCGACCGGGTCGAGGTCAGCGCCCGGACCCGGCGGCGGCGCGGAACGCTGCGGCGCAGATCGCGGATCGCCTGGCGGACCCGCTGCCAGTGGGCGTGGCTGGCCTCGGGGGTCGGGTCGTCGGCGCCGAAGACGGCCGCGTCGCTGGCCCGGGCGAGCGGCACGGTCGAGGCTGTCCCGGCCGTCCCGGCTGTGCCGGCTGTCCTGATCGTCCCAACTGGCCCGGCCGGCCCGGTGGTCCCGGTTGGACTGACTGTCCCGGCCGGCGCAGCTGTCCCGGTCAGCGCGTCGAGGAACCGGGCCTGTTCGAGCCGGGTGGCCGCCGGCGGCAGCGGCACCCCCAGGTCGCGGGCGGCGTCGACGACCTCGGCCCAGCCGCCGGCCAGCTGCACCGCCGTCGACGGCGCTCGGCGGCGCCGCCGGCGCCGGGCCGCCTTGAGCCCGGCGACGACGCCGAGGAACACCAGCAGGGCCACCACCGGCGGCCCGCCGAAGATCAGCAGATAGCGCAGCCAGGTCGGCCAGCTGCTCGGGTCCAGCAGCGACCGGCCGCTGCCCTGGGTGCGGTTGGTCGCGGCGTTCTGGGCCTGGTCGGGGCCCTGCAGGATGCTCGGCGGGTTGTTGGCCGCGGGCGGCGGCACGACGGCCCCGGTCTTCTTCTGGTCGGTCTGCTCGTCCTGCTGGTCGGGCTGCTTGGAGCGGTCCGGCACGAACGCCTCGGTGGGGATCGCCTGCCAGCCGCCGTCGGCCCGCTGCACCTCGACCCAGGCGTGCACGTCCCGGCCCTTGACGGTGCCGTCCGCGGGCGGCAGCGCACCGAGCACGACCCGGCTCGGCACCCCGAGGCGAGCCGCGACGAGGGCGAGCGTCGCGGCATACTGCTCGTCGTTGCCGGCGAGCTGGGGCGCCTTGACGAACCGGGTGATCCGGGCCAGCGAGTGACCGGGCAGGAAGGTGTTCTGGTAGTCGCCGGGCGGCCCGCCGTCGGTGTAGGCGCCGGTGCCGCGGAAGACGGCGCAGACCGCCAGCAGCCGCCGCCACGGATCGGTCTCGCGGCCGCTCCACTGGTCGATGCGCCCGTCGAGGAAGGCCAGCCCCTGGGTGTCGACGAGCGCGCCGGTGGCCAGCGGCACCTCGGCGGGCAGTTGCCGGTCGGTGGGGATCCAGACGGTGAGCCGATAGGCGTCGCCGGGCAGCAGCCGGGCCGGGACCAGCCCGGTGCGGGTGTCCGTGTTGAACCGCAGGTCGGCCCCGAGCGCCTCGCCGCGCGGCCCCTCGAAGCCGATCGCGGTCACCGTGCCGGCGGTGGGCAGCCACACGTCGCTCCAGCCGCCCTCGGGGACGCTGATCCGGGCCTGCTCCTGCTGGGTGCCGGCCGGCGGGCTCACCGCGAGGTGGCTGCCGACCCGGCGGAAGGCCGACCCGGTGCCCGGCTGGGTCAGCCCGCCGGTCTGCACCCCGGTCTGGGTGGTGCCGGCACCCCAGACCGACCCGTCGTAGGTGTCCAGGGTCGCCAGCCGCAGCGGGGTGCCGGCCGGCAGCCCGGCCACCGTGAACAGCGTCGCATCGTAGAGCGCGGCGGCGTTGTGCTCGGTGTAGCGGCGGAAACCGGCCAGCGGGCTGGGGTACTGCGCGACGTCGAAGGGCGGCTCCATCGCGGTGCGCCACACGGTGCGGGCCGCGTCGTCGGCGCCGGGCAGCCGCGGGCCGACGAGCAGGCCACCGGCGGCGGCGATGCCGAGCAGCACCGCGGTGGTCACGGCGCGGGTGGTGCGGCCGGCGCCGTTCTGCAGTGGGGCGCGGCCGCGGGCGGCGCGCAACGCGGCATACGAGATGGCGACCAGGGCGAACAGCACGCCCTGGATCAGGGCCGCCGCGGGCGTCAGGGTGCCCAGCAGCAGGCCGAGCACGAGCAGCGCGCCGGGCCCGACGAGCGCTCGCAGCGCCCCGGCCCAGCGGCGGGCGATGCCGTAGGCGGTGGCCGCGCCGACCAGCCCGAACAGGAACGGCAGCGCGAGCAGCGGGCCCTGCGGGTCGACCGGGGGCAGCGTGGTCAGCAGGTCCTTCCAGCCGCGCACCGCGGTGCGGGCCAGGCCGGCCACCGTCTGGCCGGTGGGCAGCACCCCGCCGACGAGCGCCTCGCGGGTGGCGATCGGCCCACCGAGCAGCAGGTATGCCGCGGCGGCGCCGAGCGCGGCGACCAGGCCGGGCAGCCGCAGGCTCGCGGCGACGTGCGCGCAGGCCAGCCCGAGCAACACGCCGATGACCCCGACCGGCAGCCAGCCCCACCCGTAGTAGGTGGTCCGGAAGCCGACCAGGGCGATGGTGACGAGCAGGCCGATGCCGACCAGGTCGACGGTGTGGTGGCGGGTCGGCACGAGCCGGGTCCACGGCGCGGCTGCCGAGCCGGCCCGGCGCGGGGTGGCCGGCGCGCTGGGGGTGCTCGTCGCGGCGGTCACGGGGTGACCCCCGAGGCGAGGGCGGCGCGCAGGCCGTGCAGGCTGTCGATGGTCAGCAGGGTCAGCCCGCCGCCGTGCCTGATGCCGCGCTCGGCGTTCGGGTCGACGACGATGACCACGGTGCGCACCTCGGGGCCGAACTGTCCGGCGGCGCGGCGCAGGTCCAGGAAGTCGCGGTGCGGGCCGGTGACGACGACGCACACCGAGGTGTCCGGGGCCAGGTGGGCCGCGGTCGCGACGGCGTCGCGCAGGCCGGGGCCGGTGGCCGGCTCGACCCGGCACAACTGGTCGAGGGTGCGGCCGAGGCCGGCGCGGGTGATGCTGTGCCGACCGGCGACGACGGTGGCGTCCTGGTCGTCGCGGACGCAGCGGACCGCGATCGAGGCGGCCACCGAGATGGCGGTCTCGAGGTCGCGGATCTCGGGCAGCACCGCGCCGGGCGGCGCGTCGCCGGGCACCGGCAGGGTGCGGCTCGCGGTGTGCTCCCGGGCGGCCGGGCGGCCCTGCCGGTAGGCGGCCGGGTCGACGTCGACGACGACGCTGATGTGCGAGCGGCGGGTGTCGAGGAACTGTCGCACGAGCAGCCGGCCGGCCTTGGCCGAGGAACGCCAGTGGATGTAGCGGCGGTCGTCGCCGGGCTGGTATTCGCGCAGCGCGTGGAAGGCCAGGTCGGACAGCGACTGGTCCTCGGTCACCGATCCCTCGAGGTCGCGCAGCAGGCCGGCACCGAGGCTGTCGATGGCGACGGTGCGCGGGTGGACGAACAACTCGGTGATCTCGGTCCACTCGACGGTGCGGCGCACCAGGCCGAGCGGGTCGCCCTGGACGGTGCGCGCCGGCCCGACCGGGATGACCCCGCGCCGGTGGGTCGGCACGACGAACAACTCCTCGTGCCCGGCGCCGGCGGGCAGCGGGGGCAGGGTGAACCGGGCCGCGCTCAGACCGACCGGCAGCTCGACCAGCAGCGGCAGCAGCGGGGCGCGGCCGGTGTTGACCACCCGCACCCGGCCGGTCGCGGGGTCGCCGACGACGACCCGGCGGGGGTCGACGTCGGCGGTGATGGTCACCCGGGCCCGGCCCAGCGCGAGGGCCAGGCAGGCGGCCAGCAGCAGCAGCGCCGCGCCGGCGATCATGACCAGTTCGGTCCAGCCCCACCGGGCTCCGGCCCACCAGGTGAGCAGCCCGATGGCGAGCACCCCCCAGCCGAGCGGGGACACCCAGGCGGTGAGCCGGCGCGCCGCGCGGCGTACGCCATCGCGGCGTGTCACCACGGGTGCGGCTGACAAACCGGGCATGTCCCCTGACTCCCCCTGACTGCGTCGGATCCCAGGGTGAGCCAGCCGGTGGGTCCGGTCAAGTCAAGGTCCACCGGGCGCCTGCCGGCACCCGGTGGACGTGGCGACGACGGGTCAGTCGGCGACCAGGCGGGCGATGACCTTCGGGGCCGGCTGGCGCAGCGACCCGAGGGTCGGCAGGGTCGTCGCCGCGACGACGACGAGCGCGCAGGCGAGCACGACCACGCCGAGCACCCCGAGCGGCACCGAGACCGCGAAGGCGCCGATCAGCGTGGGCAGGGCGATCGCGGCGGCGACGAGCATGATCCCGACCATGAACGCGGACAGCAGGGTGGCGGTGCCGATGATGATGAGCGCCTCGAGCACGGGGATGCTGGCCTGCTGGTTGGGGGTGGCCCCGAGGACGCCGTCGAGGGCGAGTTCGGCCTCGCGCTGGCGGGTCATCATGACCAGGGAGCCGACCGCGCCGGAGATCGACACGAGGATCGGCAGCCCGATGAGCACGAGCAGGTTGTGCAGGCTGGAGCCGCTCATCCCGTCGCTGCCCTGTCCGGCCGCGACGAACGAGGCGACGAGCGTGTCGGACAGCACCATGAGCCCGACCAGCAGGCCGACCGCGAACATCACCGGGGTCACCGACTTGGCCAGCCGGTCGCCCTTGGCGATGACGGTATGCCGCGCCAGGTGCCAGGTGCCGCTGCGCCCGGGCACCAGGGCGGTCCAGGCCCGGGTCAGGGCGGCGATGGTCAGCGGGGCGGAGGCCGACAGCAGCAGCCCGCCGACGATGAGGGTGAGCATCGACAGCCCGAGCGCCCCGCTCATCGCGGCGCTGAGGTCGTCGGAGCTCGAGGCCGCCCGGATGCCGGCCAGGCAGCCGGCCAGGGTCAGGGCGGCCAGCGCGATCTTGACCCACATGGCCCAGCTGCGCCGGCTGGGTGCGGCGGCGGCGGCCTGCCGCAGCGCCTCGACCGGCGGGATCTTGCTCGCGGCGCGGGCCTGGCGCAGCCCGCCGAGCAGCGAGATGGCCAGGCAGACGGCGGTGGCCACGAGGAACGACCACAGGGTGATCTGGGCGTCCGGGACGACCATGGTGGGTTCGTCGCCGGCGACGAAGCGCAGCGCCCAGGGCTGCAGCGCGACGGCGAGCAGGTCGCCGACGACGGCGGCGGCGAGGGCGACGACGGTGAGCTGGGCCATGATGGTGGCGACGATCTGCCGGGGGGCGGCCCCGGCGAGGGCGAGTCGGGCGATGGCCCCGCGTCGGGACGAGACGACCAGTTGGGTGGCGGAGCCGACGACGGCCAGCGCCACCAGGGTGACGAAGAAGACGTTGAAGCCGGTCAGCCCGGTCATCCCGCCGGCGGTGTCGGCGTCCAGTTGCCCGATGTCGGCCGCGTGGCCGTAGCTGCCGGTGACCAGCAGCGCCAGGCACAGCGCGAAGTTGGTCACGACGAAGGTCAGCGAGACCGCGATCCAGGACAGCCAGGCACCCCGGACCTCGGCGAGGTAGACCCGCATCATCGCTGGGCCACCTGCTCGCTCAGGTCGGTCATCACGCCGGCCACGTCGGCGGCGCTCGGCTGCACCAGTTGGCGGACCAGGTGGCCGTCGCGCAGGAACAGCACCCGGTCGCAGCGGGCGGCGACGTGCGGGTCGTGGGTGACGACGAGGACGCAGCGGTGCGGGTCGTGGGCGATCAGCCGCAGTTCCTCCAGGACGATCTGTCCCGAGGTCGTGTCCAGGGCGCCGGTCGGCTCGTCGGCGAAGACGACGGTCGGCTGCTGGGACAGCACCCGGGCTAGCGCCACTCGCTGCTGCTCGCCGCCGGACAGCGACGGCGGCCGGGCGTCGGCGAGGGCGGCGATGCCGAGCCGGTCCAGGGCGGCGCGGATCTGCTCCCACGGCGGGCGCATCCGGTCCAGCCGGTAGGGCAGGGCGACGTTCTCCAGGACGGTGAGGGTCGGCACGAGGTTGTAGGACTGGAAGACGAAGCCGACCTCGGTGCGCCGCATCTTGGCCAGCGCGCTGCTGCCGAGGCTGTGCAACGGCCGGCCGAGCACGCTCACCCCGCCGGCGGTGGGGCGCTCCAGCCCGGCCAGGCAGTAGAGCAGGGTGGACTTGCCCGACCCGGAGGGCCCCATGACGGCGCACATCTCGCCCGCGGAGACCCCGAGGGAGATGCCGTGCAGGATCTCGACGCTGCGGCGCTGCACGGGATAGGACTTGACGACCTGGTCGGCGACAATGAGGTCTGGTGCGTTGGTCATGAACGGGCTCCCCTGAGGATGTGCGTCGGACGCGAGCATTCGAACAGCCGATCCGTATGCCGCGCACGGCCGCCCGAGCGTCGTGGCCGAAAGTTAGTGGTCGCCGACCGGCGCCGTGGCCGACTCTGGCCGAAAGGCCAGCCCGGACTCAGGACCCCACCGGGGGGAGGTGACGAGGATCGACGACCCCGAGTTGGATCGCCCGGACCAGGATCTGGGTGCGCGAGGTGACCCCGAGTTTGGCGCCGATGTGGGAGAGGTGCTGCTTGACCGAGCCCTCGGACAGGTAGAGCCGGGCGGCGATCTCGGCGTTGCCCAGGCCGTAGGCCAGCCAGTGCAGCACGTCCCGCTCGCGTTCGGTCAGTCCGGGGTCGGTGCCGTCGTCGACCCGGTCCCCGGCCAGGTGGGAGACCAGGGCGCGACGCACCGGGGGCGAGAGCGGCATCTCGCCGGCGAGCGCCTGGCCGATGCCGCGGACCAGCCCGTCGGCGCCGACGTCCTTGAGCAGGTAGCCGGAGGCGCCGGCGCCCAGGGCGGGGACGACGTGGTCGGGGCTGCCGAAGGTGGTCAGGGCCACGACGCAGGCCTCGGGCCAGCGCTCGCAGAGTCGGCCGGTCGCCTCGATGCCGGACATGCCGGGCATCTGCAGGTCCATGAGCACGACGTCGGGCCGGAGCCGCTCGTAGCTCTCGAGCGCCTCGGCGCCGCCGGTGGCCTCGCCGACGAGCACGATGTCGGTGCGCCGCCCGAAGAAGGCGCGGAAGGCCTCGCGGACCAGGAAGTCGTCGTCGACGACGAGCACCCGCGGCGCGGCCCCACCGGCGTCGATGGTCATCCCGACATGCTAGTGCCCCGCGTGTTAAGTTGATGTACGCTTGGTGGGTTGGGATGA
>CAZYHR010000089.1:12900-13558 GCA_964647395.1 uncultured Intrasporangiaceae bacterium | reverse complement strand
CGGGCGGGTGCCGGCCTGGGTGGCGAACAGGATCCGCGGCTGCTTGCCACCGCGCACCGGGTGCGGGTGGGCGGCGACGACCTCGCCGAGGAAGGCGTTGAGCTTGGCGGTCGGCACCCGCGCCTCCCACGACGCGAGCGCCGTCTGCAGGGCCGGGACGAGCTTCTCGAGGTGCCGGCCGGTGCGTGCGGAGACGTTGACCCGTGGCGCCCACGGGATCTGCACGAGTTCCTGCTCGATCTCCCGCTCGAGGTAGTAGCGCCGCTCCTCGTCGAGGGTGTCCCACTTGTTGTAGGCGATGACCAGGGCCCGGCCGGCGTCGACGACCTGCTGCACGACCCGCACGTCCTGCTCGGCCAGCGGCTCGCCGGCATCGATGAGCACGACCGCGACCTCGGCCTTCTCCAGCGCGGCCTGGGTGCGCAGCGACGCGTAGAAGTCCGCCCCGCGCGCCTGGTGCACCCGCCGCCGGATGCCCGCGGTGTCCACGAATCGCCATGTCGTGCCGGCGATCTGCACCATCTCGTCGACCGGGTCACGAGTGGTGCCGGCCACCTCGTCGACGACGACCCGCGCCGACCCGGCGAGCGTGTTGAGCAGGCTGGGCTTGCCTACGTTGGGCCGGCCGACGGGCGCGACCCGTCCCCGCCCGCCGGGC
>CAZYHR010000089.1:0-12890 GCA_964647395.1 uncultured Intrasporangiaceae bacterium | reverse complement strand
CGGGGCCCGCCGACCTCCTCGAAGGACTGGGCCGGGGGCTCGGGCAGCGCGGCGAGGATCGCGTCGAGCAGATCGCCCGACCCCCGCCCGTGCAGCGCCGAGACCGGCCAGGGCTGTCCCAGCCCGAGGTTCCACAGCGTTGCCGCGTCGGCCTCGAACCGTTGGTCGTCGACCTTGTTGGCCACGAGGATGACCGGCTTGCCCGCCCGCCGCAGCATCTTGACGACGGCTTCGTCGGTGTCGGTCGCCCCGACCACCGCGTCGACGACGAGCATGACGACATCGGCGAGTTCGACGGCCATCTCGGCCTGCTCGGCGACCCGCAGGTGGATGCCGGTGACGTCGACCTCCCAGCCGCCGGTGTCGACCACCATGAACCGTCGCCCCGCCCACTCGGCCTCGTAGGCCACCCGGTCGCGGGTCACCCCCGGCACGTCCTCGACGACCGCCTCGCGCCGCCCGAGGATCCGGTTGACCAGGGTCGACTTACCGACGTTGGGCCGCCCGATGACAGCCACGACCGGCAGCGGCCCGGCGTCGGCGTCCACCAGGTCGTCGGCATCGGCCTCGAGCAGCGCGAGGTCGCCCTCGTCCAGCTCGAAGCCCTGCAGCCCGGCCCGTAGGGCCCGCTCCATCGCCTCCTCGGCCGGGCGGTCGGGCTGGTCGGGGTCCGTCCGATCAGCGGTCGGCAGGTCAGGGTCGCTCACGGCATCCTTCTCGCGTGGTCCAGGTCCCGACGGTATGCCGCCGGCCCACCATTGTCGCGCACCCCGAGCGGTGCCCCTCGCCGCGACCGATCCGGCGCCCTGGGGTGACCCGGCCGGCTGCGGCCGGGCCCGGCTCCGCCCACTCCCCCGCGGCGGCCGCTCACTGTGCCGCTGCGTGATCCGGACGTCACGTTGCGTCACAGTCGACAGCGGCCGGCCAACCCCGGCGGCAGGTGGCGCCTCAGACCTCGGCTCCCGGCGGAATGTCCTGCGGCAGCGGCATACCCGTCGTCGCGCAGGCGTCGACGACGTGCGCGGCCAGACCGGCTCGCAGCTGTTCGGTGGCGACGCGCATCCGGTCGCGGCCGGGCAGCGCCGGGTCGGGCGTCAACTCGAACGGCTCCCCGAACACGGCAACGAGCCGACTCCACGGCCGCGGCCACGAGCCGCGCGACGCGCCGGTCTCGCGCACCCCCAGGCAGGCCACCGGAACGATCCGGGCACCCGACGCCAGCCCCAGCCAGGTCGCCCCCTGATGCACCTGGGCGACGTCGCCGCGCCCCCGCGTGCCCTCGGGGAAGACGCCCACCGCTCCACCTCGGGCCAGTACCTGCCGGGCCGCGAGCAGGGCCTGCCGGTCGCCCATGGTCCGGTCGATCGGGATCTGACCGACCAGCCCCAGCAGCGCGCCGAGCGGCCCGGCGAACATCTCCTCCTTGACCAGGAAGTGCGCCGGCCGCGGCGACACGGTGAAGACATAGGGCCCGTCGAGGAAGCCGGTGTGGTTCGCCACGAGGATGACCGCCCCGGTGCGCGGCACCCGGTCCGCGTCGATGACCACGGGCCGGTATGCCGCGTGGAACAGCACGCGGCCGATCCCCTGGCCCAGCCGTGGTCGCCAGGGGTCCAGCAGTGCAGCCCGCCCCGCCATGCCGGTCAGCCGCGCCCGGACCGGACGACCCGCAGCACCGCGGCCACCGACTCCTCGAAGTCGAGCTCACTGGTGTCCAGGGTAACCACCCCGTCGGCCGCCGAGACGAATTGCGACACAGTCGAGTCCGCTGCATCACGCGCGACGACGTTGGCCCGCTGCGCGGCCATCGCGGCCTCGTCGGCGACCCCGGTCAGTTGCCGGGCCCGGCGGGCCAGCCGGGCACTCTGCCGGGCGGTGAGCAGGATGCGCACCTCGGCGTCCGGGGCGACGACCGTGGTGATGTCCCGTCCCTCGGCGACCACCCCGCCGTGGTCGCCGACGCTGGCGGCGATGAGGGCCCGCTGTCGGTCGCGCAGTTCGGCGCGCACGGCGAGATTCGTCGCCACCCGGGACACGGCGCCGGTGACCGCGTCACCCCGGATCTGCTGCGAGACGTCGATGTCGCCCACCGCGATGCCGGGGTGCTCGGGGTCGAGCGACACCCGCAGGTCGATCTGCCCGGCGAGCCGGGCCACCGCGTCGGTGTCGTCGAGATCGACCCCGTCCTGCAGGCAGGCCCAGGTCACCGCGCGGTACATGGCCCCGGTGTCCAGATAGCCGACCCCCAGAGCCCGGGCGACCTCGCGGGAGACCGACGACTTCCCCGACCCGCTCGGGCCGTCGATGGCGACGACCAGCCGCCCCGCCTGCCGCTGCCCCATCAGTCGTGCACCCGCCAGCCCTTGGCGGCCAGCGCCTCGTTGAGCCGCTCCACCGCGCTCGGCACGACCATGATGTCGGCCAGGCCGAACGGCATGCCCAGACCGTGGTCGATGCGCATGTCTTCGAGGTTGACCCCCGCCTCACCCACGTCGGTGAGCAGCCGGCCCAGCGCCCCGGGCTCGTCCGGGACGACGACGGTGACCGGCTGATAGGCAGCGGGCGTCGACCCGTGCTTGCCCGGGATGCGGGCGTGGCCGGTGTTGCCGTGCGTGATGGTCCGGTTGACCACCTCGAGCCCGCCGGTGGAGTCCGGCTGGGTCAGCCGGTCCAGGGCCTCGACCAACTCGGCGAGGTCGGCCTGCACCCGGGCCAGCACGTCGCGCACCGCGGGCGCGTTGCCGGCCAGGATCTGGGTCCACAGGCCCGGGTCGCTCGCCGCGATCCGGGTCACGTCCCGGACCCCTTGACCGGCCAGCGCAAGAGCCTCTTCGTCAAGCGAACGCAACTGTGCCGCAACGAGGCTCGCTGCCACCTGGGGCAGATGCGAGATCGCGGCGACGGCCTCGTCGTGAGCCTGCGCCGCCATCACCGACGCGACCGAGCCGACGTCGCGGGCCAGCCGCGTCACCAGGTCGACGGTGCCCGCCAGCGACTCGGTGGTCGGGACCACCACCCAGGCGCGTCCCTCGAACAGGTCCGCGCGCGCGTGCCCGGCCCCAGACCGCTCGCGTCCGGCCATCGGGTGCGAGCCGACGTAGCGGGTCAGGTCGGCGCCGCGCGCCAGCAGGGTCCGCAACACCGCCCCCTTGACCGAGGCGACGTCGGTCACCGCGGCCTGCGGCCAGCGGGTCAACGAGTCGGCCACGACCGCGCCGGCGACGTCGGGGGGCGCCGCGACGACGACGAGCTCGGGCACCGTCGACCCGTCGGCGAGCTCACCGGCCCCGAGGTCGCGGGCCAGCCGCTCCGCGGTGGGCGACGGGTCGGTGAGGCGCACGGCATACCCCTTGCGGGACAAGGCGATCCCCAGACTGGTGCCGATCAGGCCGGTGCCCCGGATCAGGACGTGCGTGCTCACAGCCGACAAGGCTACCGACCCGGTCACCGGCCCGCTGCGGCGTAGAGGGCGCCGACCTCCTGGCGGGACAGGGCGCGGGTCTTGCCGGGCTTGAGGTCCCCCAGCCGGATCGGGCCGACGTCCGTGCGCACCAGGCTGATCACCGGGTGTCCGACCGCGTCGAGCAGCCGCCGCACGACGTGCTTGCGTCCCTCGTGCAGGACGACCTCGACCAGCGCCCGCCCCGGCGCGGAGTCGACGAGCCGGAACGAGTCGACCGCGACCGGCCCGTCCTCGAGCTCGATGCCGGCCCGCAACCGCCGGCCCAGGTCGCGGGGCACCGGTCCGGGCACCTGGGCGAGGTAGGTCTTGGGCACCTCGTAGGCCGGGTGCTGCAGTCGGTGGGCCAGGTCGCCGTCGTTGGTGAGCAGCAGCAGTCCCTCGGTGTCGGCGTCCAACCGGCCGACGTGGAACAGCCGGTCCGTGCGGTTGCCCAGGTAGTCGCTGATCGACGCCCGGCCCAACTCGTCGCTCATCGTCGAGACGACCCCGAGCGGCTTGTTGAAGGCCAGGTAGACCCGCGACGCGTCGAGCTGGACCCGCTCACCGTCGACGTGCACGACCTGACGCGCCGGGTCGACTCGCACTCCGAGCTCGGTGACGACCTGGCCGTCGACCGCCACCCGACCGGAGCTGATGAGCAGCTCGCAGCTGCGCCGCGAGCCGACCCCGGCCGCGGCGAGCAGTTTCTGCAAGCGCACGCCGTCCGGATCGTGGACGTCGATGGGGGCCGGATCCGGTTGCCGGGCAGGCAGTCTCGTCGGTTGGCCGGCCTTGGTCGAGCCGCCAGTGCGCGGGCGCCGGGCCGGTATGCCGCCCGGGCGGGCCGGCCGTTGGCCTCGGGAGCGGCGGCCGCTCATGCCCGGCCGCCCTCGGCGATCTCATCGAGCAGGTCGACGTCGGGCAGGAAGGGCGCCAGGGCCGGCAACTCGTCGAGGGAGTTGATGCCCAGCCGCTGTAGGAAGTACCCGGTGGTGCCGTAGAGGATCGCGCCGGCCTCACCCTCGCCCTGCTCCTCGATCAGCCCACGCGACAGCAGGGTCCGCACCACCCCGTCGACGTTGACCCCGCGCACCGAGCCCACCCGGGCCCGCGAGACCGGCTGCTTGTAGGCGATCACCGCCAGGGTCTCCAGCGAGGCCTGGGTGAGCCGGGCCTGCTGGCCGTCGAGCAGGAACTTCTCGACCACCGGCGCGTAGTCGGCGCGGGAGTAGACCCGCCAGCCACCGCCCGAGGCGCGCAGCGTGAATCCGCGCTGCTGGGCGGCATACTCGTCCTCGAGCTCGTGCAGATGCCGGCTGACGTCGGCGACCGGCAGCTCCAGCGCGGTGGCCAGCGCCATCTCGCTGATCGGCTCGTCGACGACCATGAGCACCGCCTCGATGGCCGCGCGCGCCCCCCCGGGGAAGGCGGCGACGTCGAAGGCGAGCGGACCCTGGCCCTCGTCCGGCACCGGCTGGTCCGGAACCGTCTGGTCCGGCACCGGCTGCTCGAACCCCGGGCCGGCCGGTCCGTCGGTCAGCTGCTCGTCACTCATCGGTGTCCCCCTGTCCGCCGGATTCCGCTGCGCCGGAATCGGTCTGGTCATCGGCGTCGGTCTCGTCGCCGGCGTCGAACTCGTCGTCCACCTCGACCGCGCCGACCTCGCTGCCGGTCCAGCGCACGGTCAGCTCGCCCAGCGCCTCGACCTGCTCGAACGCGACGGCCGACTCCTTGAACAGCTCCAGCAGCGCCAGGAACCGCGCGACGATGACCAGGGTCGAATCGGCATCGGCGACCAGCGCCCGGAAGGAGCAGGTCTGCTCGCGCCGCAGCCGGTCGACCAGCAGCGCGGCCTGCTCGCGGACGCTGACCTGCGGGGCGTGCAGGTGCTCCAGCCCGACGGTGGGTGGCGTCCGGGGCGTCAGCGCCCGGGCCGCGATCATCGCGAGCTGCTCCGGGGTGATGCCCATGACCAGCTCCGGCAGCAGCCGCGCGAAGCGCTCCTCGAGCCCGGCCTGCCGGGGGGTCAGCCGCCCGGCCGTGGCCATCCGCTCGGCGATCGTCGCGGCGACGTCCTTGAAGGCGCGGTACTGCAGCAGCCGCGCGAAGAGCAGATCTCTGGCCTCGATGAGGGCCAGGTCCTCCTCGTCCTCGGGTCCGCTGGTCGGCAGCAGCCGGGCGGCCTTGAGGTCGAGCAGCGTGGCGGCCACGAGGAGGAACTCCGAGGCCTGGGACAAGTCCCAGGCGGTCTCGGCCGCCTGCAGCGAGCGCAGGTGGGCGACGAACTCGTCGGTGACCCGCGCGAGCGCGATCTCGGTGATGTCCAGCTTGTGCTTGGCGATCAGCCCGAGCAGCAGGTCGAACGGCCCCTCGAACACGTCGAGGTGCACCTCGAAGGGGGTCGGTGCCGAGCGTCTGGTCAGCACTCCCCCGGGCGCGGTCAGGTCGGGCTGGGACACGTCGGGCTGGGTCACGACGCAGGCGCGGTCAGGCCGCGCCGCCGCGGGCGATGAGCTCGCGGGCCAGCTGCCGGTACGCGGCGGCCGCGCCGTGCGCGGACGCGTAGGAGGTGATCGGCTCGGCCGCGAGGGTGGCATCGGGGAACTTCACGGTGCGGCTGATGACGGTGTGGAAGACCTGGTCGCCGAAGTGGTCGACCACCGACTTGACCACCTCCCGGCTGTGCAGGGTGCGCCCGTCGTACATCGTCGCGAGGATGCCGTCGACCTGCAGGCGGGGGTTGAGCCGGTCGGTGATCTTCTCGATCGTCTCGACCAGCAGCGCGACCCCGCGCATGGCGAAGAACTCGCACTCCAGCGGGATGATCACCCCGTGTGAGGCGGTCAGCGCGTTGACGGTGAGCAGCCCCAGCGACGGCTGGCAGTCGATGAGCACGACGTCGTAGTCGTCGAGCACCGGCCGCAGCGCGCGGGCCAGGATCTGCTCGCGGGCCACCTCGCCGACCAACTGCACCTCGGCCGCCGACAGGTCGATGTTGGCCGGCACCAGGTCGAGGTTGGCGGTGCGGGTCGGGCGGATGGCGTCCTGGATCGTGTGCCCCCGCTCGACCAGCAGGTTGTAGATCGTCAGGTCGAGGTCGTTGGACCGCACCCCCAGCCCCACCGACAGGGCGCCCTGCGGGTCGAAGTCGACGAGCAGCACCCGGCGACCGAGCTCGGCCAGCGCCGCCCCGAGGTTGATCGTCGTCGTCGTCTTGCCGACCCCGCCCTTCTGGTTGCACATGGCGATGACCCGGGCCGGCCCGTGCCCGTCGAGCGGCGGCGGCGCCGGGAAGTGCGGCATCGGCCGGCCGGTGGGCCCCAACTCGCCGACCCCGGCCCGCTCGATGCCCGGCAGCGGCTCACCCGCGTGGTCGTCGGGGGACGGGACGGGCATCGGGGTGAGATCGCTGCTCACAGGTCTGGGGTCACCTTCCCCTGGGGTGCGCGGCCATGCCTGGCCCGGACGGTCCGCCTCTCGCGGATCGCCCTCGACCCTATCAAGCATGCGGCCCCAGACCATCGGCGTCGCGGCGGGCACGTCGTGGGCGCCGCGGTGGCCGGCGGACCACCGCGGCGGGGAGTCACCGCGCGCGCGGGTGCGCCCCGGCATACACCTCGCGCAGCCGCTGGGCGGTGACCATCGTGTAGATCTGGGTGGTCGTCACCGAGGCGTGCCCGAGCAGCTCCTGGACGACCCGCACGTCGGCTCCGCCGTCGAGCAGGTGGGTGGCGAACGAGTGCCGCAGGGTGTGCGGGGAGACGTGCGCGGTGAGCCCGGCCCGGTCGGCGGCGGCCCGCAGCGCGTCCCAGGCGCCCTGCCGGCCCAACCGGGCCCCGCGGGCGCCGAGGAACAGCGCCGGGGTCCCCCGGCCGCGCGCCGCGAGGGTGGGCCGCCCGCGGACCAGGTATGCCGCCACGGCCTCGCGCGCGTAGCGCCCCACCGGCACCAGGCGCTCCTTGGCGCCCTTGCCGAACAGCCGCACCAGCCCGGCATCGAGGTCGAGGTCGTCGACGTCCAGGCCGACCGCCTCGGAGATCCGCGCGCCGGCGCCGTAGAGCACTTCGACCAGCGCCCGGTCGCGCAGCGACACCGGGGTGTCGCCCAGCGACGCGGCGGCCAGCAGCCGCTCGACGTCCTCGACGCTGATCGCCTTGGGCAGCCGCAGCGGCGTCTTGGGGGGCGCCACCGCCTGGGCCGGGTCGGTGGGGGTGCGGCCCTCGACCGCCAGGAAGCGGTGGAAACCGCGCACCGCGACCAGGGTGCGGGCGGCCGAGGAGGCCGCGAGCGGCAGCCGGCCGGGCCCACCGGAGCGCAGGTCGGCCAAGAAGTCGCGCACCTGCTGGGCGTGCACGTCTTCCGGCCGCTCGACGCCGACCCGGGCCAGGTAGCCCAGATAACGGTCCAGGTCGCGCCGATAGGACACCAGCGTGTTCCGCGAGGCCCCACGTTCGACCTCGAGGTGGTCCAGCCAGCCGCGCACCTGCTGGATCAGCACGGGCGACGGCTCGGGGGCCTCAGCCACCGCCCTCCGGCCAGGTGCGCAGCGGCCGGACCATCAGGCCAGGGACTCGGTGACCGAGCGATAGGCGAAACCGAGGTCGTCGGCGACCGCCCGATAGGTCACCATCCCGTCGTGGGAGTTGAGGCCCTCGGCCAGCGCGTCGTCCGCGCGCAGGGCGTCGCGCCAGCCCTGGTTGGCGAGCTTGACGACATACGGCAGGGTGGCGTTGGTCAGCGCCCAGGTGGAGGTGGTCGGGACCGCTCCGGGCATGTTGGCCACGCAGTAGTAGATCGAGTTGTGCACCTCGAAGGTCGGGTCCGCGTGCGTCGTCGGCCGGCTGCCCTCGAAGCAGCCGCCCTGGTCGATGGCCACGTCGACGAGCACCGACCCAGGCTTCATCTGGGCGACCATCTCGTCCGTGACCAGCTTGGGGGCCCGGGCCCCGGGCACCAGCACGGTGCCGATGACCATGTCGGCGGCCATGACGTTCTCGTAGATGGCGAGCTCGGCCGAGGCGATCTGGCGCACCCGGTTGTCGTAGCGCCAGAAGCTCATCCGCAGCTTGTCCAGGTCGGTGTCCAGCAGCGTGACGTCGGCTCCCATGCCCAGCGCGATGTTGGCGGCGTTCTGGCCGGCCACGCCGGCCCCGAGCACGACGACCTTGGCGCTGACGACGCCGCCGACCCCGCCCATGAGCACGCCGCGCCCGCCGTTGGACCGCATCATGGCGTGCGCCCCGACCTGCGGGGCCAGGCAGCCGGCCACCTCGGACATCGGATAGAGCAGCGGCAGCACGCCGGAGGGCAGTTGCACGGTCTCGTAGGCGACCGCGGTGACCCGGCGGGCGATGAGCTCATGGGTCAACGGCCGGTCAGCAGCCAGGTGTAGATAGGTGAACAGCAGCAGCCCTTCACGCATCCGGTGGTATTCGGACTCGATCGGTTCCTTGACCTTGAGCACCATGTCGGCGGCGCCCCAGACCTCGTCGGCGTCGTCGAGGATGCGAGCGCCCTGCGCGACGAAGTCCTGATCCGAGATCGAGGACCCTACCCCGGCCCCTCGTTGGATGAATACGTCGTGGCCCTGGCGGACCAGTTCGCGCACCCCGACCGGGGTGATCGCGACTCTGAATTCGTTGTTCTTGACCTCACTGGGGATGCCGACCTTCACGGTGGGGAGTCCTCTCCGGGATGGTGTACGACCGCTGCGGGTGCGGCCGTTGCCCGAAAGCCTAGTGGGCGGTCCGCCGGCCCACCCGGCGGCCGACCAAACCGGCCCGAGCGGGATCAGCCCGCGGCGCAGGTCGTCCCAGGGGCGCCGCCCGCCCCGGGCCCGGCCGGCTCAGGCGACCCGCAGGTGCCGGCGGGGCAGCGCCGGCCGCCGAAGAACCTCGGCCATCGTGCCGAGCAGATCGGCCAGCCGGGTGGGCAGCGAGTCGATCCGGGCGGCGTCCAGGACGACCTGGGGCGCCTCGGCGCCGGTGCGTCGCAGCACCACCGGCAGGGCCTGCCCGGCCAGTGCCACGGCCTCGTCGGGGCCGGCCTGCTCGGCGGTGACGACCCGCAGCGACGTCGTGCTGCGCGCCATCGCGTAGACCAGTTCACCGCTGACCCGGCCGTCGTGGACGAGCAGGTACTCGTCGGTCAGGGGCTGCTGGACGGGGCGCGTGCGACGGGTCATCACCCGTCCAGTGTGGGTCGCCCCCGGGGCGCAGTCACGCACCGCCGGCGGCTTCGGGACTAACGACGGCCGGGGCTGGACGTTACGTTCCGGCGCTGCCCGCCGAACGGACGAGGGATTCGCCAACACGCGGCCGGAGCGGCCCGCGGCGCGGCTCAGCCGGCTCGCACGACACGCGGTCGCAGGTCCGGCTCGGGCGGGCGCCAGGTCCCCGGGTCGGCCGGCTGCTGCTCGCCGGAGCGGATGTCCTTGACCTCGTCGCCGCCGTCCTGGCCGGCACCGGGGAACCAGACGAACGGTATGCCGCGCCGGTCGGCATACCGGATCTGTTTGCCGAACCGCGCCGCCGACGGCGCGACGTCGCACGGTATGCCGCGGGCCCGCAACCCGGTGGCCACCGCCACCGAGCGCGGCCGCTCCGCGTCGGTGGTCACCGCGACCAGGACCGCGGCGGGGGTGGCGCGGCTGGCCGTGACCAGGCCTTTGCCGACGAGCAGGCCGAGCAGCCGGGACAGCCCGATGGAGATGCCCACCCCCGGATAGGTGGTGCGGCCGTCGGAGGCCAGCGCGTCGTAGCGGCCGCCGCTGCAGAAGGACCCCCAGGACTCGTAGCCGACCAGTTGGGTCTCGTAGACGGTGCCGGTGTAGTAGTCCAGGCCGCGAGCGATGCGCAGGTCGGCGACCAGGGTGCCGGGGGCGTGGGCCGCGCCGGCTTCGATGACGGCCGCGAGCGCGGCCAGCCCCTGCTCGAGGGTCTGGTCGACGACCCCGAGGTCGCGCACCCGCTGGACGAAGGAGGTGTCGGCGCTGCGGATCTGGGCCAGCGCCAGACACTGGGCGGCCTGCTCGGGCGTGGCACCGGCCTCGACGAGCAGTGTCGCCACCGCGTCGGGGCCCACCTTGTCGAGCTTGTCGACGATGCGTAGCGTGCCGGCGACGTCGGTCAGGCCGATGCCTCGGTAGAAGCCCTCGGGGATCTTGCGGTTGTTGACCTGGATGACGAAGTCGCCGACCGGCAGCCGCCGGAACGCGTCCGCCACGACGAGCGGCATCTCGGCCTCGAAGTGGCCGGCCAGCTCACCGACGTCGACGACGTCGATGTCGCACTGGGTGAACTCCCGGTAGCGCCCCTCCTGGGGGCGCTCGCCGCGCCACACCTTCTGGATCTGGTAGCGCTTGAACGGGAAGGCGAGCCGGCCGGCGTGCTCGAGGACGTAGCGGGCGAACGGGACGGTGAGGTCGAAGTGCAGCCCGAGGTCGGGCTCAACGGCCTCCGGGTCGGCGTGCCGGCCCAACCGGGTGATGCCGTAGATCTCCTTGTCGACGTCGCCGCCCTGGCCGGCCAGCCGGTCGACCGGCTCGACCGCCCGCGTCTCGATCGCCGCGAAGCCGTGCAACTCGAAGGTCTCCCGGATGACGTCGAGGAAGTGCTGCTCGACGATGCGCTCGGCGGGCAGGAACTCGAGGAAGCCGCTGATCGGGGTCACCTTGCTCACCCCGGCATCCTGTCAGAGCCGACGCTCAGAGCCCGACGAGGTAGGGGTTGCGCGCCCGCTCGCGGCCGATGGTGGTCAGCGGGCCGTGACCCGGCAGCACCAGCCGGTCGTCGGGCATCGGCAGCACCACCTCGCGCAGCGAGCGGGTCATCGCCGCCTCGTCGCCGCCGGGCAGGTCGCAACGCCCGATCGACCCGGCGAACAGCACGTCGCCCGACACGACCGTCGAGCTCACCTCGACGTTGAGACCGTCGGGGATGTCGGCGAGGGTGAACATCACCGAGCCCTCGGTGTGCCCGGGTGCGTGCAGCGCGGTGAGGTCCAGCCCGGCCAGGGTCAACCGCTGCCGGTCGCCGATCTCGACGACCTGATCGGGCTCGCGCCAACTGGCCCGGCGACCGAACTCGGCCTCCATCATGGCCAGCATGCCCGGGTCGATCTGGGCCAGCGGGTCGCGCAGGCGATAGCGGTCGTCGTGGTGGATGTAGGCCGCGGTCGCGCCTGCGCAGACCGGGGTCACCGAGTAGACGTGGTCCAGGTGGCCGTGGGTGAGCAGCACCGCGGCCGGGCGCAGCCGGTGCTGCCGCAGCACCTCGCGCAGCGGCTCCTCGACGCCGATGCCGGGATCCACGACCAGGCACTCCTGCCCCGGCTCGGTGGCCAGGACGAAGCAGTTGGTCGCGAAGGCGGCGGCTGGGAACCCGACGACGAGCACGTGGTGAGCCTACCGTCCGGCCCCGCGGGGCCGAGGTGGGGCAGGGTCGGGGGCCCCGCGTCGGGGGCCGCTCGGGCGGGCAAGCGTCACGGACTCGTGACCAGGGGCCCGCACGCGGCTCGGGCCGCTTCTCTAGACTGCAGGCCGAGAGCAGGTGCGAGGAGGTCGTGGGGTGCGGGACAAGCAGCCGGTGCTGGCGGTGCTCGGGGTGCTGGCGGTGGTCGTCATCTTCATCTGGGGTGCCAACATCGTCACCGCGCCGAAACCGGTGCAGAGCGACCCCACGACGACTGCCGCCGTGACCGAGCCGACGGACACCGCGTCCAGCACGGCGACCCCGACACCGACACCGACCGTCACCCCGTCCCTGTTGGCCGGCTGCACCCCGTTGCCGCCGCCGGCGACGACCACGCAGCGGATGACCTCCGCCCCCGACATCGAGGGCGCCCGTGGCCGCACCTTCGTCGCAACGATCACGACCAACTGCGGTCCGGTGACGGTCGAACTCGACGGGGCCAAGGCACCGGCCACCGTGTCGTCGTTCATCCTGCTGGCCAAGGAGAACTACTGGGCCGGCTCGCCCTGCCACCGGCTCACCGGTGACGCAGAGGGGCTGTGGGTGCTGCAGTGCGGCGACCCGACCGGCACCGGCTCCGGCCCGGGACCCGGCTATCACTTCGGCATCGAGAACGCCCCACCCGACGGCAAGTACCCGGCCGGCACGCTGGCGATGGCCCGCACCAGCGACCCCAACAGCAACGGCGACCAGTTCTTCATCGTGTACCGGGAGACCACGCTGCCCACCGAGGGGGGCGGCTACACGATCTTCGGCAAGGTGACCGGCGGCATGGACCTCATCGACAAGATCGCGGCCGCCGGCATCGACCCCAGCGACGGCATGACCCCCCTGGCACCGATCGGCATCAACTCCGTCACCGTCAAACCGAAGGCCTGACACCATGACCGACCCCCACATCGACGACACCGCCGAGACGCTGCGGGCGCTCGCCGAGGACGCCGTCGAACTGGTGCCCGACGGTGGGGGCGAATCTT
>CAZYHR010000088.1:0-13592 GCA_964647395.1 uncultured Intrasporangiaceae bacterium | reverse complement strand
GAGAACTACTCCCGACACATCGACGCGCGGTCGGCCGGCTCGGCCCCCAACTGCCTGCTCGACTACTTCCCCGAGGACTTCCTGCTGGTCATCGACGAGAGCCATCAGACGGTGCCGCAGATCGGGGCGATGTACGAGGGCGACATGTCCCGCAAGCGGATGCTCGTCGACCACGGCTTCCGGCTGCCCAGCGCCATGGACAACCGTCCGCTCAAGTGGGAGGAGTTCCTCGAGCGCATCGGCCAGACCGTCTACCTGTCGGCGACGCCGGGCGACTACGAACTGGCCAAGGCCAGGCCGTTCGGGCCGCCGGTCGAGCAGATCATCCGGCCCACCGGACTGGTCGACCCCGAGATCGTCCTCAAGCCGACCAAGGGGCAGATCGACGACCTCATCCACGAGATCGGGGTCCGCACCGCCCGCGACGAGCGGGTCCTGGTCACCACGCTGACCAAGAAGATGGCCGAGGACCTCACCGACTACCTGCTCGACAAGGGCATCCGGGTGCGCTACCTGCACTCCGAGGTCGACACGCTGCGCCGGGTCGAGTTGCTGCGCGAGCTGCGCCTCGGCGAATACGACGTGCTCGTCGGCATCAACCTGCTGCGCGAGGGCCTCGACCTGCCCGAGGTCTCCCTGGTGAGCATCCTGGACGCCGACAAGGAGGGCTTCCTGCGCTCCACCCGCTCGCTGATCCAGACCATCGGTCGCGCCGCCCGGCACGTCAGCGGCCAGGTGCACATGTATGCCGACAACGTCACCGCCTCGATGCAGGAGGCGATCGACGAGACCAACCGGCGGCGGGCCAAGCAGGTGTCCTACAACACCGAGCGGGGCATCGACCCCCAGCCGCTGCGCAAGCGGATCGCCGACATCACCGACCTGCTCGGCCGCGAGGTGGCCGATACCGAGCAACTGCTCGGCTCCGGCCGGTCCCGGTCCCGCGGCAAGAGCGGGGGCGGCACCGGCGGCCGGGAGCGCTCGGGTCGGGGCGCGGTCATCGCCGACGCCGGGGTGGCCGCGGGCCAGCTCGCCGAGGGGCTGCCCGCAGCGGACCTGGCCGGGCTCATCCAGCAGTTGACGACCCAGATGCACACCGCCGCCGAGGAGTTGCACTTCGAGCTCGCCGCACGCCTGCGCGACGAGGTCGCCGAGCTCAAGCGCGAGTTGCGTCAGATGAGCGAGGCGACCCGCTGACCTGGACGGCGCCGAGCGCCTGACCACCCGGCCCGTGCCGGGGCCGGAGCGCGCCGGCGCACCGCTGCGCGGTGGGTGATCTGCAACACTCCGGAAAACAAAGGTTAGGTGAACCTAACCTGTGGTCCTACGATGGCGCCGTGACCCGCACCCAGACCGGACCCACCTCCCTGGCCGGCTGGCCGATCGGACTTCCGGCGGTGCTCGTCGCCACGGGCAGTTCGACGGCCACCCGCACCCGGCTGGCCCAGCTCGGGCTGCGGCCGGGGGCACAGGTGACCGCGCTGCTGCGCACCCCCGGCCGGGGGGTCGTGCTGGCCTGCGGCGACCTGCGGGTCGCGCTCGACCGTCAGTCCGCCGCCCAGATCGAGGTGTGCGCCGTCGACGGCGACGACCTGAGGAGCCGGTGGTGACGACGACACCCGGCCCGACCGTGATCCCCGGGGTGGAGCCGGCCCCGGACCGCAGCACGTCGAGCCGCGCGACGACCCCGTCCTGTCACGCCCGGTCCAGCGGCCCGGCCGCGCCGCCCGGCTCGGCCGTCGTCGCGCTGGCCGGAGCGCCCAACGTCGGCAAGTCGACCCTCTTCAACGCCCTGACGGGGGCCCGCCGCACGATGGGCAACTGGCCGGGCACGACCGTCGAGGTCGGTCGCGGCACCTGGCGACCCCCGGAGACCGCGGGAGCCACGGGGGCCACGGGGGTCGCCTACGATCTGGTCGACCTACCCGGCGCCTATTCGCTCGACCCGGCGTCGCCGGACGAGGAGCTGACCCGGACCCTGCTCGTCGGCGGGCCCGAGCCGGAGCGGCCCGACCTGGTCGTCGTGGCCGCGGACGCCTCCCATCTGGCCCGCAGCCTCTATCTCGTCGCCCAGCTGCGCGAACGCGCCCTGCGCGTCGTCATCGCACTGACCATGGTCGACATCGCCGCCCGACGTGGGGTGCGGGTGGACACCGACGCGCTGTCCGCGACGATCGGCGTGCCGGTCGTCGCCGTCGATCCGCGCCGCCGCACCGGGATGACCGCTCTCGCAGCCGCTGTGCGCACGGCCCTGGCCGCGCCCGCCCCAGCGGCCCGGCCGCACCCCAGCGAGGGCGACGACCTCGACCTGGCCGACGAGCGCTTCGCCTGGGTGGACGGCGCCGTGCAGACCGCGATCGACCGGGCGGTCCAGACCCGGCAGAGCTGGACCGACCGCATCGACCGGGTCGTGCTGTCCCGGGTCGGCGGACCGATGATCTTCGCCGCCGTCATGTGGCTGGTCTTCCAGGTGACCACGACGGTCGCCGCCCCGCTGCAGGACGGCCTCGACGGATTCTTCAGCGGGCCGTTGAGCGACGGGACCCGGACCCTGCTGGCCGGCCTCGGCTGGGATCATCCGATCGTCACCGGCCTGCTGGTCGACGGGCTGATCGCCGGGGTCGGCATGCTGCTGACCTTCGCCCCGCTGATGACCATCATGTTCCTGCTGCTGGCCCTGCTCGAGGACTCCGGCTACCTGGCCCGGGCGGCGGTCGTCGCCGACCGCACCATGCGGGCCATCGGGTTGCCGGGCCGGGCCTTCCTGCCGCTCATCGTCGGCTTCGGCTGCAACGTCCCGGCGATCGCCGCCACCCGGGTGCTGGGCGGGGCGCGACAGCGACTGCTCACCGCGCTGCTGGTCCCGCTGACCTCCTGCTCCGCGCGGCTCACCGTCTTCGTGCTGCTCGCCGCGACGTTCTTCCGGGACTGGGCCGGCACGGTGGTCTTCGCGATGTACGTCACGTCGATCCTGCTCGTCGTCGGCCTCGGCCGGCTGCTGCGCTCCACCCTGTGGCGGACCATGGGGCAGGAGCCGCTGCTGCTCGACCTGCCGCCCTACCAACGGCCGACCCTGCGGGTCATGACCGCGGTCACCTGGATGCGGCTGCAGGGTTTCCTGCGCACCGCCGGCGGCATCATCGTCGCCACCGTGTGCGTCGTGTGGCTGCTGCAGTCGGTGCCGGTGCGCGGCGACGCGGGCTTCGGCTCCGCTCCGGTCCAGGACAGCGCGTATGCCGCGGTCGCCACCGCGGTGTCGCCGGTCTTCGAGCCGGCGGGCTTCGGTCAGTGGCAGGCCTCCGGGGCGCTGGTCACCGGGTTCATCGCCAAGGAGGCCGTCATCTCGTCGTGGGCCCAGACCTACGCGCTGGCCGACGACACCGGCCAGGCCGACGAGGCGCGGCTGGGCGACGCCATCCGCGCCGATTTCGCGATCTCCTCCCAGGGCCATGAGAACGCCGCCGTGCTCGCCTTCATGGTGTTCCTGCTCGCCTACACCCCGTGCGTCGCGACCCTCGCGGCCCAGGCCCGGGAGATCGGCTGGCGGTGGACCGCCTTCGGGGTCGGCATGCAACTGCTCACCGGCTGGCTGCTCGCCGTCCTCGTCTTCCAGATCGGCCGGCTGGTCACGTGAGCGGCGGACCGCTGCGCCAGGTGCTCACCGCGCTGACCGGCGGCGCCGCCAGCCGCGCCGAACTGGCCCGCCGGACCGGGCTGAGCCGCGACGTCGTCGACACCTGTCTCGAGCACCTGGTCCGCACCGGGCACGTGCAGGCCGAGCCGATCGGGTCCGGCTGCCCCGACTCCGGCTGTGGCGGCTGCCCGAGCGGCCGGGCCGATGGCGCCCCCGGGTGCGGCGCCCCAGCACCCAGCCGGTCCCAGGGCCCGGTCGCGCTGACCCTCGCCCCGCGCCGCCGGTGAGGCGCTGACCCGCCCCATGCCACCCGAGGTCCCCGCCCTACCGCCCGCCGTGGCCGGCGATGCCGACGCCCCGGGCCGCGCCGCCATCGGCGCCGGCGCCGGGACCGGAGGCGCCCGACTCGCCGTGGTCAACTGCGCCATCTTCGACGGCGAGTCCGGCGACCTGCGGGACGGCCCGGTGCTCGTCGTCGACGGCCGGGTCGAGCGAGTCGGCGGCCGCCCGCCGGCCGGCGGGATCACCGTCGACGCCCGGGGCGGGGTCGTCACCCCGGGGCTCATCGACGCGCACTTCCACGCCTACGCCGTGGACCTGGACGACTACCGGATCGAGTCGCTGCCGACCAGCTACGTCGCCCTGGCCGGCGCGGTCCGGCTGCGCCGAGCCCTGCGCCGTGGATTCACCACCGTGCGCGACGTGGCCGGCGGCGACCCCGGTCTCGCGGCAGCGCTGGCCGAGGGGCTGCTCGAGGGGCCGCGCTACCTCTACACCGGGGCCGCGCTGTCCCAGACCGGAGGTCATGGTGACCCGCGGGCCCCGGAGATCGGCCACTGCCCGCCGGGCCGGCACCTCAACGAGATCGTCGACGGCGTCGACGCGCTGCGCCGGGTCACCCGGGAGCGGCTGCGCACCGGCGCCCACGCCATCAAGATCATGACCTCGGGGGGCGTCGTCTCGCCGGCCGACCCGCTGCGCGTCCCGCAGTACAGCGCCGAGGAGGTGAGGGTGGTCGTCGAGGAGGCAACCCGGCGGGGCAGCTACGTTGCGGCGCACGCCTATTCACCCGAGGCGATCGAGCACTCGATCGTCAACGGGGTGCGCTCGATCGAGCACGGCAACCTGCTCGATCCGCCGACCGCCCGGCTCATGGCTCAGCACGTGGCGTTCCTCGTGCCGACCCTGATCGCCTACGACGCGCTGGCCCGGCGCGGCCCCGGCCTCGGCCTGGCGCAGGTCGGGCTGGCCAAGAACCGCGAGGTCCTCGCCGCCGGTGCCCGCTCCCTCGAGGTCGCCACGGCGGCCGCCGTGCGGATCGGCTTCGGCAGCGACCTCATGGGTGTCCTCGAGGACGAGCAACTCGAGGGGCTGCGCCTGCAGAGCGAGGTGCTCGGGGTGCTGCCCACCCTGCGGTCCGCCACCTCGGTGAACGCCGACCTGCTGCACCGCCCGGACCTCGGCCGAGTCGTCGAGGGCGCCGTGGCCGACCTGCTGGTCTTCGACGGCAACCCGCTCGAACGCCCGGACCTGCTGTGGCGCCGGCAGCGTCCGGTGGTGGTCCGGGGCGGCATACCCCTGCCGGGGTGACCGGTCCGCCCGGTGACCGGCTCAGCGCGGCCGGTCGTCGCCGCGGCCGTCCTGCGGCAGCGCGGCCGCCTCGGCGGCCTCGGCCGCCGCCTGGGCGACCTCCAGCCGGCGGTCGCGGGCGGACTTCATCAGGCTGGCCATCGTGGTGACGCCGAGGATGAGCACGATCGCGCCGAGGGACACCGTGATCGGGATGTCCGGCACGTGGAAGGGCTGGCCACCGTTGATGAACGACAGGGTGTTCTCGTGCATGGCGTGCAGGATGAGCTTGACCCCGATGAAGGCCAGCAGGACGGCCAGGCCGAGCGAGAGATAGACCAGCCGCTTGAGCAGGCCGCCAATGAGGAAGTAGAGCTGCCGCAGGCCCATCAACGCGAACATGTTGGCGGTGAGCACCAAGTAGGGCTCCTTGGTCAGCCCGTAGATCGCCGGGATCGAGTCCAGCGCGAAGAGCAGGTCCGTGGTGCCCAGCGCGAGGATGACGATGAACATCGGGGTGATGAACCGACGGCCGTCGATGTGGACGAACCACTTGGTGTCGTGGAACTCCGAGGTGGCGTGGAAGCGCCGCTCGACGAACCGCAGGAAGGCGTTCTCCTCGTACTCGTCGTCGTCGCCCTCGCCACTGCGGGCCAGCTTCCACGCCGTGTAGATGAGGAACGCGCCGAAGATGTAGAACACCCAGGAGAAGGCGTTGATCGCCGCCGCGCCCAGGGCGATGAAGATCGCGCGCAGGACGATGGCGATGATGATGCCAATGAGCAGCGCCGACTGCTGCAGCTTCACCGGCACCCGGAAGTTGCTCATGATGAGCAGGAAGACGAAGAGGTTGTCGACCGACAGCGAGTATTCGGTCAGCCAGCCGGCATAGAACTCCCCGGCGTACTGCCCGCCCCAGGCCCGCCAGATCCACAGTCCGAACAGCACCGCCGCGGAGACGTAGAAGGCGAGGTATGCCGCGCACTCACGCATCGAGGGCACGTGCGGCTTGCGCGCCACGACCAGCACATCGACCAGCAGGGCGAGGCTCATGGTGCCGATGGTCACGTACCAGATGAGGGGGCTGAGTTCCAAGGAGAGCGCCTTCCGGACATGGGTGCAGCAAGGAGACTACGCCGTCGGTCGCTCCCGGCGGGGCAGCGCGGCGACCACGGCGTCGTAGGACGCGTCGATGGCCTCGAGGATCTCCTCGGCCGGGATGGCGCCGTCGGAGCGCAGGGTGTTCCACCCGTAGCGGCCGATGTAGGCCATGACCGACGCGTCGTCGGGGAAGCGGGCCAGCCACTCGTCGGCCTCGTCCCGGGTGCGGCCGGCCTTGACGCCGACCGTGCCGTCGCCGGTGAAGCAGAAGATCTTCGAGCCGACCTTGGCGACGACGTCGCCCTCCCAGGGCTCGTCCCGCCAGGCTCCCGGCTTGGCCAGGCAGTGCTCGAGCACCTCGTCACGGGTCATCTCAGCCCTCCTCGGTCGGGCCCGGGCCGGCCGGGCCGGCGCCGGGCTGCGGGAGCCGCCCGGCGGCATACAGGGTGTGGCGGCGGTCCCGGTCGAGCGGCTCCTCGACCAGCCGGCCACCCCGCTCGGCGGCGTGCACCATCGCCCCCGGCTCGGTGACGATGCCGACATGGTGGATGGCGCGGCCGGGACGGGCGAAGAAGTAGAGGTCGCCGGCGCGCTCCGCGCCGGGCGCGACCGGCTCGGCCGCCTCGCACTGGGCGTCGGCGTCGCGCGGCACGACGACCCCGAGGGCGCGCCAGACCTGGTGCACCAGGCCCGAGCAGTCGAAACCCAGGTGGCTGGTGCCGCCCCACAGATAGCGCAGCCCCAGGTGCTCCCGGGCCAGGTCGAGCACCGACGGCAGCGGGGGGTCGAGCGGCTCCGGAGCGCGGCCGGGGCGGGAGAAGTCGTCGCGCACCAGGTGGGCGCGCCGCACCCAACCGGGGTAGCCGCGCGGGTCGGTGGCCGGTTGCCAGGGCAGCACGACCTCGACCCAGTCGGCGTCCGGGTCGCCGGAGACGACGACGGCCGGCTCGCCGGCGACCGCCTGGCTGTGCACCCGTCCGTGCAGGCCGAGCCGTCCGTCGCCGGCCTCGTCGTCGGCCACGCAGGCGTCCAGCGCGGCCAGCCAGCCCGGCGGGTCGGGCCGGTCCGCGACCGCGAGCGCGTCGACCGGTCGGGGGGAGTCGGGGGTGATCCACAGCGTCGTCACCTCGACGCTCACCCGCATGAGGGTCACCGCAGCATCCAAGCACGCCGGCGGCCTGCTGGATACTGGGCGCCATGTCCGGGATCGGCGACTCGGTGGCCGGCCGGCTGGCCCGGCTGACCGCGGCGGCCCCCGGTCGGCTGTCGGTGTGCGTGCGCTCCGACCGGGGCTTCCGGTGGGGACACGACCAGGAGCGGGTCGTCCCGGCGGCCAGCACCGTCAAGGTCGCCGTCCTCGTCGCGCTGCTGCGCTCGGGCCTGCCGCCGGACCGGCCGCTGCCGCTGCCCACGACCCGGGTCGGCGGGGCCGGCGCGTTGGCGTCGATGCCGTCGGTGCGCGAGTTGCCGGCCCGCGAGCTGGCGCGGCTGATGATCGTCCTGTCGGACAACGACGCGACCAACGCGCTCATCGCGGCCCTCGACCTGCTGGGGACCGGTCGCGACGCGCTGGCGAGGGTGCTCGCCGAGGCGGGCACGCGGCATACCGTGCTGGAGCGGGCGATGCTGGACTGCGCCGCCGTCGCCCAGGGCCGGGACAACCGGACCACCGCCGCGGACCTCGTGGCGCTGCTCGTCGCGCTGCGCGCGGGTCGGCTGCTCGACCCGGCCGGGACCGCGGCGGCCGTCGAGGTGCTGCGCGGCCAGCAGTCGCGGGACGGGCTGCCGGCCTTCCTGCCGCCACAGGTGCTGGTCGGCGCGAAGTCCGGCATGCTGCCCGGCCTGCGACACGACCTGGCGCTGCTCGAGCGCGCCGACCGATGGGTCGCGGTGGCGGTGACCGCGACCGACCTGGCCGACGGGCCGGTCGACCGGGGGACGGACGTGCTCGCGACCTTCGCGCGGATCGGCGCCGAGGCCGCCCGCCTGCTGTGACCTGGCCCGACCCGCGATCGTCCGATCGGCCCACGCGATCGACCCGCGGTCACTGACACACTGAAGGGGCTCGGGGGAGTGACCTGACGAAGGACCCCGATGACGAGCCTCACCCTCACCTCCGCCGGCCGGGCCGGCGCCCCCCGGCCCACCCTCGGTCAGTGGTGGCGTGCCGAGCGCGACCGGGTCTGGGCCGAGCACGACCGGATGGCGGCTGCTGCCGCCCGGAGCTATCACCTGCAGCGGCTGCAGCTGCGGGTCGAGCAGGAGCTAGAGGACTACTTCCACGAGGTCGAGCAGGTCGGCTTCGCGCCGCGGCCGGCCGGCGACCTCGCGCCGCGGCCGGGCGCGCGGGTCCTCGGCTCGGCGCAGGACCAGGGCCGGTATGCCGCGGCCGCGCCGGCCCGTGCCGCGGTGCAGCCGGGCCTCGGGGTGTGGTTCGGCCTCTACGACCACGATGGGCGGTGGTCGGTGCTGGTCGAGCGGGCCGGCCGGGTCCAGCGGCTGCTCACCGTCGCGAGCCGCGAGGAGGCCGATGCCGTGTGGTCGGTCGTGGTGCGGCACTGCGCGGCCGATCGCGGGTGACGGCCGGCGCCGGTCCGGGGCCGACCCGGGGGCCGGTCGCCGACGGGTGATCCGCGCCCGGACGGCGTAGGCTCGCCGGATGGCGCGCTATTTCGACGTCCACCCGGTCGACCCGCAGCCACGCAGCATCGCCCAGGCGGTGGCGATCCTGCAGGACGGTGGCCTCCTCGCCTATCCGACCGACTCCGGCTACGCCTTGGGCGCCCGCCTCGGCAGCCCGCGCGCGGTCGACCGGATCGCCCGGATCCGGCAGTTGGACGCCAAGCACCACTTCACCCTGGTGTGCGAGAGCTTCGCCCAGTTGGGTCGGCGTGTGCTGCTGACCAACTCGGTCTTCCGGGCCGTCAAGGCCGCGACTCCTGGCCCGTACACCTTCATCCTGCCGGCTGATCCCGACGTGCGGGGGATCTTCCTCGACCCGCGCAAGCGCACCGTCGGCGCCCGGATCAGCGAGCACCCGGTCGCGCGAGCGCTGGTGGCGGCGCTCGGCGAGCCGATGCTGTCCTCGACGTTGATCCTGCCCGGGCAGACCGAGCCGATGACCGACGGGTGGGCGGTCAAGGAGGCGCTGGAACACGAGGTGGACGCCGTCATCGACTGCGGCGAGTGCGGCTCCGAACCGACCACCGTGGTCGACTTCACCGGTGCCGAGGGCCCGGTCGTCGTGCGGGTCGGCGCCGGGGACCCGAGCCGCTTCGCCGACTAGGCGCCGCGGGCCGGCTCGGCCCGCCATTTGGTTATTGACCCACTGGTCAGTAGTATTGACCGCATGGTCAATGACATGATGATCTCCCCACGGGGGAGCGGACCGGCGCTGAGCGCCTTGGTGTACGGCTATCTGGCGGTCGCGGTCGGGACGGTCGCGGCACTCGTCATCCTCAACGCGGCGCCCGCCCAGGCCACGCCGGACGCGTGGATCCATGCGCTGATCGTCGCGGGGTTCGCCGTGCTGCTGCCGCTGCGCCTGCGTTCGGCCCGGGCCGGCAGCCGACGCGGACTGCGCGCGGTCGGGATGATCGGCGCGGTGCTCTTCCTGGTCAACGTCATCGAGGCCGCGATCCCGGGACTGTTCCCGCTCTGGCTCCGTGTGGTCATGGTCGGCATCGCCGGGCTGATGGCCGCGGTGGTGGCTCTGGTGATCCGCGTGGCGCTGGACGCCCGGCGCGACTGAGATCCTCGCAGCATGACTTCAGCCAGGAGCCGATCGTGACCCCCCCGGCGCGCCGGCAACGGC
The DNA here is from genome assembly GCA_964647395.1 of uncultured Intrasporangiaceae bacterium. Taxonomy (GTDB): domain Bacteria; phylum Actinomycetota; class Actinomycetes; order Actinomycetales; family Dermatophilaceae; genus Phosphoribacter. Next base: position 3,474 of record CAZYHR010000088.1, on the reverse strand, counting down.
TCAGCCCCGAGCAACGACGTGAGCAACTCATCCGGGCGACCGTCTCCGTCGTGGCCCGGCTGGGCTACCGCAACGCGTCGCTGTCCGCGATCGCCGCTGAGGCCGGCCTGTCGAAGGGCCTGTTGTGGCACTACTACACCGATGGTGACGAACTGCTGGAGGCCACCGCCCGGGCCACGCTGGTCAGCCTGCGCGACGCGGTGGCGGCCGACCTGGACTGGTCCGCCCCGGTCCCCCAGGTGGTCCGGGCAGCCATCCGGCTCGCGGCCGGCCTGCACCGGACACACCGTGCCGAGCTACGCGCCATCCGCGAGATCGTGGACAACCTCCGGCACCCGGACGGGACTCGACGGCTCGGACTGGACGAGTACGACGAGACCTATCGCCAGCAGGCCGCCCTGTTCCAGCGCGGCCAGGCCGAGGGCAGCCTGCGCCCCGTGGACCCCCTCCTGCTGGCCGTCACCTACCAGGGCGCGGTCGACGCCATGCTCAGCTACCTCGATGCCCACCCGGACACCGACGCCGAGCGGTATGCCGCGGTCGTGGCCGACATCCTGCTCGATGGCATCGCCACCTGACCGACCGCCTGGCTCGAACGCCGCTCACCAGCCGCGGTCGCGCCACTCGGCCAGGTGCGGTCGTTCGGCGCCGAGCGTCGTGTCGTCACCGTGGCCGGGGTAGACCCAGGTGTCGTCGGCGTAGACGTCGAAGACCCGGGCGACGACGTCGGCATACAGGGACTCGAACGACTGCCCGGGCTGCTTGGTGTTGCCCACCCCACCCGGGAACAGCGAGTCCCCGGTGAGCAGGTGGGTGTGCCCGGCGGGGTCGTCGTAGGCCAGGGCGATCGAGCCGGGGGTGTGGCCGCGCAGGTGCACGACGTGCATGGTGATCTCGCCGAACCGGACCTGGTCGCCGTGGCGCAGCCGGCGGTCCGGCGTCACCGGCAGGTCGTCCGAGTCGTCGGCCCCGGCCATCGTCGGCGCCCCCGACCGGGCGGCCAACTGCTGCAGCGCCCGGGTGTGGTCCCAGTGGCGGTGGGTGGTGACGATCGCGGCCAGCCGGCCGGTGCCCTCGCGCACCAGCGCCTCGAGCCGGTCGGGTCGGTCGGCCGCGTCGACGAGCACCTGCTCGCCGGTGCGGCGACAGGTCAGCAGATAGGCGTTGTTGTCCTGCTCGCTGACGCTGGCCTTGCGGATGGTCAGCAGGGCCAACTCACGCACCGCCGTCGCGCCGCCGGGCTCGACGTGACCGGTGTAAGCGGCGCCGGACCCGGCCGCCGCGCTGGAGTCGGTCATCGTCAGCCTCCGTGCGGCAGGGTCGGCAGGTCGCCGCGGACATCGCTGGTCAGGCCCCGGGCCAACCAGGCCAGCAGACCCGCGGCGGGCCCGGAGACGACCCCGCCGCCCTCGCCGAGTTCGAAGCTCTGGCCGTCGTCGGCCACCAGCGTCATGGCGGGTGGCTCCCGGCCGTCGGCCAGGCGGGCCACCTCGTCGGCCAGGAAGGCCCGGACGAGTTCGGGGTCCAGGTCGCGGAAATGGTGGCCCAGGTCGAGATCGACGAGGTGGTAGGCCAACTCCCGGACCCGCAGGAAGGGGATGCTGCCCGCGCGGAAGGTGGGCCCTCCCGGGACCCGCTCCACCCGGATTTCGTCGTGTTCGGGGGCCAGCCGGGCCAGCTGGGTGGCCAGGGCGTCGCACGAGCCGGCCAGGTCCTCGCGGATCCGCCCGAGCGGGCGCGTCGCGCCCGCGTCGATCTCCGCCTCGCGGGCGGCCGCGCTGGGATACATGGTCTCGCCCGAACCGTCGACACAGGCCCGGATCATCCGGCCCAGGCCATCGGCGTTGCGGGCCAGGTGGGTCAGCACGTGGCCGCGGGTCCAGCCGGCGCACCGGGACGGCGCCTGCTGGTCGCCCTCGGCCATCCCGTCGGTGGCCCGCAGCACGGTGGCGGTGAGGTCGGCCGTCGCGGCGGCGAGGCGCTCCGGGGTGGGGTGGGGCGGCATACCGGTCAACCTATCGGCAAGCCGGGCCGGCGCGGTGCGGACGGTTCCACCCCTGTCGGTGCGCCGACGTAGGCTGTCGGCCGTGCCTGTCACCCCTGCCCGCCGGCCCTCCGCCCACGACCGCCTGGTCGTCCACGGCGCGCGCGAGCACAACCTCAAGGACATCTCGGTCGAGTTGCCACGGGACAGCCTGGTCGTCTTCACCGGCCTGTCCGGCTCGGGCAAGTCGAGCCTGGCCTTCGACACGATCTTCGCCGAGGGGCAACGCCGCTACGTCGAGTCGCTCTCCTCCTACGCCCGGCAGTTCCTCGGCCAGATGGACAAGCCCGACGTCGACTTCATCGAGGGCCTGTCCCCGGCGGTGTCCATCGACCAGAAGTCGACCAACCGCAACCCCCGCTCCACGGTGGGCACGATCACCGAGGTCTACGACTACCTACGGTTGCTGTTCGCCCGGGTCGGGCGCCCCCATTGTCCGGTATGCCGCGAGCCGATCACCCGGCAGAGCCCGCAGCAGATCGTCGACCGGCTGCTCGAGCTGCCCGAGCGGACCCGCTTCCAGTTGCTCGCCCCGGTCGTGCAGGGACGCAAGGGCGAGTACGTCGACCTGTTCGCCGAACTGCAAGCCAAGGGTTTCGCGCGGGCCCGGGTGGACGGCGAGGTGGTCTCGCTCGCCGAGCCCCCCAAGCTGGAGAAGCAGGTCAAACACACCATCGAGGTGGTCGTCGACCGGCTGGTCGCCAAGGGCGGCGACGCCGGGGCCCAGCGCCGGCTCACCGACTCGGTCGAGACCGCGCTCGGGCTGGCCGCAGGGGTGCTGCTCGTCGACTTCGTCGACCGCGCCGACGACGACCCGGAGCGCACCCGGCGGTTCTCCGAGCGGCTCGCCTGCCCCAACGACCACCCGCTGGCCATCGACGAGGTCGAGCCGCGGTCGTTCTCGTTCAACTCGCCGTTCGGTGCCTGCCCGACCTGCACGGGGCTGGGCACCGAACTGCAGGTCGACCCCGAGCTCGTCGTCCCCGACGAGGACCTCTCGCTGGCCGAGGGGGCCATCGCCCCGTGGGCGCAGGGGTCCGGGTCGGCCGAATACTTCCAGCGGGTCATCGGGGCGCTCGCGGACGACCTCAAGTTCACCATGGACACGCCGTGGCGAGCGCTGCCGGCGCGGGCCAGGGAGGCCCTGCTGCACGGCCAGAACTACAAGGTGCACGTGCGCTACCGCAACCGCTACGGCCGGGAGCGCTCCTACTCGCCGGGCCTCGAGGGGGCGATCTCCTTCATCCGGCGCCGCCACGGCGAGACCGAGTCCGAGTGGAGCCGCGAGAAGTACCAGGGCTACATGCGCGAGATCCCCTGCCCGCACTGCCGCGGCACGCGCCTGAAGCCCGAGGCCCTCGCGGTCCTCGTCGGCGGTCGCAGCATCGCCGAGGTGTCCTCGCTCTCGATCGCCCAGGCGGCGACCTTCC
>CAZYHR010000087.1:0-13706 GCA_964647395.1 uncultured Intrasporangiaceae bacterium | reverse complement strand
GGCGCGGTTCTGCGCCTCCAGCCCGAGCGATGTCGCCCGCGTTGAGGACCGCACTTTCATCAACGCCGAGAGCCAGGACGACGCCGGGCCCACCAACCACTGGATGGCGCCGGCCGAGATGAAGGCCATCATGCTCGACCTCTACAAGGGGTCCATGAAGGGCCGCACGATGTACGTCATCCCGTTCGTCATGGGCCACCTCGAGGCCGACGTGCCGATGTACGGCGTGGAACTCACCGACTCGGCCTACGTCGTGGTCAACATGAACATCATGGCCCGCATCGGCTCCACCGTGCTCAACGCCATGGAGGAGCAGCAGGCCGGCTTCGTCAAGGGCCTGCACTCCGTCGGCGCCCCCCTGGAGGAGGGCCAGCAGGACGTGCCGTGGCCGTGCAACGACACCAAGTACATCTGCCACTTCCCGGAGACCCGCGAGATCTGGTCGTTCGGCTCCGGCTACGGCGGCAACGCGCTGCTGGGCAAGAAGTGCTACAGCCTGCGCATCGCCTCGGCGATGGCTCGGGACGAGGGGTGGATGGCCGAGCACATGCTCATCCTCAAGCTCACCTCGCCCGAGGGTGTCGTCAAGTACATCGCCGGCGCCTTCCCGAGCGCGTGCGGCAAGACCAACCTGGCCATGCTCGAGCCCACCATCGACGGCTGGAAGGCCGAGATGATCGGCGACGACATCGCCTGGATGCGCTTCGGTGAGGACGGCCGGCTGTATGCCGTCAACCCCGAGTTCGGTCTCTTCGGCGTCGCCCCCGGCACCGGCATGGGCACCAACCCGACCGCGATGCGCACCATCGAGAAGGGCAACTCGATCTTCACCAACGTCGCCCTCACCGACGACGGCGACGTCTGGTGGGAGGGCATGACCAAGGAGAAGCCGGCCCACCTGACCGACTGGAAGGGCAACTCCTGGACGCCGGACAGCGACCAGCTGTCCAGCCACCCCAACAGCCGGTTCACCACCCCGGCCAAGCAGTGCCCGATGCTCGCGCCGGAGTACGACAACCCCAACGGGGTCCCGATCGACGCGATCCTCTTCGGCGGGCGCCGGGCCACGACCGTCCCGCTGGTCTACGAGTCGCGCAACTGGACCCACGGCACGTTCATCGGCGCCACGCTGTCGTCCGAGACGACGGCCGCCGCGGTCGGTGCGGTCGGTGTCGTGCGGCGCGACCCGATGGCCATGCTGCCGTTCATCGGCTACCACGCCGGCGACTACATGAACCACTGGCTCGAGATCGGCAAGCAGGCCGACGAGTCGAAGCTGCCGCGCATCTACCAGGTCAACTGGTTCCGCAAGGACTCCGACGGGCACTGGCTGTGGCCGGGCTTCGGCGACAACTCGCGGGTGCTCAAGTGGGTCGTCCAGCGGCTCGAGGGCCAGGTCGACGCCGTCGAGACCCCGGTCGGGCTGACCCCCAAGGTCGAGGACATCGACGTGACCGGCCTGGACATGCCGGTCGAGGACGTCGAGAAGGCCCTGGCGGTCAACGTCGACGACTGGCGCGCCGAGCTGCCGCTCATCGAGGAGTGGTTCGCGAAGTTCGGTGACAAGCTCCCCGGCCAGCTGCAGGCCGAGCTCGACGGGCTCAAGCAGCGCCTCGCCGACGCCTGACCGGTCGGCACCACGCGGGCCCCGCGGCATACCTTCCCGTATGCCGCGGGGCCCGTCCGCGTGCCGGCCACCCTCGTCCGGGCGTGGTCACCGGTCCTGCGGGCTCGCCGCGGACCGGGCCAGGGCGGCGCGCAGCCCGGCCACGTCGGCGACCGCCTCGAAGGCGACCCCCGGCGTGCGCTCGTCGGTCTCGATCCGCCAGCGGCCGACCAGCACCGTGCCGGCCCTCGCGGAGTCGAACTCCACGCTGAGGTGCCGGCCGTCGCCGCTGGCCCGGATCCGGCTGGGGCCGTTGCCCGCCGGCTCGGCGTGCACCGTGCCGCCACGGATCACCAGGGCCCGCCGGTCGGTGAGGACATAGGTCGTCCGCCGGCGCTGCCAGCGGCGCACGAAGAACCGGCCCACCATGAGATGCAGGCCCAGCACGACGAAGGGCAGCCCGAACATCGCGAAGGGCAGCGGGGCGCCCATGGACAGGGCCATGACCATCCAGAAGATCGCGAAACCGCCCCACGCGACGCTGAACGGCACGATGAAGACATCAGCGGGCTCGAAGAGCTTCGCCGGGTCGGGACCGCCGGTCCACAGCACCCGCTCGCCCGCGAGCAGCGGCACGTCGAGGTCGCGGGGCGCGTCCTGGGGATGGGTCACGGGATGCCAGGGTAGGCGGGCGCCGGGCCCTGGGCATCGGGCTTTCGGATCGATGGTGGGCGCCGGCCGAAGGTTTCGAGGTTCGCCGAGCGTCCGGGGGCCGACGACCCTCGGGCCGCGCCTGAAAACGAGTGGCGGCGGGCGGCATACCGGGGGCAGTCTGTCCGCGTGGACTCTGCTGACCAGCTCGAGATAACACCGGTCGACCCGGCGGATGACGCGCTGGTCGACCAGGTCGCCGCCTTCCTCGCCGCCCGCGATGCCTTCGACGCCCCCTGGCGCGACAGCGAGACGGCCGACGCGCTGCGCCTCTACTACACGACCGGCTGGGACGGCGACCCGGACGTGCCGTTCGTCGGGCGGGTGGACGGCCGGCTGGTCGTCTACGGCGACTACAACCTGCCCAGCCGCGACAACCTCGACGCGGGCTGGCTCAGCGTCGTCGTCGCGCCGGCCGAGCGGCGCCAGGGTTACGGCACCCGGATGCTGCGCTTCCTCGAGGAGCGCATCCACGAGATCGGTCGCACCAAGCTCGGCTCGTGGGGCATGGACACCGAGGCCAACCTCGCCTTCGCGGCCGCCCACGGGTATGCCGCCAAGTCGGCGCACGTCACCCGTCGCCAATACCTGCAGGAGGTCGACCCGCAACAGATCGAGGCGGCCTTCGAGGAGGCGGCCGCCCACGCGACCGACTACGAGTTGCTGCGGATCTACGGGCGCACCCCCGAGGACCTCGTCAACGCGGCGGTGACGATGGTCGCCGCGATCAACGACGCCCCGCTGGACGACCTCGACTACGACGACGAGGTCTTCGACGCCGAGCGGCTGCGCACCTACGAGCAGGGCCAACTCGACGCCGGCCACCGGCTCTATCGGGTCGTCGCGCGCCACCGGGCCACCGGCGAGCTGGCCGGGCACACGGTCGTCACCGTCGACTCGACCCGCCCGCACGTGGGCGACCAGCACGACACCTCGGTGCTGCACGACCACCGCGGCCACCGGCTGGGCCTGTGGCTCAAGGCCGAGATGATCCGCTGGCTGCGCGAGGCCGAGCCGCAGGTCGAGCACATCACCACCGGCAACGCCGAGTCCAACGCGCACATGATCGCGGTCAACGAGCGGCTCGGCTACCGGGTGCTCGAGCGGGGCGTCTCCATGCAGAAGCTGCCGGCCGACGCCGGGTGACGCTGCTGATCGGCGCAGCCGCGGGCAGCGGATCGCGGCGCTATCACCGCGAGCTGCCACCCGCGCAGCGATGACCCCGGGTCTGCTGCCACACTGAGACTCACAGGTTCGTCACAGCAACCCCACAACCGGTCCTCACGTGGCAGCAGGAGAGTCTCGGCATGAGCACCCCGACCGCCCCCACCAAGCTCGAGCGTCCCGACGGCAGCGCACCCCGTGTGCTCGTCGTGGACGACGAACCCAACCTCACCGAGCTGCTGGCCATGGCGCTGCGCTACGAGGGCTGGGAGGTCAAGGCCGCCGGCACCGGCATGGCGGCGGTGCGCGCCGCCCGCGAGTTCGAGCCCGACGCGGTCGCGCTGGACATCATGCTGCCCGACATGGACGGGCTCGAGGTGCTGCGCCGGATGCGCGAGCACAACGAGCGCATCCCGGTGCTGTTCCTCACCGCCCGCGACGCCGTCGAGGACCGCATCGCCGGGCTCACCGCCGGCGGCGACGACTACGTCACCAAGCCCTTCTCGCTCGAGGAGGTCGTCGCGCGGCTGCGCGCGCTGATGCGCCGCACCGTGCTGCTCGCCCAGGCCGAGGACGACTCGCGGCTCGTCGTCGGCGACCTCACCCTCGACGAGGACTCGCACGAGGTGACCCGGGGCGGCGACTCGATCTCGTTGACCGCCACCGAGTTCGAGCTACTGCGCTATCTCATGCGCAACCCCCGCCGGGTGCTGTCCAAGGCGCAGATCCTGGACCGGGTGTGGAACTACGACTTCGGCGGCCAGGCCAACGTCGTCGAGCTCTACATCTCCTATCTGCGCAAGAAGATCGACGTCGGCCGCGAGCCGATGATCCACACCATGCGCGGGGTCGGCTACGTCCTCAAGCCCGCCTCCTGACGGGAGCCCCGGTATGCCGCGTGGCTGGCGCTCCCCGTCGACGTGGACGCTGCGGGCCAAGCTCGTGGCCTCCATGCTCGTGCTGTTCACCGTCATCACCGCCGTCACCGGCGCGGCGTCCGTGATGACCCTCGACCGCTTCCTCACCGGCCAGATCGACGACCAGCTGCGGCTGTCGCTGACCCGGCTGACCGGCGGCCCCGGCGGCGACGACGAGCAGGAGGTCGGGCCGCCGGTCGGCGACAACCGGCGCGGCCCGGGGGACAGCGGCATCGCGCTGCGGGTCGTCGACGGCGTGACCCTGCGGCTGCGGGGCACCCAGCCGGTGACCGCCGAGCAGACCACCCGCCTGCTCTCGGCGGGGATCGGCCGCGACCCCAGCAACATCGACCTCGGCGGGGCCCTCGGCGACTATCGGGTCATGGCCGCGACGGTGGGGTCCAGCGTCTACGTCGTCGGGCTGCCCCGGGTGCGCCAAGCCGGCACCATCACCAACGCGATGACCACGGCCCTGGTCGCGGGACTGCTCGGACTGGTCGCCGTGGCCGGTGCCGGCTGGTGGCTGGTGCGCCGCAACCTCAAGCCGCTCACCGAGGTCGCCGACACCGCCTCGCGGGTCTCCGAGCTGCACCTGGCCTCGGGCCAGGTGGCGCTCGCCGAGCGGGTGCCCGCGGCATACACCGATCCGCGGACCGAGGTCGGCAAGGTCGGGCTGGCGCTCAACGAGATGCTCGACCACATCGACGAGGCGCTCACCGCGCGGCACCGCAGCGAGCAGCGGGTGCGTCAGTTCGTCGCCGACGCCTCGCACGAGCTGCGCACGCCGCTGGCCTCGATCCGCGGCTACGCCGAGCTGACCAGGCGCGAGACCGAGCCGGTGCCGCAGGGGGTGCAGCACGCCCTCGGCCGGGTCGAGTCGGAGGCCCAGCGGATGACGACGCTGGTCGAGGACCTGCTGCTGCTGGCCCGGCTCGACGCGGGCCGCGAGCTCGAGACGGAGCCGGTCGACCTGTCCGAGCTGGTCGTCAACGCCGTGTCGGATGCGCACGCCGCCTCACCGGAGCACCGGTGGGAGCTCGACCTGCCCGACGAGCCGGTCGTCGTGCGCGGTGACGGCGCCCGGCTGCACCAGATCGTCGCCAACCTGCTGGCCAACGCCCGGGTCCACACCCTGCCGGGCACCGTCGTGCGGACCTCGATCGCGCAGGAGGTCGGCGCGGTCCGGCTGGCCGTGCACGACAACGGACCTGGCGTGCCGGAGTCGTTGCAGGGCAACGTCTTCCAGCGTTTCGCCCGGGGCGACACGGCCCGCACCCGAGCCGGCGGCTCCACCGGTCTCGGCCTGTCGATCGTCGCCGCCGTCGCCGGCGCGCACGGCGGCAGCGTCGAACTGAGCAGCCGTCCGGGCGACACGACCTTCGCCGTGCTGCTGCCCGCCCCGGGCGAAGGGCACCGTCCGGCCGGACGGTGCCCTTCGGGGTCTGGCGGAGGCGGCGGGATTTGAACCCGCGAGGGGTTTTATCCCCAACCCGCTTAGCAGGCGGGCGCACTAGGCCACTATGCGACGCCTCCTGGTGCCTGGCAGCCGGACAAGGCTACCGGAAAGGCGAAGCCCCCCGGACACCGCATCCCGGGGGGCTCGAGCTGACTGGTCAGCTGCTCACGCTCAGATAGGGCGCACCTGGTCGGCCTGCGGCCCCTTGGGGCTCTGGGTGACCTCGAACTCGACCCGCTGGGCCTCCTCGAGCGTGCGGTAGCCCTGCGACTGGATCGCCGAGTAGTGGACGAAGACGTCGGGGCCACCGCCGTCTTGGGCGATGAACCCGAAGCCCTTCTCAGCGTTGAACCACTTGACGGTTCCCTGTGCCATGGGGACAACTCTCTCTTTACTGGACACTGGAGCCCGAACCTCTCGGACCCCGGTGCTGATGCCGACCCCACGCCCCGGACCAGCCGGGGTGAGAAACCGCAGCCCACACCCGCCAGGGGTGAGGGCTGGTGTCCGTCCTGCGAGGAACTGCAACTGCAACCGGCGCCGACGTTAGCATCATCCGGGCCACGTGAGGCACGAGTTCACCGGACATTTACCCCTACCGGCCAGTAGCATCCGACCGGTCACCGGCCGGGCCCAGCGCCCGGTGGCCCGGCATCCCCCCGTGCGCCCCGTCGATCTCACGACTCGACGGCCCGATCCCACGCTCCGAGACAGCCGGTGGCCGGTCGCCACGGATCGCAGCGACCATGTCGACGACCCGTCGGGTCGCCCGTACATCGTGCGCCCGGAAGACCGTCGCCCCCAGCCACCCGGCCACCGCCGTCGCGGCGAGCGTGCCCTCGAGCCGGTCGTCGGCCGGCAGGTCCAGCGTCTCGCCGACGAAGTCCTTGCGCGACAGCGCCTGCAGCACCGGGAAGCCCAGCGCGACGACGTCGGCCGTATGCCGCAACACCCGCAGCGAGTGGGTCGTCGTCTTGCCGAAGTCCAGGGTGGGGTCGACGAGGACCCGCTCGGGCGGCATACCGGCCGCGACGGCGCGAGCCGCGCCGGAGCGCAGGGTGGCCACGACGTCGCGCACCACGTCGAGCTCGTCGGGTCCGTAGGTGACGTCGACCGGGTCGGTGCGCGGCGGGCGCCCCCCGGTGTGCGACACGACGTAGCCGGCCCCGATCTCGACGGCGGCGGCCAGCAGGTCGGGGTCGTAGCCGGCCCACGTGTCGTTGACCAGGTCGACCAGGCCGGCCGCCTCCCGGGCGACCTCGGCCCGCCAGGTGTCCAGGGACAGCAGGAGCTCGGGGTATGCCGCGCGCACCCGCGCCAGGAACGGCACCACCCGCTCGAGCTCCATCCCGGCCGTGACGTCCTCGCCCTCGGACCCCGCCCGCACGCCGCCGACGTCGACGATGTCGGCACCCAGGGCGACCGCGGCCGCGACCGCGGCCATCGCCCGGTCCGGGTCGGCGTGCCGGTTGCCGGCGAAGAACGAGTCTCGGGTGCGGTTGACGATCGCCATGACCGCGGGCCGGGCGGCGTCGAAGCGCCGGCCGCGCAGCAGCAGCGGGGCGGGCTCCGGCGGCCGGCCGACGGCGAAGTCGATCATGTTGATGACATTACAGATTGGCCGAACGTGACCGAGATCATGGTGCGCGGATTGGCGGCCGTGATAAGGGCCCTGAGACAATGGAGGTGAGCCCGCAGACCGCGGGCGCGCCACCCCCTCACGAAACCGAGATGTCCTAGCAATGCCCTTCTGGTCCGCCCTGTTCCCGCTCTTCGTCCGCAACACCCTGACCCGCGGCGGCCGCGTCTCCTATGACCGTCCGTCCACGATGATGCGTCTGCACTGACCGACGCGGCACCACCGCAGCCAACGCCACCGGCTTCACGCCGGTGGCGTTATTCGTTGCCTCGGGTCCCACCGGCGGCGCGGGCCGGGGCGGACCGGGCGGTGACCCGGTAGTGGGCGAGCAGCAGCGTGGCGCTCACGGCGGTGAGCACGTGCCAGACCGCGTGCCACTGCAGCCAGGAGGCCGGGTCGCACCAGGGCCCGCGGTCGAGCCACCACGCCGCCCACGCCACGGCGAGCACGGCGACGGCCCAGCGCAGCGGGCGGGAGCCGGGGCCGACGCGGTGCTCCAGGACGATGCCGGGCAGCAGCACCGCCGCGAAGAGCCAGCGCCGGCTGTCCGGGGCCAGCGCCTGCACGACGGCCAGCACCGTGAGCAGCGCCCCGGCCAGGGCGGCGGACCGCGCCGGCGTGCTGCGCCCGGTGCGCCACCGGGCGCCGACGACGAGCAGCACCCCGACCAGGTACATGCCCTGCAGGTCGAGCCACTGACCGACGTAGCTGAAGGTCGCGTGATAGGCCAGGCTGCCGGCCCCGAGCGCGAGCAGCGTCGCGACGAGCACCGGCGCGAGGCGCCGCTCCACGGTATGCCGCGGCAGGTCCCCCGCCCGCGCAGCCACCCACCCGGCGCCGACGCAGAAGGCGAGCGACGACAGGGCGTTGGCCGGCTGACGCAGCAGCCCGGTGCCGATCGCCTCGCAGAAGCACCGGGTGTCCAGACAACTCGCGGGTCGGTCGCCGAAGGCTGCCGGCGCCAGCCAGGCCACGATCGCGACCAGGGTCACGGCCAGGCCCACGCCGGACAACCCGACCACCAGGACGCGCTCGGCCGCGCGCGGGTGGTGAGCGGGCGGCATACCGGAAGTGTGCTCCAGGACGAGGACGCCGACACCGGTGTGGCGGCAGCGCCGCGCCCTGATCGTCAGGGTGCGACGAAGAACTGCTCCGACTGCTGCATCGGGAATCCCTCGCGGGACGCGTAGACCCACGGCAGGGTGACCGAGGCGAGCGGGGCGCGGGTGCGACCGTCGAGCACGTTGACCTGGGGGCGGCCCGCGTTGGGGCCGGGGGCCTGGATGCCCCACAGGTCGGGGGCCTGGTCGGCACCGTCGAAGCGGCCGAGGGCGAAGGTCCAGCTCGACGGGGCGGTCGCCGGCCACGGGGTCGCGGCGTGCACGTCGAAGCCCTGGTAGCCGCTGGCCCTGGTCATCCGGTGCACCTCGACCCTGCCGGTGCCCGTGCCGCTGCGCTGGATCATCGTCAGGTCGCCGCGGCCCCCCTCGTCGCCGACGAGGAAGGTGACGTCGGTGCTCGTCACCGGGGCCGGGATCGCGGTGGCGGCGTGCGCGACCCACTGGGTGTAGTTGCTCGCGGCCGACAGCACGTGCACCTCGACCCGCTTGGATCCGGTGTCGGCGTCGCCGGCGATGAAGTAGAGGTCCGGGCGGCCGCTGCCGTTGTAGGGTCCGACGGCCCATTGGTCGGTGGTGAGCACGGGCCGGTTCGCGATCGGCGTGATGGTGTGCAGGGAGTATGCCGTGTAGTCGCTGGCCCGCGACACGACGTGCACCTCCAGGCGGCCGGTGCGGCCGTTCTGCACGCGCAGCCAGTCCTGGTTGGGCAGCACGAACTGGCCGAACCACGGCGCCGTCGTGGTCGGCGGCCGGTCCCAGCGCGCCGTGCCGGCGACGCCGGTCGGCCAGACCATGATCTGGTCGAGGTGATAGGTCGAGAAGCCCGCGGCGGTGGTCTGCGGCCACAGGTTGTAGAGCTGGCCGTAGCCGATCTGGGCGGCCATCGGGCGCGACGTCTGCGGCGGCGACTCGGGCGCAGCAGCACCGGCCGGCCCCGCCGCCAACAGGCCGGGCAGGGCAGCGAGCAGCAGGCCCGCGACGACGGTGCCGCCGACTCGACCAGACGCGCTGCCCATGTCCGGGCCTCCTTCGCCGCGGGTCCGTCCCGACCGGCCAGCCGACGCTACCGCGCGGCGGACACGATCGGGGGCGGAGGGCGTGGGATTCGAACCCACGTGACGGTTGCCCGCCAAGCGGTTTTCAAGACCGCCGCACTAGGCCACTATGCGAGCCCTCCCGGGCCGGGAGCCCGGCCGTCGGGACATTCTAGGGACGGCGGTGTATCAGGACCGGCCGGTCAGCCTCCTGACAGCCGACGTGCCCGGCCAATAGGCTCAGGGCCGCACGCGCACAGCCCGGTGAGGAGCACCATGAAGCCATCCGCCCCCCAGGATCGCCAGCCACCGCCTGCTCCGCCGGTCGTCATCCCGCCCGAGGTGGCCCTGCGCTTCGGCGCGCGGATGCTCGACCCGGTTTCCGCGGCGCGCCGCGCCGACGGCACCGCGCCCTCACCCACCGTCTACGTCGGCGAGCGGCTGCTGGTGTCCGGGTCGGGCGGGGAGCGCAACATCGACCTGCTCAAGGACCTCGCCGCGGCGGGCCGCCGGATCGGGCTGGTCATCGAGCCGGTCCAGAGCGACCCCCCGCGCACGAGGGAACTCGGCGGAGCCGCGGCCAAGATCCTGGCCACCCATTGGGTCCGCACCGTCCGGATGCGGCCCGCCCAGGACGCACCGGCCCTGCCGGTGGATGCCTGGCCGGTCCTGCGCACCCTGCAGGACCAGCAGGACGCGGTCGCCAAGCCGCTCGCCCTGGACCACCTCATGGCCTCGGCCGCCGTGCAGGGGGTGCCCTACTGGGCGGGCACCCCGTATTGGGCCGGCACCCCCTACTGGGCCGGCACGCCCTACTGGGCCGGCACCCCCTACTGGGCGGGCACCGGCTCTCCCGCAACGGAATACGGACGACCGGGCTTCGGAGGGCGGTCACCGGTCAGCGTCGTGCTGCCCGACCCGGCGCTGGCCGCCCCGCAGGTGGCCCGCGCCCCGGTCGTCGCGGTCCCGGACACCGGCTTGGGCGCCCACCCCTGGTTCCCCAAGGACGGCAGCGCCACCGACGAGGTCCGGTTCGAAGGTGCCGTCCTCGGGCTGCACGGCCCGGCCGGCGGAGACTTCGCTCCCGTCCCCCGCAACCCGCTGGACCCGGTGATCGAACCGGACGAGGGCCACGGCACCTTCATCGCCGGACTGATCCGGCAGCTCTGCCCGCAGGCGCGCATCCTGGCCATCCCGGTCATGCGCGCCGACGGCGTGGTCCCCGAGAGCTGCCTGATCAACACCCTGGCCATGCTGCTCGCCCGGCACGTCCAGGCCCTCGACGCCGGCGACCCCGACGGCCTGGTCGACGTCCTGTCACTATCCCTGGGCTACTACCACGAGAGCCCCGGCGACGAGTTGATGGACGCCCCGCTGGGCGCCCTGCTGGCCGACTTCAGCCGGCACGGGGTCGCCGTCGTCGCAGCAGCCGGCAACTCGACCACCCTGGCGCCGTTCTACCCGGCTGCCCTCGCGGCGAGCTTCGGGGACGACCGCGGGCAGGTCCCCTTCGCCTCGGTCGGCGCCTACAACCCCGACGGCGAGACCGTCGCGTATTTCTCCAACGCCGGCGACTGGGTCACGACCCACCGTCCCGGCGCGTCACTGGTCAGCACCTACCCCACCGACGTCACCGCCGCGCAACAGCCGAGCGCGCGCGTCGAGTTCGGGCGGCATACCCGCACCACGCCGGACCCGGACGACTACCGCAGCGGCTTCTGCACCTGGAGCGGCACGTCGTTCTCGGCACCGGTGCTGGCCGGCCAGGTCGCCGCCGCCATCGCCGCCGACCCCGAGCTCGCCACGATCGACCGCACCACGGCGGTATCCCGCGGCACCCGAGCCATGCGGGCCTCCGTCGCCGAGTTGAAAGCAGCACCATGACGGCCGACTCGCCCACCCTGACCACCCGCGCCGCCGTGGCGTTCGCGGCCTACCGCAGCGGTGACGAGCACCGGATGGGTGAGCTCGTCGACCTGCTGACGCCGATCCTGTGGCACACCGCCCGGTCCCAGCGACTCGACGGCCACACGGCCGAGGACGTGATCCAGACCGCCTGGATCCGGCTGGTCGAGCACGCCGGCTCCATCCAGGACCCGCAGGCCGTCCTCGCCTGGCTCATCACCACGGTGCGCCGCGAGGCGTGGCGCATCACCAAACGCGAGACCCGGGCCATCGTCACCGACGAGGTGCCCGAGGACGCGACCCCGCCCGGGTCCGTCCCCCTCGACCCCGCAGCCGCTGTCGCGCTTCGCGAGGAGCAGCAGCAGTTGTGGCACCACGTGGGTCAGCTGGGCGACCGCTGCCAGGCCCTGCTGCGCCTGGTCGCCTTCGTCGACCGACCCGACTACGCCGCCGTCTCCCAGGCGCTGGGGATGCCGATCGGTTCGATCGGCCCCACCCGCGGACGCTGCCTCGCCAAACTCCGCGCTGCTCTGCTCGCCGACCAGTCCTGGAGCGCCTGATGTCCACCGACCCCATCGACACCCTGTCCCTCGAGCCGCTCGACGACACCGACGCCCACGTCCTGGCGGCGCTGCGCGACCTGCACGACCGCATCGACCCCGTCCCGGAGGGGCTGGCCGAGCGGATGAAGTTCGGCATCACCCTGGCCGCGCTGCACGCCGAGATCGCCGAACTGCAGGACCTGTCGCTGGCCGGCGCCCGCGACGACACCGCCCAATACGCCGCGACGGAGTCGGTGACCTTCGCCGCCCGGGAGCTCAGCCTCATGGTGTCGATCGGCCCGGCCGGCGAGGACGGCGTGCCCGGCACCGTCCGCATCGACGGGTGGGTCAGCGGCCCCGCCGCCCGGGTCGAGTTGCGCATCGGCACCCAGAGTCGCAGCGCCGAGCTGACCGACGGACGCTTCGCGTTCGAGGACGTGCCGCACGGAGCCGCTAGGTTCGTCCTGTGGCCGACCAACCCGGAGGGACGGCCGGTGCTCACCCCGAGCATCGAGGTGTAGCGTCCGGCCACCCTGCCGACCCTGCTGACCCGGTCGACCCTGCCGACCCTGCTGACCCGGTCGACCCGGTCGACCCTGCTGACCCGGTCAACCCTGCCGACCCGGCCGAGGCCACCGACCCGGCAGTGCTCGCTGAGGCCCGGCAACTGCATGCGGCGGCCGTCGAAGCGATCTCGCGCTACCAACCGGATGCGGCGGCCGAGCACGTCGCGGCGGCCCGCGCCCGCCTCGCGGTGGGGCACGGCCCGGGCGTCCAGGAGCTACTGCTGCGGATCGAGCTGACCGCCAGCTGGCTGGTTGCCGAACACGACGGCCTACCAGCCGGACTGGCCGCGCTGGACGCCGTGGTGGCCGGCGCGACAACGGCGGACCGGCTGGACATCGTCGCGCTGTGCCACCTGCAGGGGGCGACGATGCTGGGCCGGGCCGGCGATCTGGGCGCCGCGCTGGACCGGATGCGACTGGCCGAGCTGGGCCTGCACCTGCTGCCGCCGGCCGACACCGCCCGACTGCTCGTCAACCGGGGCACCATCGCGTCCACCCTCATGCACCTGGACGAGGCGCGCACCGATCTCCAGCGAGCCCGGGACGTGGCCCACCAGGCGCGGCTGAGCAGCCTGGAGTTCATGGCCGCGCACAACCTGGGCTACGTGGAGTTCCTGCGCGGTGACCTGCCGCGGGCGCTGGCCCTCATGGACGCCGCCGACGAGCTCGAAGCCGGCGTCGGTCGCAGTGTCGCCCAACTGGACCGGGCCCGAGTGCTGCTGGAAGCCGGGCTGCTCGACGAGGCGGACGACACCCTCCAGCAGGCCCTCGCGCTGGCCACCCAGGGTGAGGGCAGCGTCCAGGACCTCGGCGAGATCGAACTGGTCCTGGCCCACACCCGCCTGCTGCGCGGCGATCCCGCGGGGTCGGCCGCGCTGGCGGCGGCCGCCCGACGCCGCTTCCGGCAGCGGGCCGCCGGGGCCTGGCGACGGCAGGCGATGCTCGTCGAGCTCGAGGCCGCGGCGGCGTCCCGGCGCGCGCCGGCGCGCGCCGTCCGGCTGGCCCGGGCGCTCGGGCAGGCCGCGGTCACCGGCGACCAGCCGCA
>CAZYHR010000086.1:8960-13812 GCA_964647395.1 uncultured Intrasporangiaceae bacterium | reverse complement strand
TCGTAGCCCTGGCCAGCGGCAACCTCGCCGGCCCGCTCGTGCTCGCCGCGCCGGCGCTGCTGTCCCTCGCGGTCGGGCTCGTGCTGGCCCACCTGCTGGTCCCGATCGCCGCCGCGGCGGGTCGCCGCGCGCTGCGGCAGGGCCGCGTCGCCACCGGGCTCGCGGCGCTGCAGGTGGCCCGCCGCCCCGCCGTCCGCCGGGTCGTGACGATCGTCGCGGTCGCCACCGCGCTCACCGTCTTCGCCGCGGACGCCCTGGTCGTCGGGGCCCGCAACCGCGAGTGGCGGGCCCGGACCGAGGCCGGGGCCGCGGTGACCCTGGACACCGACGCGGCCAGCGTCCGCGCCGTGCAGCGTGCCCTGGCCAAGGCCGACCCGGCCGGCGACCGGGCCACGCCCGTGGTCTTCGTGCGCCAGCCCTCGTCGACCGCGGTGACGACGATGGCGGTCGTGCCCGACCAGTTCGCGCGGGTCGCCGATCTCACGGTGCATCCCGAGGCCTTCGACCTCGGCCTGATCGACCGGCTTCCCGACCCGCCGGCCCGGATCACCGGCCAGACGCTGACCGCGACGGTCTCGGGTGCCTCGCTGCGGGCGATCGGCGAGCCCGGCCCGCTCGGCGGGCCGGGCGCCCCAGCCGTCGACGACGTGCCGTTGGCGGTGCGGCTAGTCGGGGCCAACGGGGTGCCGATGACGGTGGACTTCGGGGCGATCCCGCTGCGGGACCTGCCGGCTCCGGTGACCCTGAGCACCCCGGTCGACTGCGCGCCGGGCTGCTGGGTGATGGCGCTGGGCATCGGCCGGCGGATGGGCGACGGACGGATCGTGCGCGGCTGGATCACCCTGACCCGGTTGACCGGCGACCAGGGGCCGCCCGCCGATCTGGGACGGCCGGGCCTGTGGGTGTCCCAGGGCCAGGTGTCCGAGGCCGACCTCATCCCGTATGCCGCGGCCACGCCCGTCTCCGCGACCGGCGTGCGCCTGGACCTGCTCAGCGACCGCTCGCCGATCCAGGTGTCCTCAGCGCTCGTCGACGCGGCGATCCCGGGTCTGCTCGTCGGCGTCCCCGAGCCGCAGTCCGGCCCGGGCCGGCTCGTGCAGATCGCCGGCGTCAACGGGCTGGCCGTCCAGGTCGCGCCGGCCGGCCGGTTGCCCTACGCGCCCGGCGGCGGGGTCAACGTCGCCCTGGTCAGCCTGCCGACGCTGGTCGCGCGCAGCGACGACCTGTCGGCGATGGGCCGGATCGTCATCTTCGCCCGCGACCGCGAGTTGGTCGAGCCGATCCGCCAGGCCCTGGCCGACGAGGCGATCACCGTGCTCTCGGTCGCCGACCGGGCCGACCAGCAGGCGCTCTACGAGTCGTCGGCCTCGGCCTGGGGGTTGCGCCTGGCCCTCGTCGTCGGGGTGCTCGCCCTGGTGCTGGCCGCGCTCGTGCTCGTGCTCGTCGCCGTGACCGCCTGGCGCGGGCGGGCCCGCGACTACGCGGCCATCGGGCTGGCCGGCGTCCCGCGGACCGTGCTGCGCCGGGCCAGCCTGCTCGAGCAGGGCGTGGTCGTCGTGGTCGCCGCGCTGGCCGGCGCGATCTGCGGGGTGCTGGGCGCCCAGCTCGCGCTGCCGATCGTGCCGCTGTTCAACCGGGCCTCGCCGACCTACCACCCGGACCTGTCCCTGGCCGTCGGGCCGGTGGTCCTGGCCGCGCTGGCCGCGCTGGCCGGGCTGGGCGCCGTCGCCGCGCTGGTCGGGCTGCGGCTGGTCGAGCTGGCCGGGCCCGGCCGCATCCGGGAGGTGGCATGAGTCCGGCGGGCGCCCGCGGGCTGGCGGTGACCACCCGCGGCCTGGTCCACATCTATCGGGCCGAGGGGCACGACGTCGCGGCGCTGTCCGGCGTCGACCTGCACGTCGGTGCCGGCGAGCTCGTCGGCCTGCTCGGGCCGTCGGGCGCGGGCAAGTCGACCCTGCTCACCCTGTGCGGCGGCCTGATGCGCCCGAGCGCCGGCCGGCTCCGGGTCGGCGACCACGACCTGGGATCGCTGAGCGAGCCCGAGCTGGACACCTATCGGGCCGCCGAGGTCGGCATCGTCCTGCAGGGCGCCGAGCGCAACCTGCTGCCCTTCGTGCCCGCGCGCCACAACGTCGAGCTCGCTCAACGCGCGGCGCGCGCGGCCGGCCGCCCGGTGCCCGGCGTGGCCGAGGTGCTGGACCTGCTGGGCATCCTGCCCGACGCGCACACCCCGCTGGCGCAGCTGAGCCCCGGCCGGCGCCAGCTCGTGGCACTGGCCGCCGCGGTCGCGGCATACCCGGGGTTGTTGCTCGCCGACGAGCCGACCAGCCAGCTCGACCACGCCGCCCGCGACCGGGTGCTCCAGGCGATCCGGCAGGTCAACGAACAGGTGGGCACGACGGTGCTGCTCGTCACCCACGATCCCGAGGTGTCGGCCCAGCTGCCCCGCACCGTGACCATCCGGGACGGCCGGGTGGGGTCCGAGGGGCGCAGCGGCCAGGAGTATGCCGTGGTATCGGCCGACGGGTCGCTGCCGCTGCCCGGGGCGGCCCTGGAGCACCTGCCGCCCGGCACCCTGGTGCGGGTCCACGAGGTCGAGAGCGGATGGCTGGTCACCAGGGAGGGCACCGATGGGTGAGCGGGACAGGGTGGGCCGGGCCACGGTCGTCTCCGGCGACGTGGTCGCCCGCGGGGTGGTCGTCCGCTACGGCGAGCGCACGGCGCTGGCCGGGGTCGACCTGACGGCCGGCCCGGGGGAGCTGGTCGCCGTCGTCGGGCCGTCCGGGGCCGGTAAGACGACCCTGCTCTGGGTGCTGGCCGGGCTGATCGCCCCCGACGCCGGAGTCGTGACGGTCGGTGGCCGGCCGCTCGACGCGCGGGCCGGCGCGGTCGCCCCGGGGGTGGGGCTGGTACCGCAGGGCAACGGACTGGCGGCGGTGCTCAGCGCCGGCGAGAACGTCGTGCTGCCGCTGCTGGTCGCCGGGACCGACCCGGCGCCGGCCCATCGGGCGGCGGCCGACGCGCTGGCCTCGGTGGGCCTGGCGGAATCCGGTGACCACCTGGTCGAGGAGCTCTCCGGCGGGCAGCAGCAACGGGTCGCGGTGGCCCGCGGGCTGGCCGCCGACCCGGCCGTCCTGCTCGCCGACGAGCCGACCAGCGAACTCGACCACGCCAACCGCGAGCGGATCCTGGACCTGCTGCGGGCCCACGCCTCCCGCGGCAACGTCGTCGTCATGGCCACCCACGACCCCGAGGCCGCCGCCCGGGCCGATCGGATCGTGCACCTCGACGAGGGCGCTGTCGTCGCCGGCCCCTAGCCCGGGCCGGCGTGCCGGGGCGGCCCTAGTCGACGAAGTCGCCCCGGGCCAGCCGCACCTTGTGCAGCAGCGCGAAGAGTTGGTCGTGCTCGCGGCGGGAGAGCATCTGCAGCCCGAAACCGGCCCGGACCAGGTCCGCGGTCGCCGCCTCGACGACCGCGCGGCCCGAGTCGGTGATGCCGGCCAGGGTGCCGCGGCCGTCGCGCGGGTTGCGGCGCCGGGTGACGAAACCGGCTGCCTCGAGCCGCTGGACGATGTTCGTCGCCGAGGTGGGATGCACCATGAGGCGCTCGCCGATGGTGCTCATCGGCAGCTCGCCGCTGGAGGAGAAGGTCAGCAGCACCAGCGCCTCGTAGCGGGCGAAGGTCAGCCCGTGCGCCCCGACGAGGGCGTCGTAGTCGGCCAGCAGCAGCTGGTGGACCCGCATGACCGAGGTCGCGGAGGCCATCGGCTCGACCGCGGCCGAGTCCCCCCACCGGCTGCGCCACAGCTCGGCGGCACGGCGGATCGGGTCGAACGGCAGCGGCACCCGGCCACCGTAGCGCCTCGGTTGGCCCCGGCAAATGCTAGGACGTCCTAGTAAATTCGGGTATCGTGGCGACATGACCGAGCAGTCACCCGGCGCGGCCCGCTGGCAGGCCCGCTACGACGCCGCGCTCGCCGCGGGCCAGGTCCGCGACGCGGACTTCACCACCCTGTCCGGGCTGGAGCTCGAGCCGGTCTACGGGCCGGGGCGCGGCGGCATACCGGAGCCGTCGTCCGAGCAGCAGCGCGAGCGCTTCGAGCGCATCGGGTGGCCGGGGGAGTTCCCCTTCACCCGCGGGCTCTACCCGACCGGCTACCGCGGGCGCACCTGGACGATCCGGCAGTTCGCCGGGTTCGGCAACGCCGAGCAGACCAACCAGCGCTACCGGATGATCCTCGGCCGGGGCGGCGGCGGGCTCTCGGTCGCCTTCGACATGCCGACCCTCATGGGCCGCGACTCCGACGACCCGCTGTCGCTCGGCGAGGTCGGCCACTGCGGCGTCGCCGTCGACTCGGCCGCCGACATGGAGGCGCTCTTCGCCGGCATCCCGCTGGACCAGGTGACCACCTCGATGACGATCAGCGGCCCGGCCGTGCCGGTCTTCTGCATGTATCTCGTGGCCGCCGAACGGCAGGGCCTGGCCATCGGCACCCTCGACGGCACCCTGCAGACCGACATCTTCAAGGAGTACATCGCCCAGAAGGAGTGGCTGTTCGCCCCCGAGCCGCACCTGCGGCTGATCGGCGACCTCATGGAGTTCTGCGCCGAGCACATCCCGGCCTACAAGCCGCTGTCGGTGTCCGGCTACCACATCCGCGAGGCCGGCTCGACGGCCGCTCAGGAGCTGGCCTTCACCCTGGCCGACGGCTTCGGCTACGTCGAGCTGGGTCTCTCGCGGGGCCTGGACGTCGACGAGTTCGCGCCCGGGCTGTCGTTCTTCTTCGACAGCCACGTCGACTTCTTCGAGGAGATCGCCAAGTTCCGGGCCGCGCGGCGGATCTGGGCGCGC
>CAZYHR010000086.1:0-8764 GCA_964647395.1 uncultured Intrasporangiaceae bacterium | reverse complement strand
CCAACGCGCTGGACGAGACCCTGGCCCTGCCGACCGAGCAGGCCGCCGAGATCGCGCTGCGCACCCAGCAGGTGATCATGCAGGAGACCGGCGTCGTCAACGTCGCCGACCCGCTCGGTGGCTCGTGGTACGTCGAGGCCCTCACCGACCGCCTCGAGGCCGAGGCCGAGGCGATCTTCCAGCGGATCAAGGACCTCGGCGAGCTCGGCCGGCAGCCCGGCCCGAGCGGCCGGGTCGAGCACCCGATCGGCCCGATGACCTCGGGCATCCTGCGCGGCATCGAGGACGGCTGGTTCATGAGCGAGATCGCCGACGCGGCCTTCGCCTATCAGCTCGCGCTGGAGAAGGGCGACAAGCGGGTCGTCGGCGTCAACTGCCTGACCGACTCGGTCAGCCACGACCTGGAGATCCTGCGGGTCAGCCACGAGGTCGAGCGGGACCAGGTGCGGCTGCTCGGCCAGCGGCGCGCCGGCCGCGACGAGGCCGCCGTCCGGGCCGGGCTGGCGGACCTGCTCGGCGCGGCCCGCCACGGCGCCAACATGATCCCCGCCATGCTCGATGCGGTGCGCGCCGAGGCGACCCTCGGCGAGATCTGCGACGCGCTGCGCGCCGAGTGGGGGGTCTATCGCGAGCCGGCGCGCTTCTGAGACCGGCTCGCCGCCGTGACCCTGGCACGCACACCCCGCTCGGCGTCGACTCACGGATTTGCCCGCCGGCCGGGCGGTGTGCCTAACCTGGTTGTCTCCCAGACGTGAGGACACCTCCCAGATGACCGTCGTTCGACGCTCCCGCCTGCCCCGGGCCACCCTGGCCGCGGTGGCGGCGCTGACCCTGGCCGCCTGCACCAGCGGCAGTGGCACGACCACCCCCACCGGCGCCAACACCACCGGCGCCAGCACCACCGGCACCAGCACCACCGGCGCTGCCGGGGCGAGCACCGCGCCGACGGCGGGCCAGACCGGCGCGACCGGCGCGACCGCGACCGCCACCGCCGCTGCGCCGACCGGCGCCGAGACCGAGCAGTCGGCGACCTTCCAACTGGGCCACGTGCTCACCGAACAGGCCCGCACCGCAGCGCTGACCGGCCCGGCCGGTGCCCAGGCCCGGGCCAACGTCTACGCCGACGACGCCCTGCAGGCGGCCAACGCCGCGGCCCGCCTGCAGAGCACCCTGACCGCCGATCAGCGGGCCGACCTGCCGCTGAGCACCGACGGGACGGTGCTGCTGGGAGTCTCCCGCGGGGCGGCATACCCGCGGGTCATCGTGGCCACCGCCAAGCGGGCCAAGACCGGGGCCGCCGTGCTGCTGCTGCTGCGCGCCGACGGCGAGGCGACCGGCTACCGGATCGTCCACCAGGCCACCCTGCTGCCCGGCCAGATCGGTGCCCTGCACCCGGTCTCCGAGGGCTCGCCGCTGCTGGCCGACGGCTCCGGCCTGGCGACCGCCCCGGAGGCGCTGCTCGCGGCCTACGCCCAGGCGCTGGCCTATCCGGTGCCCGCCGACGCGCCGCAACCGTTCATGCCCGACCCGTTCCTCACCGGGCTGCGCGAGGGCGAGCGCCAACAGGCCGCGGCCCTCGGCTCGGCCGTGACGCTCACCGCGCAGCACGCCCCCAGGATCATGCTCGCCGGCCTGGCGCTGCCCGCCAACCGCGGCGCCCTGGTGTTCGCCGTCCTGGCCAGCCGCACCACCCTGACCGAGCGCACCGCGGACGCGATCACCGCGCCGCGGGCCGTCGCGATCCTGTCCGGCCGGACGGTGTTCAACGACAACGTCGTCATGGAGGGACTGGAGTTCGTCGCGTTCGAGGTGCCGGCCCAGGGCCAGGCGCGCGCGATCGCCGCGTCCGACCAACTCGTGGCCGCCTCCGGCTCCTGACCACGCGCGGCGGTCCGGCACCGAAACCTGGGAGGATGGCCCCATGAGCAGCAAGCCCCTGACGACCGCCGCACTACGCGGGGCGGTCGACCTGTCGGCCCTCAAACGCCCCGCCGGTGCCGCCGGGCCGCCCGGTGTCGCAGCGCCTCCCGGCGCCCCCGCGGACGGGGCCGCACCCGCCGACGACCTGGTGGTGCAGATCACCGACCAGAGCTTCCAGCAGGTCGTCAACGCGAGCGTCCGCCACCCCGTCGTCGTCGTGCTCTACTCGGCGCGGCTGACCGAGTCGGGCTCGTTCGTCGGGGTCCTGGCCGACGTGGCCCGGGCCAACGAGGGGCGCTTCCAGGTCGCCGCCGCCGACGTCGACGCCAACCCGGGACTGCTGCGCGCCTTCCAGGTGCAGTCGGTGCCGGCCGTGCTCGGGCTGATCCAGGGACAACCGGTGCCGCTGTTCGTCGGGGTGCTGTCCGCCCCCGAGGTGCAGCCGTGGATCGACGAACTGCTCAAGCTGGCCGTGCAGTACGGCGTGACCGGTCGGGTCACGGCCGGCGACGCACCCACCGACGCGCAGCCGCCGGACGCCGACGGGCAGCCGCCGCTGTCGCCGCACCACGAGGCCGCCTACGACGCGATCGAGCGCGGCGACCTCGACGGTGCGGTCGCGGCCTACCGGGCTGCGCTGGCCGCCGACCCCACCGACACCGACGCGGCCCTCGGCCTGGGCCAGGTGCAGCTCATGCAGCGCACCCAGGGGGCCGACCTCACCGCCGCGCGCGCGGCGGCCGCGGCCGACCCCGCCGACCTCGACGCGCAACTGCTCGTCGCCGACCTCGACGTGCTCGGCGGCCACGTCGACGACGCGTTCGCGCGGCTCGTCGATGTCGTGCGGGCCACCTCGGGAGACGACCGCGACCGGGTCCGCCAGCACCTGCTGGGCCTGTTCGAGGTCGTCGGCGCCCAGGACCCGCGGGTCGTCAAGGGCCGGCGGGCCCTGATGAGCGCCCTGTTCTGACTCGGCCCGCATATCGAGGCCCAGCGAAGGCGGCACGGTTGATCCCGTGTCCCGACGCAGGTCGGGACACCAGCCCGATGCCCTCGGGTCACCCTCGGCGTCAGGGTCGTCATACACGACCCTGATCCGACCCCGAGGAGCGCACCATGCAGGTCGCAACGCAGCCGGTTCTGTCAGCCGCACCTTCGCCTCTTCGGGGACCAGCCAGATGGTGGGCCGCCGGGGTGTTCCTCGTCGGCGCCGTCCTCCAACTGCTCGAGTTCCTTCTCGAGCCGCAGGTCGATGATCCCAGGGCACGAATCGCCTGGTGGCTGACCCACGAGGTGCAGATGGACTGGTCGCAGGCCTGCGGGATCATGGCCATCCCGTTGCTCCTCATGGGTGCTGCCGTCATGTGGCGGCTGACCCGCGACAACTCGCGCAGGATCGCCATGGCGGCTCTGGTCTCGCTGACGATGGCGATGATCGGGTTGGGGCTGGTCCATGGCGTGGAACTCGCCGCCCGCTGGGCTGCTGCAGGACAGGTGTTGGCGCACCTGGCCAACGTGGTGACCGGGCTGATCCTCGCGTGGACCGTGCTGACGGGCTATCAGCGATCAAGGGCCGCCACGGAGCCGTCCGAGAGCGCACCCTGAACTGGTGTGGCGTCTCACGGCTCGTCAGACGGCCACGATCGCGGTCGCTGCCGTCATGATCGGGCTCTCCCTGACGACGCTCGTCCTGGCGTGGGTGATGGGTTCGGGGCCCTGAGACCTGCTGGAGACCGCCGCGCGGCTGGTCAGCTGGGACCCGGTCGGCGCGGTCGAACTGATCGGCGGGATCCGGAGGGACACCGCGCAGTGCGTCGATGACCTGCGCACGATCATCGCCGACCTGCGACCGACCCCGTTGAGTGATCTGGGGCTGGCGGAGTCACTGAGTCAGTACGGCCGGACCCTCGAGGCCGTCACGGACGGGAGGCTGTCCGTCGCCGTGGACGTCGATGTCCTCGAGCTGAGCCCTGCCGCAGAGGTTGCCTGTTTCCGGATCGTCACCGAGGCACTGACCAACGTCCTACGGCATTCCGGAGCCTCGTCGGCCAACGTCACCGTGCACGCCTCCGACCGGCTGAGTATCCGCGTGTCGGACAACGGGACCAGCGATCCATCAGCGCGCCCAGGCACCGGCTTGACCTCGATGCGGCAGCGCGCGGAGGAACTCGGCGGCCGGTGCATCGTCGACTTCCGAAGGCCGCGAGGCACAGTGGTGGCCGCGATCATCCCGCTGGCCGATGGGGTCGGAACGTGATCAACGTGGTCATCGCCGACGACCATCCCGTGTTCCGGCGGGGACTGCGCGGGGTGCTTTCGGAGGCGCCGGACATCGAGGTCGTCGGGGAAACGGACGACGGCGAGTCCGCGGTGGCGATCGTCCTGGCCACCTGCGCCGACGTCGTCCTCATGGACCTGGCGATGGTGGGCATGGGTGGGGTCGAGGCGACCCGAACGCTGATCGAGTCGGGAGCACGAGCCGCCGTCCTCGTCCTGACGATGACGGCCGCTGAGTCGACGGTCCAGGTGGCCCTGCGAGCAGGGGCGCGCGGCTACCTCGTCAAGGGTTCCCCCGGTGAGGCGATCCTCTCAGCGGTCCGATCACTGGCCGCCGGCGGCGTCTTCCTCGGCGCCGGGGTTGCCGACCCGATCCTGGCCCGGGCCACCGCATCCGGCCTGCGCTCGGACGGACCCTTCCCGACCCTCACCGAGCGGGAACTCGAGGTCCTGGATCTCATCGCGCGCGGACACTCCAACGCGGCCATCGCCGCCGAACTCGTGTTGTCGGCCAAGACGGTGCGGAACCACGTATCGAACATCTTCGGCAAGCTCGGTGCCGCGGATCGCCCGGCCGCGATCATCCGGGCCCGCGACGCCGGACTTGGCCGTTGAGGGACTCGGTTGGTCCCTCGCCGTGTTGAGGCGATCCCGCAGAGCTCGCCACGCAGGGGCTTGCCAACCCGGCGCGGGTTGTCGATGAGTGCGCACCGAGAGGGGGCGCGGGTCAGTCGCGCTCGGCCCACCACCGGCGTGGCTGGCCGCTGCGCGCCGTGCGGACCCACCAGACGGCCTCGACGAGCACCGCGCCGACCAGCCCGACGAGCAGGCCGGTGCGCATCATCGAGGCGTCGGAGGCGTCCAGCAGGAACAACCGCTGGGTCACCGGCAGCAGGAAGATCAGCGCGTAGGCCGCGGCGGAGCCGGCCAGCAGCCCGATCTTCCACCACTCGTAGGGCCGGGCGACGACCGACAGCACCCAGGACGCCACGACGATGACGGTGGCCAGCGCGGCGGTCGCCGACTGCATCATCTGCGGCCCGGCCGACGGGGTGGGCGGCTTGGTCAGCAGGTAGGTCGTGAAGGTCGCGACGGCGACGATGATGCCCGAGGGCAGGGCCAACTGCAGCACCCGGCGCACGAAGCCGGTGCGGGCCCGCTCGTGGTTGGGTGCCAGCGACAGCAGGAAGGCGGGCACCCCGATGGTGAACCACCCGGTGATCGTCACGTGCACCGGCTGCATCGGGAAGGGCAGCTGCGCCACCCCGACGAACAGCGCGAGCAGCACCGAGTAGACGGTCTTGGTGAGGAAGAGGTTGGCGACCCGCTCGATGTTGCCGATGACCCGCCGACCCTCGGCGACGACGTGCGGCAGGGTGGAGAACTTGTTGTCCAGCAGGACGATCTGCGCCACCGCCCGGGTGGCGGGCGAGCCGGCGCCCATGGCGACGCCGATGTCGGCCTGCTTGAGCGCGAGCACGTCGTTGACGCCGTCGCCGGTCATCGCCACGGTGTGGCCGCGGCTCTTGAGCGCCAGGACCATGGCCCGCTTCTGGTCCGGGGTCACCCGCCCGAAGACGGTATGCCGCTCGACGGCCTCGGTGAACTCCTCGGCGGGGTGCGTGCTGAGGTCCTCGAGGTGCTCGGGCAGGCCGTGGGCGGCCAGCCGCCGGGCGTCCATCGGGTCGTCCCCGCCGGGTACGCCCAGGCCGCTGGTCACCGCGCCGACCGAGCGGGCGTTGTCGCCGGAGATGACCTTGACGGCGACGTCCTGCTCGGCGAAGTACTCGAGGGTCTCCCGAGCGTCCGGTCGGACCCGTTGCTCGAGGATGACCAGCGCGCACGCAGTGACCTCGCCGGGTGCGTCGGCGTCGGTCACCGCGCCGGCGCAGCGGCCGAGCAGCAGCACCCGCAGGCCGGTCGCGCCGATCTCCTCCGCGGCGTCCCGGGCGGCGGTGCCCTCGGCGGCGAGCACGTCCGGGGCGCCGAGCACCCACGAGCCGTGCTCGTCGAAGGTCGAGCCCGACCACTTGCGCGCCGACGTGAACGGCGCGTGGTGGGTCTCGGACCAGGTCCGGCCGGGCCGGTCGATCGCCTCGATGACCGCCTGCAGGCTGGCGTTGGGGTTGGGCTCGGTGGCGGCCAGTTGGGCCAGCACCGCCTGCGCGGACAACTCGGCGGGCAGCCCGTCGAGGTCGCGGATCTCGGACAGCCGCATGCCGTTCTCGGTCAGGGTCCCGGTCTTGTCGGCGCACACGACGTCGACCCGGGCGAGCCCCTCGATGGCCGGCAGCTCCTGGACCAGGCACTGCCGCTTGCCCAACCGGATCACCCCGACGGCGAAGGCGATCGAGGTCATCAGGACCAGGCCCTCGGGCACCATCGGGACCAGCGCGGCAACCATGCCGGTGATCCCGTCGCGCCAGTCGCCGCCGAGCCGGAACAGCTGGGTGTAGATGGTCAGCAGCCCGACCGGCACGAGCAGCCAGGACACCACGCCAAGGATGCGGTCGATGCCGCTGCGCAGCTCCGACCCGACCAGGGTGAACTTGGCGGCCTCCTCGGCCAGCCGCGCGGCATACGCCTGCCGGCCGACCCGGGTGGCGCGGAACGCGCCGGACCCGGCCACGACGAACGACCCGGACATGACCTCGTCGCCGGGCTGCTTGACCACCGGGTCGGCCTCGCCGGTGAGCAGCGACTCGTCGACCTCGAGCGAGCGCGCCTCGACGACGACGCCGTCGACGACGACCTGGTCGCCCGGGGCGAGCTCGACGACGTCGTCCAGGACGACCTCGGTGCGCCCGAGCTCGCGGGTCACCCCGTCGCGCCGGACCCGCGGCTTGGCCTCGCCCACCACGGCGAGGTTGTCCAGGGTGCGCTTGGCCCGCAGCTCCTGGATGATGCCGATGCCGCTGTTGGCGATGATGAGCAGGCCGAACAGCGCGTTGATCAACCGGCCGGTCGTCAGGATGATCGCCAGCAGGACGCCGAGGATGAGGTTGATCCTGGTGAAGACGTTGGACCGGACGATCTCCCACGACGTGCGCCCGCTGCGCGCCGGCAGGTCGTTGGTCCGCCCGTCCCGGACCCGCTCGGCGACCTCGGCCTCAGTCAGGCCGCGTTCGGGCGCCGAACCGCCGGGTGTCACGCCCGGCTCGGCGGGGACCGGTGCGGACCCGGCGGCGGCGGCCCCCGGCGCGGCTGGTTCTGCTGCGCCGTGCTCGGCGACCTGCTCCATGGGCTCAGCCTAGGCATCCCGGAGCGGCCCGGCGAACGCAGCGCGCGCGAGCCGGCCTCGGGCGCCCCCCCCGGGGGGCCGGGACCGCGCGGGCGGGCCCGCGGCATACGGGATAATGCCCGCGTGTCAGACGTCGTGCAGCGGGCGCGTGAGGTCCTGCAGGGGCGGGTCGTCGTCATCACCGGGGCATCGAGCGGCATCGGGCGGGCCAGTGCCCTGACGCTGGCCGGGCCGGGGGTGACGATGGCGCTCGTGGCCCGGCGGGAGGCCGAGCTCGAGGAGGTCGCCGAGCGGGTGCGGGCCGCCGGCGGCGCGGCGAGTGTGCACCCGGTGGACCTGCGTGACCACGACGCGGCCCGCGAGGTGGCCCGGGAGGTCGTGCGGCTGCACGGGGTGCCCGATGTCGCGTTCCTCAACGCCGGGCACTCGATCGCCCGGCCGGTGCTGGCCAGCACCGAGCGCTTCGACACCTACGAGCGCACGGTCGACCTCAACTACCTCGGCGCCGTCGCCATCGTGCTGCCCTGGCTGGCCGGCATGGCCGAGCGCGGCAGCGGGCACGTCATCGGCGTGACCACGTCCAACGCGCGCATGCCGATGCCCGGCTGGGGGGCCTACTGCGCCTCCAAGGCCGCGTTCGACACCTGGCTGCGGTGCGCCGGGCCCGAGCTGCGCCGGCACGGCATCGCCACGACCGTGCTGCCCTTCCCGCTGGTCCAGACCCCGATGATGCGCCCGACCTACGGCGAGCGGCACTGGGCCGCCATGCCGGTCGACAAGGCGGTGCGCTGGGTGGCGCGCGCCGTGGTGCACCGGCCGGCGAGCATCGCCACCTGGTGGCAGCGCCCCGGCGAGTTGATCGGCGCGGCCTTCCCGGTCTACGGCGCGCGGCTGGCCGGCATCTGGTCGCTGCGCTACGCGGGCCGCAGCCGACGCTGAGCGCTCACGACCCCAGCGCCGCGCTGACCACCTCCCGGGCCTCGGCCTGCACCTGGGCCAGGTGCTCGGGGCCCTGGAAGGACTCCGCGTAGATCTTGTAGACGTCCTCGGTGCCGGACGGGCGGGCGGCGAACCAGGCGCTCTCGGTGACGACCTTGAGCCCGCCGATCGCGGCGCCGTTGCCGGGCGCCGTGGTCAGTTTGGCCGTGATCGCCTCGCCGGCCAGGCTGTCGGCGGTCACGTCGGAGGGCGACAGGGCGCCGAGCTTGGCCTTCTGCTCGCGGTTGGCCGGGGCGTCGATGCGGGCATAGGCGGGCTCGCCGTGCTGCTCGGTCAGCGCGCGGTAGTGCTCGCTCGGGCTGCGCCCGGTCTTGGCCAGGATGGACG
>CAZYHR010000085.1:0-13841 GCA_964647395.1 uncultured Intrasporangiaceae bacterium | reverse complement strand
GTGCGCGCCGCAACGACGCCGGGGCGGCCCGGCCGTCTTCCTCATCGCCGGCGGGGTCGGGGCGGCCGCCTATGGCACCGTGCTGCCGGCCGCCCTCCAGCAGGGCTGGCGGACCCCGGTGGCGGTCGCCCTGCTCGCCGCCGCCATCGGCGCCGCCCTCGTCCTGCTCGTCACCGCGCTGGCCGGTCGCCGGGCCACCTTCACCGCCTGGTGCACCGGGGTCGTGCTCGTCGTCGCCGTCGGCGCCGCGACGGTCACCCCGGCCCTGCGCCTGGACCTGAGCATGGGTGAGCGTGCCTGGCCGGTGAGCACCGGGCAGGCCGACCGGAACTACAGCCTCGGCATGGGCGAGGCGGTCCTGGACCTGTCCGGCGTCACCCCGGAGGCCGACGGTCAGCCGGTCAGCGCCTCGGTCGGCATGGGCTCGCTGACCATCCGGGTGCCCACCGGGCTCACCGTCCGCATCGACGTCGCGGTGGCTGCCGGCACCGTCGAGAAGCGCGACGCGAGCAACCCGGACGGCAAGGGCACCTCGCTCGGCGAGGGCACCGGCATCCGCGAGTCGCTGCTCGTCGGGGCGGGTGAGCCGGCCGCGGCCGACGTCGTCGTGCAGGCCTCGACCGGTCTCGGCGAGATCGTCGTGGTCACCGACGCCCCGGTGACCCAACTCCCGGCCGGCGCCGCGCCGAGCGTGCCGCAGTCCACCGGCCGCTCGTCCAGCCCCGCGCCGACCGCGCCGACCACGGTGCCGCCGACGGCGCCGGCCACCGTGCCGCCGACCACCCCGACCGAGCCGGCCACCCCGACCGACGGAGGCACCCGATGAGCGCCCGCCCCGATCTCGACCCGCCCCAGCGCGCGGCGAGCCCTCCGGCAGCGCCGGCCGCTGCCGACGGCCCCAACTGGGGGCTGGCGCTGTTCGCCCTGGTCGTCATCGGCGCCGCGGCGATGACGCTGCTGACGCAGGTGTTCGACGTGCACCTCGACACCGCCAGCCTGGCGCCCGGGGCGCTCGTCGTCGGCGGGCTCGTCCTGGTCCTGGTGGGCCAGATCGGCCTGATCCGGCAGCGGCGTCGCCGGCGCTGAGCGCCGGCTCAGTCACTCGGCAGCGCCGGCCAGCACATCGCTGAGCACCTGCTGCCAGGTCGACACCAGCGGCAGCCGGCCCACCTCGGCCGGCGGCACCCACCGGGCCGACTCGGTGGTCCCGCCGACGTCGTGGACGACCGGATCGGAGGGTTCGGGACAGTGCGCGGTGTAGACCAGCCGCACCGCGTGGAAGTCCTGGGCCGCACCGTCGGGGGCCCGCCCGACCCAGTGGCCGTCGACGCACCCGAGGTAGTCGCGCACGACGACGACCTGCCCCGTCTCCTCGTGCACCTCGCGGACGACGGCGTGCTCGGGGGCCTCCCCCGGGTCGATGCCGCCACCGGGCAGCCCCCAGGTGCCCGGGACGTTGGTGCGCTCGGAGAACTCGGTGAGCAGCAGGCCCCGGGCGGTGCGCACCAGGGCGTATGCCGCGACCCGCTGCAGCCGCACCGGCACCTCCCCGGGCGCCAGGACCAGCCCGCGGTCGCGCGAGACCCGCCGGACCTCGGGTTGTGGGTCGCCGGGCTGGACCGGGTCGACCAGGTAGTCGAGGACCAGCCGGTAGGGCTGCGCCACGCTCGTCACCCCGGTCGCGTCGACGACCCGGAAACCGTTGTGCCACAAGGTGGTCTCGGGGTGCTCGCCGTGCGGCAGCGGCACCTGCAGCACCGTTGCGCCGCGACGGTCCACGGCCCGCACCGACAGGTCCGGCGAGAGCCGGCCGGACCGGGTCACCGGGCTCACCGCTGGTCACCGCCGTCGCGGGCGCGCCGGTACTCGGCCTCGGCCTGGCCGACCACGGCGTCCCAGGCCTGGGCCGGCTCGGTGGCCAGGTTGTGGGCGCGCATCCGTTGGCGGATCGAGTCGTGCACGACCAGGCTGACCAGCCGACGCACCAGTTCGTCGTCGTCCCGGGCCAGATAACCGTTGACGTCGTCGACGACGAACTCCCCCAGCCCGGTGCCGGCCCGGGCGACCACCGGCAGGCCCGCGCAGCGGGCCTCCAGGGCCGCGATGCCGAACGACTCGAGGACCGCCGCAGACACGTAGACGTCGCTGGCGGCATACCGCTCGGGCAGGTCCGAGCGCGGTACTCGGCCGGGCAGGCTGACCCAGCCCTGGGCGCCGAGCCGCTCCACCGCGCGCTCGACCTTGGGCCGGTCGGCGCCCTCGCCGAGGATCTCCAGCCGCACGTCGACCGCCGGGACCGCGGCGCGCACCCGGGCCAGGATCTCGACCAGCTCGACCGGGCGCTTGCGTCGTTCCAGACGCATCGCCGACACCACCCGCACGGTGCCCGGGTCGCGCCGGGGCCGCGGCCGGGACCGCCACACCGACACGTCGATC
Organism: uncultured Intrasporangiaceae bacterium; assembly: GCA_964647395.1. Classification (GTDB taxonomy): domain Bacteria; phylum Actinomycetota; class Actinomycetes; order Actinomycetales; family Dermatophilaceae; genus Phosphoribacter. The sequence goes on along the minus strand of CAZYHR010000085.1, from coordinate 11,405 downwards.
CCGTTGGGCAGCACGGCGACCGGCTCGCCGGTGATCCGGCGCAACGGCTGCGCGGCGATGTCGGAGACGGCGTTCATGGCCATGCCCGAGCGGGCCCAGTGCCGCACCACGCCGAGCGAGCGGACCACCGGCTCGGCGCGGTGCAGCACGCAGTGCCAGGTCATCGTCGCCGGGGTGCGGGTGCGCCGGGCCACCAGCGCGGCGTCCACCGCGAACGGGCTGACCACCCCCATGTGGATGTGCGCGACGTCGAAGCGGCGCAGCTGGCCGAGCACCCGGGGGGCAGCGGCCGGGTTGACGAGCAGGTTGCGCGGCAGCCGGATGCCATAGCGGTGCACGGTGATCCCGTCGACCTGCTCGACCTGCTCGACCGGGGCGAGGCCGCCGCCGGCGCCCGGGGTGATGGTGAAGACCTCGACCTCGTGACCCTTGTCGACCAGCCGCCGGGCCAGGTCGTGCACCTGCACCTCGATGCCCCCGAGCCGAGGCAGGTAGCAGTCCGAGAGCATGGCGACACGCACGGGGCGCAGTCTCCCACGAGCGCCCCGCTCCCGGACAATGGTGGGGCCATGCCACGGACCCTGCTCGCCTTCCACGCCCACCCCGACGACGAGGTGCTGGCCACCGGGGGCACCCTGGCCCGGGCCGCCGCCCACGGCCACCGGGTCGTCGTCGTCACCGCCACCGACGGTGCGCTCGGCCTCACCTCGGGGGGGTATGCCGGCCGGCTGGCCCAGGTGCGGGCCGCCGAGCTGCGCGCGGCGTGCGCCCGGCTCGGGGTGCAGCGGGTCGAGCAGCTCGGCTATGCCGACAGCGGGCTGGGACCGGTGCCGGCGGACGACCCGCCGGGTGGGGTGCGCTTCGTGCGGGTGCCGGTCGAGACGGCGGCGGCGGCGCTGGCGGCCGTCGTCGAGCGGGAGTCGCCGGACGTACTGCTGTCCTATGACCCGAACGGCGGCTACGGCCACCCGGACCACGTGCAGGTCCACCGGGTCGGGCGCCGGGTCGCGCACCTGACCGGGGTGCCGTTGCTCGAGTCGTGGGTCTCGCCGTGGGTCGCGCGGGTCATGGCCCCGCGGCACGTGCGGATCCAGCCGGTGCCGGCGCCGACCCACGCGATCGACGTGCGGCCCTGGCTGGCCGACAAGCTCGCCGCGCTCGGCGAGCACCGCAGCCAACTCGTCTCCAGCGGGCCGATCCCGCGCAACAACGCCCTGCTGCTGCGCCTGCCCCGGCGGCTGCTGGCACCCGTGCTGGGCGTGGAGCGCTACGTCGACCCGACCGCGCCGGGCGGCCTACCGGCGCGGACCGAGGTGTTCGGCGACTGACCGGCCGTGGTCAGCCGGCCCGGGCGAGCAGCCGGGCGACCTGCCGGGTGCGGGCCTGGTCGGCCAGTTGGTCGTCGATCGGCTCGGGCTCGAAGGGGCGGCCGGTCGCGCGCTCGGCGGCCGCCGCGACGAGCCCGTCGGCCACGGCCGGGTTGGCGGGCAGCAGCGGCCCGTGCAGATAGGAGCCGATGACGTGGTGGGTGCGGGCGCCCTCGGTGCCGTCCTGGCCGTTGTTGCCGTGGCCCGCGCGGACCCGCCCGAACGGCTGCTGGCCCGGGCCGAGAACCGTTGCGCCGGAGTGGTTCTCGAAGCCGACGACCGCGCCGAAGTCGGTGTCGAGGACGATCCCGCCGATCATCCGCCGGTGCTGGCCGCGGGTGGTGACGTCGAGGATGCCCAGGCCGGGCAGCTCGCGCCCGTCGTGGGTGATGAAGGCGTGCCCGAACATCTGGTACATCCCGCAGATCATGACCATCGGCGTGCCGTCCGCTGCGAGGCCGCGCAGCCGGTCGCCGATGACCGCCAGGTCGTCGTCGACGCGCGACTGGCCGGAGTCCTGGCCGCCGCCACCCATGAGCAGGTGCGCCTGGTCGGGAAACGGCGCGCCGGGGTGGTGGTCGTGCACGACGCACTCGTAGCCGTGCCGGCGGATCCGCGCGGCCAGGCAGCGGGTGTTGCCCAGGTCGCCGTAGATCGACATCTCGCGCGGGTAGAGGTGGACCAGGACGATGCGGCCCTTGGTGGCGGTCACGAGGCCTCCTCGCCGAAGCCGGCCAGACCGTGCCGCTCGGCCAGGATGCGACGCAGCGTCATCATCGCCGTGTAGGTGCAGTAGAGCCGCTTGGGCCGGTCGGGGTATGCCGCGACGAACGCGTCGAGGGCTCCGCGCAGGTCGAGCTCGACGCGCTCGACGGCGACCTCGTCGTAGGCGAGCCGCAGCGCCATGTCGTAGCCGCGGATGCCGCTGGTCAGCGCGACCCCCGACCCGCGCAGCGACTCGAAGCTGACGTCGTAGAGCCAGGAGACGTCCTGGCCGTCGGCGTAGTCGTCGTTGATGGCGATCATCGTCGGCACCGGCTCGTCGTGATAGGTGCGCAGGGCGACGGTGAAGCCCGCGGGGTTCTTGACGAGCACCAGCTCGAGCGGATGGCCGTCGACGTCGATGCTCTCGCCCCGGCCGAACGGCGGGGTGACCGTGCGCAGCGCCTCGAGCGTCGCGGCGTCGCGGAAGCGGGGGCCCAGGACCGCGCGGGCCGCGGTCGCCGCGGCGGTGGCGTTGATCATCGCGGCCAGCCCGCGCTGCTTGAGCTCGACCGGCCCGAGCACCTGCTCGCCGAAGCGGATCTCGAAGCGGCGGGCGTCCTGCGGGTGCAGCAGCCCGTCGCGGGGGGACGGTGGCGGCGGGGCGAAGTCGTCCGCGAAGCGCACGTCGGCCTCGTGCAGCGCCGGCACGTCGGTGGCGAGTGGGTCGACGCCGAAGTAGACGACGCGGCGGTCGGCCACCCGGGGGGCGATGCGGGCCACGAACGAATCGTCGCGGTTGAGCACGACGGTGCCGGTGGTCTGCTCGGCCAGGGTCGTCAGCAGGCCGGCCGTCGTGTCGATCTCGGCGAACCGGTCGAGCTGGTCGCGGGCGACGTTGAGCAGCAGGGCGTGGGTGGGCCGCACCAGCCGGGCGAACTGCAGCGCGTGCCACTCGTCGAGCTCGAGCACCGCGACATCGGCGGCCAGCCGCCCGGTCACCGACACCTCGCGCAGCATCGAACTGATGACTCCGCGGGTGAAGTTGGAGCCGGTCGGGTTGGTGAACACCCGCTGCCCGTGGGCCCGCAGGATCGCGGCGAGCAGCTTGGTGGTCGTCGTCTTGCCGTTGGTGCCGGAGACGACGACGATGCCGCCGGGCACCTGGGCGAGCACCCGGCTGAGCAGTTGTGGGTCGACCCGCTCGGCGACCAGCCCCGGCAGGGCCGACCCGCCGCCGCGCAGCCGGGCGGCGAGCCGCACGACCTTGCCCGCCGCGATCGCCGCACCCGTCCTCAGCACGCCGACCACCCTAGCCGGGCCAGCCCTGTGGATAACTTCCCGGCCGGTGCGCCGGGTGGCGGCCTGCTGCGGCCGGGCACCAGGTGCTCCAGGCGCGGCTGGCGGCCCGTCATGGCGTCGTCACGAGGGCGGGACTACTCCCACTCGATGGTGCCGGGCGGCTTGCTGGTGATGTCGAGGACGACCCGGTTGACCTCGCGGACCTCGTTGGTGATGCGGGTGGAGATCCTGGCCAACACGTCGAAGGGGACCCGGGTCCAGTCCGCGGTCATGGCGTCCTCGCTGGACACCGGCCGCAGCACGATCGGGTGACCATAGGTGCGCCCGTCGCCCTGCACGCCCACCGAGCGCACGTCGCCGAGCAGCACGACCGGGCACTGCCAGATCTCCCGGTCCAGCCCGGCGGCGGTGAGCTCCTCGCGGGCGATGGCGTCGGCGGCGCGCAGCACTGCGAGCCGGTCGGCGGTGACCTCGCCGACGATCCGCACCCCGAGCCCGGGGCCGGGGAAGGGCTGGCGATAGACCATCGCCTCGGGCAGCCCGAGCTCCAGCCCGACCTGGCGCACCTCGTCCTTGAACAGCGTGCGCAGCGGCTCGACGAGCGCGAACTGCAGGTCCGGGGGCAGCCCGCCGACGTTGTGGTGGCTCTTGATGTTGGCGGCGCCCTCGCCGCCGCCGGACTCGACGACATCGGGATAGAGCGTGCCCTGCACCAGCCAGCGCACCGGGTGCTCGGCGACGTCGTCCTCGTGGGCGCTGACGACGTCGCGGGCCGCCTGCTCGAAGACCCGGATGAACTCGCGGCCGATGATCTTGCGCTTCTGCTCCGGGTCGCGCACCCCGGCCAGCGCGGCGAGAAACCGCTCGCGGGCGTCGACGACGTGCAACTCGGCGCCGGTGACCTGGACGAAGTCGTGCTCCACCTGCTCGGCCTCGCCCTGACGCAGCAGGCCGTGGTCGACGAACACGCAGGTCAGCTGCTCGCCGACGGCCCGCTGCACCAGCGCCCCGGCGACCGCCGAGTCCACCCCTCCGGACAGCGCGCAGATGACCCGGTCGGCCCCGACCTGCTCGCGCACCGCGGCGACCAGGCTCTCGACGACGCCGGCCGGGGTCCAGTCCGGGGCGATGCCGGCCCCGCGCCACAGGAACGCCTCCAGGACCCGCTGTCCGTATGCCGTGTGCAGCACCTCGGGGTGCCACTGCACCCCGAACAGGCGCCGCTGCGGATCCTCGACGGCGGCCACGGCAGCCCCCGCCGACGACGCGGTGACCCGCATCCCCGCGGGGGCCTCGGTGACCGAGTCGCCGTGGCTCATCCACACCGACTGCTGTTCGGGCTGGCCCTCGAAAAGAACGGCGTCGGTGACGACGGTCACCGGGGTGTGACCGTACTCCCCCGCGCCGTGCCGGGCGACCGTGCCGCCCAGCGCCTGGACCATCGCCTGGAAGCCGTAGCACAGGCCGAGCACGGGGACCCCGGCGGTGAGCAGGGCCGGGTCGAGTTCCGGTGCGCCGGCGGCATACACACTGGACGGACCGCCGGACAGGATGATCGCCGCAGGGTCGCGCTCGAGCAGCCGCTGGACCGGTGTGGTGTGCGGGACCACCTCGGAATAGACCCTGGCCTCCCGGACCCGGCGAGCGATGAGCTGCGCGTACTGCGCCCCGTTGTCGACGACGAGCACCGGCCGGGGGTGGGGCGATGGGGTCACTCCACGGAGCCTAGTAGACCCGGGCGAGCAGGCCGTCGACCTCGGTGGCGACCCGGCGCTCGGCGATGAACGGCGCGACCGGGACGAAGCCGGACAGCAGGTGTAGGGCGATCCGCTTGAGCGGCCAGGCGATCTTGGTGCCCAGGTTGGCGATCGCGGCGGCATACCCCATGTAGATGAAGCCGTGGATGTAGGACCAGTTGCGCGTCAGCCAGTTGTCCTGTCCCATGGCGTATTTCAGGATCATCTCGGCGATGAGGATGAACAGCGCGATGCCGGCGATGATGGCGAGCACCCGGTAGATCCCGAAGGCCCGCCGGATCTGCAGCGGCTTGGCCAGGTTGGTCGGGTACATGCTCACGGTTGCTCTCCTGCCTGGTCGGCTGGGTCGTCGGTCGGGTCCTCGCCTGCGGGCGCCGCGGGATGTTCGCGCCGCCGGTGGTCGTCGCGCACCATCCTGGCCCACATGAACAGGACGAACGCCGCGAAGACCCACCACTGCGCAGCGTATGCCGCGTTGCGCAGCGTCACGCCGGTGGGCAGGGCCGGCGGCGGTACCCGCTCCAGGGCGGCCGGGTCGGCGGCGGTGGCGCCGGCCGCACCGACGTCGGCCGGGGTGGGCGACTCGGCGACCGCGAACAGGAAGCCGTTGTAGACCTCTCCACCCCAGTCGTTGAGCAGCGTCCCGACGTGGACGGAGGGGATCTGCCCGGGGGGCAACTGCTGGCGCGAGACGGTCGGCGACTCGGTCGGGGCGAGGCTGCCGGTCAGGGTCAGCTGCCCGGTCGGTCCGGTGAGGGTGGGCGGCGGTCCGCCGTCCGGGCCCGCCGACCGCGTGAAGCCGCGCACCACGGCGATCCGGGCGCCGGTGGCCTCGACGACCAGCGGCGTGACCACCCAGTAGCCGGTGCGGCCGGCCAGCAACCGGTCGGGCACCAGCCGGGTCCGGGCCGGCTCGTAGTGGCCGGTCGCGGTGACCATCCGGTTGGACCCGTCGGCCGGGAACGCGGTGTGCGGCGGTAGCACGGCATCGAGGGCGACCACGGGGCGGGCGGCGGCCTCGCGCAGCGCCTGCTGCTGGGCGTCCTCGCGGGCCACCGCCATCTGCCACAGACCGAGCCACACCATGCCGGCCGCCAGCGCCAGCACGACGGCCAGCGAGCCCAGCCAACGGGGTGACAGGGCGGTGCGCAGCACCCGCTCAGGTTACGTGGTGGTCGCGCTGGAGCCGCACGCCGGGAGCCGGCCGGCCGCTCGACGTGCGCGGCCGGCCCGGTTCCTGGCAGGCTGGCCGGGTGCGACGTCTCCCCCTGGCCGTGATCACCGCGCCGGTCTGCGCCGTGCTGCTCGCCGTCGCGACGGCCTGCACCGGCTCGACCCCCACCGGCCAGCCGACCGCGACGGTCCCGGCCACCGTCGTCGGTCCGGCCGCCACCCCGACCGCGCCGACGACGACGGGCCCGTCGGCGCCGGTCGACCCGGGATCCGGGCAGCCCTCGCTGCCGCCTCCGGTCACGCCGTCGACCCCGTCGACCCCGTCGACCCCGGCGGCCCCGGACCCGGGGCCCGGCGCGATCGTCCGCTACGGCACGGTGCCCGACGCCGCGCCGCAGGGTCTGGCCCAGGCCCGGGCCCGCATCGCGCAGGCGCCCGGCGGGGTCCGCGGCATGGCCGACTTCGTCAGCCCGAGCGGCAACGTCTACTGCCTGCTCGCGGGCAGCGCCGGCGGCCCGACCGGGTGCGAGATCGAGCAGGGCCGGGTGTTCGACACGCGGTGCGCGTCGGCCGGTGGCGGCGGCGGGGCCCGGGACGTCGGCCGGTGGAGCTTCGACGGCCGGCACGTGCTGTCCGTCGAGTGCAACTCCGACACGATCCGCACCGATTGGACCACCGCGACGCTGCCCTACGGGACCGCGGCCCGCGCCCCCGGCGGCACCCTGGTGTGTCTGGCCGAACAGATCGGGGTCACCTGCGTCGAGGAGGCCGGCGACATCGGCGTCTTCATCGCGCGCGGCGGCTACGCCGTGCTGTCCTGAGGCCCGGGGGTCAGTCGGACCCGGGGCCGAGCCAGGCCAGGGCGGCGACGACCAGGGCCTGGACCCCGGTGTCCAGGGTCGGCTGCAGGATCGGGGCGAAGCGCGGCGAGTGGTTGTCGGGGAAGTCCGCGTCGGTCGTGCCGGCCTCGGCCGAGGCCTGCCAGCGAGTGGGGTCGTAGCCGCCGAATCCCCAGAAGCAGTAAGGGGTTCCGAAGGCGGTCGGTACGACGCCGAAGTCCTCGCTGCCGGCCAGCGGCTCCATCGGCAGCACCTGCTCGCCGAAGTGGGCGGCGAAGGCACGCCGCACCCGGGCCGTGGTCGCCGGGTCGTTGTCCGTCACGGCGAGCGAGTCGAAGACCCGGATGTCCGGCTCGGGAGCGCCTGAGGCCGCCGCCTCGGCCCGGGCGACGCGCTGCACCGCGTCGACGACCCGGCGACGCACCTGCTCGTCGTAGGTGCGCACGGTCAGTTCGAGCCGGGCGCTCTCCGGGATGATGTTCGTCTTCGTGCCGGCCTGCACGCTGCCGACGGTGACGACGGCGGTGTCGCGCGGGTTGACCTCGCGGGACACGATGGTCTGCAGCCGCAGCACGGTCGCCGCGGCCATGACCACCGGATCGACGGCCGCGTGCGGAGCCGACCCGTGCCCGCCCCGCCCGTGCAGGGTGATCGTCAGGTCGTCGCAGGCGGCCGCCACCGGGCCCGGACTGACGAAGACGCTGCCCGCGGCGCCGGCCAGCAGATGCTGGGCCAGGGCGACGTCGGGTCGCGGGATCCGGTCGACCAGCCCGTCGGCCACCATCGCCTCGGCCCCGTTGAAGGCCTCCTCCGCCGGCTGGAACAGCGCCACCAGGGTGCCGGCCCAGGCGTCCCGGGCACCGGCGAGCAGCCGGTATGCCGCCAGCAGGCAGGTCACGTGCGTGTCGTGCCCGCACGCGTGCATGGCCGGCACGACCGACCCGTCGGGTGCGAGGCCGGTCGCCCGGCTGGCGTAGTCGAGCCCGGTGTCCTCACGCACCGGCAGGCCGTCCAGGTCGGCTCGCAGCAGCACCGTCGGTCCGGTGCCGTTACGCAGCACCGCGGTGACGCCGGTGCCGGCGATGCCCGTGGTGATGTCGGCGTCCGCGCCGCCCGGTGTGGCACGCAACTCCGCGGCGACCCGGGCGGCGGTCTCGACCTCGGCCATGGACAGTTCGGGATGGGCGTGTAGGTGGCGGTAGAGGTCCTCGTACCAGGGACGGATAGCGGCCTGCCCGTCGAGCACGCGGGCCGGGGCGTCGGGGGGCATGCGCGCCTCCTCGTCGTTGTCGGGTGCGGTGGATCAGCGCCAGATGAACAGGTGGGCGACGGTGACGAAGATCCCCGCGAGGACGAACTGGACCAGGATGATCGGCCACACCCACTTGACCCACTGGACATAGGACACCCGGGCCATCGCCAGCGCTGCGAGCAGCAGGCCCTGCGGGGCGAAGATGTTGGTCACCCCGTCGCCCATCTGATAGGCGAGCACCGCGACCTGCCGGTCGACGCCGAGCAGGTCGGCCAGGGGCGTCATCACCGGCATGGTCAGCGCGGCCAGGCCGCTGCCGGAGCCGACGACGAAGTTGAGCAGGGTCTGCACGAGGTACATGCCCAGCGCCGCGAGGCCGGCCGGCCACTGCCCGACGAACCCGGTGATGTGGTGCAGGATCGTGTCGATGACCTGGGCGTTCGACAGGACCACGAGGATGGCGTAGGCGAAGCCCACGCACAGGGCGCCGACGACCAGGTCCGAGCAGCCCTGGGCGAAGCGCTGCGCCGTGCCGTTGAAGCCGTAGCGGTTGACCAGGCCGATGGCCAGGCCCATGACGAGGAACAGGGCCGAGATCTCGGGGATGTACCACGAGAAGCGCAGCACCCCGAGAACGAGCAGCCCCATGGTCAACCCGAGGATGACCAGGGTGGCCCGCTGGGCACCGGTCACCCGCATGCCGAGGTCGGTGGTCTCCATCTCGTGCAGCCGGGCCTGGTCGGCGGCGTGCACCGCGCTGCGGGTCGGCTCCTTCTGCACCCGTCTCGCGTACCACATGACGTAGGCGATCGAGGTCGTCATGAAGACGAACCAGAAGCCGATGCGCGGGCCCATCCCGGAGAACAGCGGCACCTCGGCCAGCCCCTGCGCCACCCCGATGGTGAACGGGTTGGTGATCGCGGCGGTGAAGCCCGCCGAGACGCCCACCAGGACCATGCCCACCCCGACGAGCGAGTCGAAACCGAGCCGGATGGCGATCGGCACGAGCAGCAGGATGAACGGCAGGGCCTCCTCGAACATCCCGAAGGTCGCGCCACCGAGGCCGAAGAGCAGCATGACGACCGGGATGAGCAGGATGTCGCGCCCGGCCAACCGCCGGGAGACGTGGGCGATACCGGCCTCGATCGCGCCGGTGCGCCCGACGATGCCGAACGCGCCGCCGACGATGAAGATGAAGAAGATGATCGGAGCCGCCTGAACCATGCCGCCGTGCAGCGCGGTGAGGACGTCGCCGAAGGTCGCGGGGTTGCCCGGGACCGAGTGATAGGTGCCGTCGATGACCGTCGTGCGGCCCTCGACCTGGCCCCGCTCGTAGGCGCCGGCCGGGATGAGATAGGTGGCGATCGCCGCGAGCACGATGATCGCGCAGAGGATGACGAACGCATGCGGGGCGTTGTCGGTGACCTCGTCCGGAGCAGTGGTCGCCGTGCTCGAACCGGCTGCAGAACTCACGATGTACCCCCTTGGGAGAGGGCCCAGGTGGGCCAGGGTGGGCCACACCATACCGGGCACCCGGTCGGGCGTCGAGGCGGGTCAGCCCTCGACGACGACGACGTGCAACCGGCGGGGGCCGTGCACGCCCTCGACCCGGTCCAGCTCGATGTCGCTCGTGGCGCTGGGCCCGGAGATCCAGGTGAGCGGACGCGGCATACCGTCGACCGGCCGCAGCCGGGCGACCGCCTCGGGCACGTCGTGGACCACCTGGTCGGCCCGCACGACACAGACATGCCGGTCCGGCACCAGGGACAGCGCCCGGCGCCCCTGGTCGGGGCCGTGGTCGAGCACGATGGTGCCGGTCGTCGCGATGCCCGCCGCGGCGGCCGTGACGACGGCGTCGATGGCGTCCAGGTCGGCAGACGACAACCCCTCGTCGGCCACCGTGCGGGTGCCGGCGGGCAGGGCCGCGAGCCACTGCCGGTCCAGGCCGGCCGGTACGACGACCGAGGCGGCTCCCGCGAGTCCGTCGGCGATCGCCGCCGCCAGGGCGGCGGGGGGGACCCGCACGACAACCGCGCGGTAGTCCTCGACGTTCTCGGCGAACAGGTCGAGGGTCTGCGCCGGCCCGGTCGAAGGTTGGTCGACGATCGGTACCGGGCCACGCGCCCCGGCCGGCGTCGTGACGTCGGTGGTGGCGGCCCGGATCCGGGCCAGGATCTCGGTCTTGGCGCTCATGGCTGCTCCTCCTGCGCTGCGGCGGGCCGCTCCGGCGGCGCCGCGCCCCGCTCGCGCTGCTGCCACCACTGCCGGAAGGTCTGGGGCGGCGGGTGCGGCACGTCGCGAGCGCTCGACCACGGGCCGAGCGGGCCGGGCAGCCGGCGCAGGGTGCGGTCACCGAGCGCCTTGCCGCCCACCGTCGCCGCGCGCTGGGCCGCCTCGAAGCGGCGGTGGTCGCCGAGCATCCAGGCGGCCGCCGCCATGGCGCGCGCCTCGACGGTGCGGCCGCCGGCCTGCTCGACCACCTGGGTGCGCAGGTGCACGAGCAGGCTGGGGATGTCGATGCGCACCGGGCAGGCCTCGAAGCAGGCCCCGCACAGCGACGAGGCGAAGGGCAACGATTTGTCGATGTCGCTGGCCGTGCCGCGCAGTTGCGGGTTGAGGACCGACCCGATCGGGCCCGGATAGACCGACCCGTAGGCATGTCCGCCGGCGCGCTCGTAGACCGGGCAGACGTTGAGGCAGGCCGAGCACCGGATGCACCGGAGTGCCTGTCGGCCAAGGGGATCGGCCAACACATGGGTGCGGCCGTTGTCGATGAGCACGACGTGGACCTCCTGCGGCCCGTCCCCGTCGTGGACTCCGGTCCACATCGACGTGTAGGGGTTCATCCGCTCCCCCGTCGAGCTGCGCGGCAGCAGCTGCAGGAAGGTGCCGAGGTCCGCCCAGGTGGGCAGCACCTTCTCGATCCCGACCACCGAGATGAGCGTCTCGGGGAGCGCGAGGCACATCCGGACGGCGCTCTCGCTCTCGACCACCCCGGGGGTGCCGGTCTCGG
>CAZYHR010000084.1:2712-13928 GCA_964647395.1 uncultured Intrasporangiaceae bacterium | reverse complement strand
CGGTGCCGGCAAGACGGTGGTCGGCGAGTTCGCGGTGCACCTGGCGCTGGCGACCGGGCGCAAGGCCTTCTACACCACACCGATCAAGGCCCTGTCCAACCAGAAGTACCTCGACCTGGTGCGCCGGCACGGCTCGGCCAACGTCGGCCTGCTGACCGGGGACTCGTCGGTCAACGGCGAGGCACCCGTCGTCGTCATGACCACCGAGGTGCTGCGCAACATGATGTATGCCGCCTCACCCACCCTGCGCGGCCTCGGCTACGTGGTCATGGACGAGGTCCACTACCTCGCCGACCGCTTCCGCGGCGCGGTCTGGGAGGAGGTCATCATCCACCTGCCCGACGAGGTCTGCGTGGTGTCGCTGTCGGCGACCGTGTCCAACGCGGAGGAGTTCGGCCAGTGGCTCGGCGAGGTCCGCGGCGACGTGGCGGTCGTCGTCTCCGAGCACCGGCCGGTGCCGCTGTGGCAGCACGTGCTGGTCGGCAAGGGTCTCTACGACCTGTTCGTCGAGGGCACCCGGCTCAATCCGGACCTCACCGCCAGGATCCGCGCCGTCGAGCAGCGCACGACCGGACACCCGGTGGGGCGCGGCCGCGAGCGCGGCACCGGCCGGGCGCCGGGTGCCGGCCAGGTGCCGCACCGGTCCGCGGGGCGCCCGGCAACCGCGACCCGGGCCGAGGTCCTCGAGGCACTGGACCGGGACGGGCTGCTGCCGGCGATCACCTTCATCTTCAGCCGCAACGGCTGCGACGCCGCGGTCGGACAACTGCTGGCCCGTGGCCTACGGCTCATCCCCGAGGAGCAGGGCGAGGCCAACCGTCGGCTGGTCGAGGAGCGGGTCGCCCTGTTGGCCGACGAGGACCTGGGCGTGCTCGGCTACTGGGACTTCGTCGACGGCATCAGCCGCGGCTTCGCCGCCCACCACGCCGGGCTGCTGCCGACCTTCCGCGAGGTCGTCGAGGACCTGTTCACCGCGGGCCGGATCCGGGCCGTGTTCGCCACCGAGACCCTGGCGCTGGGCGTCAACATGCCGGCCCGGACCGTCGTGCTCGAGCGGCTGGTCAAGTTCAACGGCGACACCCACGCCGAGCTCACCCCGGCCGAGTACACCCAGCTGACCGGCCGGGCCGGACGGCGCGGCATCGACATCGAGGGCCACGCCGTCGTCGTGTGGCACCGCGGCCTGGACCCGCAGGTGGTCGGCGGGCTGGCCGCCACCCGCACCTATCCGCTGCGCTCCAGCTTCCGACCCACCTCGAACATGGCGGTCAACCTGGTCGCCCGGGTCGGCCGGGCCCGAGCCCGCGAGGTGCTGGAGACCTCCTTCGCGCAGTTCCAGGCGGACCGGGCGGTCGTCGGTTTCGCCCGGTCGGTGCGCCGCAACGAGACCCGGCTGGCCGAGTTGGCCGGCGAGCTCACCTGCCACCTGGGCGATTTCGCCGAGTATGCCGCGATCCGCGCCGAGCTGCGGGAAATCGAGCGCGGCGAGCGGCGCGAACGGTCCGCGACCGTCCGCGCCGAGACCGCGCTGTCGCTGGAGCGGCTGCGGATCGGCGACGTGGTCCGCATCCCCGCCGGGCGCCGCGCCGGCTACGCCGTCGTCGTCGACCCGTCCCGCGGCGGCAGCGGGCACGCCGTGTCACCCGGCGTGGTCACCGAGGACCGGCACTACCGGCGGCTCTCGCTGGGCGACCTGACCACCCCGCTGGCCGCGCTGACCCAGGTGCGGGTGCCCAAGACCTTCAACCCGCGCAGCCCCAAGGCCCGCCGGGACCTCGCGGCCACGCTGCGCATCGCCGTCTCCCGAGGCTTCCCCGAGCGCTCCGAGCCGGCGGCGAGCGGGCGGCATACCGACTCCGACTCCCGGCCGGCCGAGTTGCGCCGGCAGTTGCGCGCCCACCCGTGCCACACCTGCCCCGACCGGGAGGACCACGCCCGGATCGCCGAGCAGTGGTGGCGGCTGCGGCGCGAGACCGACGGGCTGACCCGCAAGGTCGACAGCCGCACCCACACGGTGGCGCGCACCTTCGACCGGATCTGCGACCTGCTCGAGCAGCGCGGCTACCTCGGCCCGGGAGGTCAGACCGTGACCGCCGCGGGCCAGGACCTGCGCCGGATCTACACGGAGAAGGACCTGCTCACCGCCGAGTGCCTGCGGGCCGGGGTGTGGCATCGGCTCGACCCGGCCGGCCTGGCCGCGTGCGTCTCCGCGCTCGTGCACGAGCCGCGCCGCGAGGGCACCGACGTCGCCCCCCGGATGCCGAGCGCCGACGTCGAGCAGGCCCTGACGGCGATGACCGACCTGTGGGCCCGGCTCGAGCGCGACGAGCGGCGGCACGGGCTGACCCCGGGCGGGCCGCCGGACGCATCGATCGCCTGGATGGTGCACCGGTGGGCCGGCGGCCAGCGGCTCGACATCGTGCTGCGCGGCTCGGACCTCGCGGCCGGCGACTTCGTGCGGCGGTGCAAGCAGGTCGTCGACCTGCTCGGCCAGATCGGCGACGTCGCCGACCACCCGGCCCTGGCGACGAAGGCGCGGCGGGCGGTCGACGCCGTGCTGCGCGGTGTCGTCGCGGCCGACCGCGTCGACTGAGCACAGGCCGTCCCGAGGTCGGGCCGGCGTGGTCAGTCGATCCGGAGCGCGTTGAGCACCCGGTTGATCGGACTGGTCAGGCCGTGCTCGACGGCCAGCCGGGACAGCAGCGCGGCGTCGGCCACGGCGGTGGGCAGGCGCAGGTCGGTGCCGGGCAGCGGGGCGTCGGTGGCCACCCGGACCACTCGCGGAGCCACCGCCAGGTAGGCCGCCCCGGCTGCCAGCCGGGTGCGTTGGGCGCCCTTGATGCGGGGGTCGCCGTCGGCGAGGGCCTGCTGGATCGCGGCGAGCGAGCCGAAGGTCGCCAGCAGGCTGGCCGCGGTCTTCTCGCCGATGCCGGCCACGCCGGGCAGGCCGTCGGAGGAGTCACCGCGCAGCACCGCGAGGTCGGCGTAGGCGTCGCCGGTCGGCACCCCATAGCGCTCGGCGAGCAGGGCCTGATCGACGACCTCCGCGTCGCGGACCCCGCCGCGGGCGGTGTAGAGCACCCGCACCCGCCGCTGGTCGTCGACGAGTTGGAACAGGTCGCGGTCGCCGGTGACGACGTCGACCGGCAGGGAGCCCGCGTGCCGGCTGGTCAGCGCGCCCATGACATCGTCGGCCTCGTAGCCGTCGGACCCGATCCGGGCCAGGCCCAGGGCCCGCAGGGCGTCGACGATGACCGGCACCTGGATCTCCAGGTCGTCGGGCACCTCCTCCTCGACGCTCGCCGCACCGACCGGTGCGGGGCCGGGCCCGGCCGCCACCCGATGGGTCTTGTAGGTGGGGATCAGCTCGACCCGCCAGGCCGGCCGCCAGTCGTTGTCCCAGCAGGCCGCCAGGTGGGTGGGCCGGTGCCGGTCGACCAGGGTGGCGATCATGTCGAGGAAGCCGCGGACCGCGTTGGTCGGCGGACGGCTCGGATCCTCGCGTTGATCGGGCACGCCGTAGAAGGCCCGGAAGTAGAGGCTGGCCGAGTCGAGCAGCATGAGGCGATCACCGGTCACCCCAGCATCTTGTCAGCAACTCCTGGGGCGGTGCCGCGGACCTGCGTAGGCTAGCCCGCCATGGAGAGACTGGACCGGCGGCTCGTCGAGTTGCTCGCCGCCGACGGACGGATGAGCTACACCGACCTCGGCCGGGCCACCGGTCTGTCGACCTCGGCGGTGCACCAGCGGGTGCGCCGGCTGGAGGAGCGGGGCGTCATCCGGGGCTACCGTGCGGTGGTCGACCCGGCCCAGCTCGGGTTGACCCTCACGGCGTTCATCTCGCTGTCGCCGCTGGACCCGGCGGCCCCGGACGACATTCCCGACCGGCTGCGCGACCTGCCCGAGGTCGAGTCGTGCCACTCGGTGGCCGGGGACTTCAACTACGTCACCACGGTGCGCGTGGCCACCCCGCTGGAGCTCGAGGAGCTCATCGGCCGGATCCGGGCGCTGGCCCACGTGCAGACCCGCACCATCGTCGTGCTGTCCACGGCGTGGGAGGGCCGCCCGGTGGTGCACCCCGGCGACCAGGAGTCGACGCCGGCCGGCCGGCCCGCGGTCACTTGACGCAGGGTATGCCGCCCGACCCCAGCTCGGTGAGCGCCGTAGGGGGCGGGCCGGCCTTGCCGCCCTCGGTGGCCGGGACGGGCGTGAAGGTCGAGGTCGCGGTGGTCGGCGCGCTGGTCCGGCCGGTGGGCCGGGTGCTCGTCGCGCTCGTCGTCGTGCCGCTCGCGGTCGGCCCGCTCGTCGCCGGCCCGGTCGAGGTCGGGTCGGGCGGGGCGGCACCGGCGAACAGCGCCCGGACCGTGGCCCGGATCCTCGGGACGTCGACGATGTTGACCTCGGCGCCGTCGATGGTTTGGAAGTCGGCGACCGGCAGTGTGTAGAAGCTGAGCTTGCCCCCGGCCATTTCGCGGGCCGTCCCGGCGAAGGACATGAGGTCCAGCTGCGCGTCGACGACGGTGTTCTGGGTGCCGACGTCGAGCAGCTGCCGGATGCGCACCGGGTTGGCGAAGGTGTCGGCCGACCTGAGCTTGGACAGCACCGAGATGATGAAGGCCTGCTGGCGGCGGGCCCGGTCCAGGTCGGTGAACAGCAGCTGCATGGGGTGGGCGGTGTCGCGCCGCTGCCGCACGAACGACACCGCCTGCTGGGCGGTGATCTCCTGCTCGCCGGCCTTGAAGTCGGCCCCCGACATCGAGTCCTTGGTGTCGTTGAGGATGCACACCCGGATCGGCTGCACGACCTGGGCCACCTGGAAGAACGAGGCCATGGTCACCTCGACGAAGTGGTCGATGTGCACCCCGAGGAACTGCGACACGGTTTGCACCTGGGCCCGGCGGCCGGCCTCCCGGGAGCGGTCGTGGATCTCCCGCGCGGTCAGCCCCTGGCCCTGCAGGCGGGCCGCCTCGTCGGCCTGGGCCAGCCCGTAGGCCTCCTTGATCTTGGACTTGCACCGTTTGCCGGGGCAGCCCACCAGCTCGACGTAGTCGTCGCGCGGGATGGAGACGGCGGTCGCCTTGGACCCGTCGCCGGGGATGTGGAAGACCATGAGGACGTCGGCGGTGGTGATGTCCTCGGCCTTGGGGTCGCCGGCGTTGAGCGCCTCGACGATGTCGGCCGGCAGGGGCTCGCCGTGCACGTCGAGGCGCGAGTCCAGCCCCATGACCAGGACGTTGAGGTCCGGGCGGGCACCCGGGGGCAGGGACGTGGCGGTCGGGTTGCCCAGTCCGTCCAGCGCGCTCGACCGGGTGAGGTTGCGGTTGAAGCTCCACACCTGGAAACCGACGAACGCCACCACGGCCAGCACCAGCACGAGAGCTGCGGTGAGCAACTTGCGACCGAGGCGCCGGGGCCGCTGCGCGCGTTGCTGGGCACGCGCGGCCGTCCGGGTGTCCGGGGACGAGGCGTCGTCGGTGGTGTCAGCCACGGGTCCTCACGGGGGACATGGTGACACAACCGGCTGTCCGGTCCCGACTCGGCCGGCAGCCGCCCGACGGGTATGCCGCGGCGTCCCGCGGGTGCCCGCCCGACCGGATGCCGCGCCGACCGACCGGGCGGCCGGGCCGGTCACATCCGGTCGGTCGGTTCCAGGTTCTCCGGGTGCGGCGGCGTGACCAGTTCGACGGGACTGCGCCGCCGGTGCAGCAGCCAACTGCCCCAGGCCAGCAGGGTGAAGCCGAGCGAGGTCAGGGTGAGCGAGACCGGGTGCCGGGCGACGACGGGGACCAGCGCCCCGGACACCACCGCGTTGAGCAGGGTCGAGGCGAAGGACTGCAGCGACGACAGCGTGCCGCGGTGGGTGGGGCTGCGGTCCAGCAGGGCCAGCGTGACGATGGGGAAGACCAGGGCCATCCCCATGCCGGTGGCGACCGGCCCGATGAGCGCCCAGGGCAGCCGGGCCCCGATCGTCAGGTCGGCCACGAAGGCGGCCACGCCACCCACGGTGGCCAGCCCGAAGCCGAGGGCGATGAACTGGTTGCCGCTGATCCGGCTGGCCAGCCGCCCGGTCAGCCACGACCCGGTGATCATCGCGACGACCACCGGCACGAAGAGGGTGCCGAAGTCACCCGGCCCGAGCCCGAGGAAGTCGGTGACGATCATCGGCGCCGCCGCGATGTAGGTGAACAGGGCGGCGAAGTTGAGCGAGGAGATCGCCACGAGCCGCCGCACCCCGGCGTCACGGGTGCTGTCGACGATCGCCGCGACGATCGCGCCCGGTCGCAGCGGGGTGCGCAGGTCGGCGGGATGGGTCTCCGGCAGGAACAGCGCGGCGAGCCCACCGAGCACCAGCCCGAGCAGCGCGAGGAACCAGAACACCCACTTCCAGTGGGCCACCCCGAGGATCAGGCCACCGGCGATCGGCGCAGCGGCCGGGGCCAGGCCGAAGATCATCGACATGTGCGACATCGCGCGCTGGGCCTGCTCGCCGTCGAAGACGTCGCGCACCACGGTGCGGGCCACGATGAGACCCGCGCCGGCCACCAGGCCCTGCGCCCCGCGGGCCACCAGCAGCAGCGGCAGCGAAGGTGCCAGCGCGCACCCGGCCGCGGTCGCGGCATACGCGACGGAGCCGCCGATGATGACCGGTCGGCGGCCGAGCGCGTCGGACAGCGGTCCGTGGAACAGGCTCATCACCGCGAAGGTCACCAGGTAGACGCTGATCGTCTGCTGCACCGCGACGGCATCGACCCGGTAGTCGGCGGCGATCGCGTCGAAGGCCGGGAAGATCGTGTCGATGGTGAACGGCCCGACGCTGGTCAGCGCCGCGAGCAACAGGACCAGGCCACCGCCGCTGCGCGCTCTGGGGGTCGACCGGGTCACCGGTCGAGGCTACGCCCCGGTCTCGCGGGGTGAGTCACCCGGTCCGGCAGATGGATGCAACAGTGGCGGCGGTGACCCGGGCCAGGTCGGTCGGGGACAACTCGATGTCGAGTCCGCGGCGGCCACCCGACACGAGCACGGTGTCGTGCGCGAGGGCCGACCGGTCGAGCACCGTCGGCAGGCGCCGGCGCTGGCCGACGGGGGAGATGCCGCCGACGACATAGCCCGTGACGCGCTCGGCCGTTGCGGGGTCCGTCATGGCGACCCGTTTGTGCCCCAACGCTGTTGCCATGGCCTTGAGGTCGAGCTGGTGGTCGACCGGCACGATGCCGACACCGAGCCGACCGTCGTCCGTGGTGACCAGCAGGGTCTTGAAGACCCGGGCGGGCTCCACCCCCAGGGCCGCCGCCGCCGCCAGGCCGAAGGACCGCGACGCCGGGTCGTGGACGTAGCTGCGCACGGTGTGCTCGACGCCCGCCCGCGACAGCGCGGTCGTCGCCGGAGTGCCCGAAGCGTTGGCCACGCCCGACAGCGTAGGCCGGGGCGGCTGGTCGTAGGCTGCCGGGTGTGACGCAGCACCGGGTGGTCGTCGTGGGAGGTGGCTTCTCGGGCGTGGTCATGGCGGCCCGGCTGCTGAGCGCCGGCGTCACCGACCTCGTCGTGCTCGAGCGGGCCGACCGGGTCGGCGGCACCTGGCGGGACAACCGCTATCCGGGGTGCGCGTGCGACGTGCCCAGCCGGCTCTACACGCTCGCCGATGCGCCCAACCCCCGCTGGAGCAGGGACTTCGCCGGGTGGGCCGAGATCCGCGACTACCTCGAGGAGTGCGTCGACCGGCTCGGGGTGCGCGAGCGCATCGTCACCGGCGCCGACGTCCGCAGCGCGGTGTGGCAGGACGGGCACTGGCGGGTGGGGACGGCGGACGGCCGGGAGTGGATCGCCGGAGCGCTGGTGCTCGGGGTCGGCGGACTGCACGTGCCCAACCGGCCGGAACTGCCCGGTCTGGCGACCTTCACCGGGCCGGTGCTGCACACCGCGGACTGGCCGGCGGACGACCGGGCCCTGGACGGGGCGCGGGTCGGGGTGGTCGGCACCGGCGCCTCGGCGGTGCAGGTGATCCCCGCGCTGGCCGGCCGGGCCGCCGCGCTGACCGTCTTCCAGCGCACCCCGAGCTGGGTGCTGCCCCGGCACGACCGGCCCCGCTCGCCGCTGGAGCAGCGGTTGCTCGCCGGGGTGCCCGGGGCGCTGCGGGCGCAGCGCTGGGGCCGGTTGCTGCGCCAGGATGCCCAGGTCCTGGGCTTCGGCCGGTGGGCGGCGGTGCGGCGGCTGCTGCAGCTGCGGTCGGTCGCCCACCTGCACGCGGCGGTCCGCGACCCGGCGCTGCGCCGGGCGCTGCAGCCGGACTACGACATCGGCTGCAAGCGGATCCTGCTATCCGACGACTACTGGCCGACCTTCGCCCGGGACGACGTCACCCTGGTCACCTCACCGATCGCGGCGGTCGGGCCGCACGCGGTGGCCACCGGTGACGGCGCGGCATACGAGCTGGACGCGCTGGTCCTGGCGACCGGCTTCGACACCCTGGGCTCCTACTCCCGCATGGACATCCGCGGGGAGGGCGGCCGGCCGCTGCGGCAGGCCTGGTCGCAGGGTCGGCCGACCCTGCTGGGCATCACGACCGCCGGCTTCCCCGAGCTCTATCTGCTGCTCGGCCCGAACACCGCGCTCGGGCACTCGTCGGTGCTGCTCATGATCGAGGCCGCCGCGGACTACGTCGTGCAGGCCATCCGCCGCGCCGACCGGCTCGGCCCACAGACGGTGACCCGGCGGGCCCAGCAGCGGTTCGGAGGGTGGGTCCAGCGGCGGCTGGCGCGCACGGTGTGGGCCTCGGGGTGCGCGAGTTGGTATCTCGACGAAGCCGGGCGCAACGTGACCATCTGGCCCGGTTCGACCCTGCGCTATCGCTGGGCCACCCGCCGGGTGGACCCGGCCGACTTCGAGCCGGCTCGCGTGACCGCCGACCGGGTCGGCCGGCCCGGCTGACCGGGTCGCCGTCGGCCCGGGCGGTCAGACCAGTTGCGCGGTCGAGGCCTGCCGGCTGCGCCGGGCCGCGACGGCCGCGGCGGCCTCGGTCGCCCGGCGATCGGACTGCTCGGCCCACCACTGCTGCCCGGCCGCCGGGAGGGTGTGGATCGGGTCGTAGTAGACGTACTCGCGCGACAGGGCGTCGATGTCGTCGGCCTCCAGCGAGGTGCGGTAGTTCTTGCGCCAGTAGGAGATGCCACGCTCGGTGTCGTAGTCCTCGACCTGGTGCACCCAGCGCTTGCCGACGAACGGCACGTCGCAGACCAGCCGCGGGGTGGCGAAGCCGGGCAGGTATCCCATGATCGCGTGCTGCAGGTGCTGGGCCTGCGACAGCGGGATCCGCCAGTGCTCGCTGGACGGGATCATGTCGCACATGTAGAAGTAGTACGGCGTGATCGAGGCCTCGTCCTGCAGCCCGAAGCACAGGTCGAGCAGGTCCTCGGGGGTGTCGTTGACCCCGTGCAGGATGACGCCCTGGTTGCGGATGTTGAACAGCCCGGCGTCCATGAGCGCCCGGGCCGTGCGGGCCACCGCCGGGGTGAGGCTGTTGACATGGTTGACGTGGGTGTGGATCGCGACGTGCACGCCGCGCTGCCGGGCGACCGTGGCGACCCGGCCGACGCCCTCGACGACCTCGGGCGCCGCCCAGTGCTGCGGCAGCCCCATGAGCGCCTTGGTCGCCAGCCGGATGTCGCGGATCGCGTCGATCTCCAGCAGCCGCATGAGGAAGGCCTCGAGGCTGCGCCACGGCAGGTTGGCGACGTCGCCGCCGGACACGACGACGTCGCGGACGGTCGGCGTGGCCGCGAGGTAGTCGAGCATGGCCTGGTGCCGGTCGACCGGCTTGCCGACGAACTTCAGCTTGCTCACCTGGGGGGTCGAGTTGCCGACCAGGTCCATCCGGGTGCAGTGGCCGCAGTATTGCGGGCAGGTCGGCAGCAGTTCGGCGAGCACCTTGGTGGGGTAGCGGTGGGTCAGCCCCTCGACCGCCCACATGTCGTGCTCGTGCAGGCTGTCCCGGGTGGCCTTGGGGTGGCTCGGCCAGTCGGTGCGCCGGTCGGCGAAGACCGGCAGCATGTAGCGCCGGACCGGGTCGGCCCGGAAGGCGGCGGTGTATGCCGCGCCCGCGCGCGGCATACCGTCGGGGCCGGTCGCCGGGACCATGGTGTTGAGCATCTGCGGGGGCAGCAGCATCGACATCGTGGCGCGCTCCTGTTGGTCGCGCTCGAGGTCGGCGTAGAAGTCGTCGGTGAGCAGGTCACCCATGAGCTCGCGCAGTTGGCGGATGTTCTTGACGCAGTGGGCCCGCTGCCACTGGGCATCCAGCCAGTCGGCCTCGGTGACCTGGCGCCACCCGGGCAGCCGGGTCCAGTCCGGCTCGACGAGCTCACGCCGACGGTAGAGGTAAGGCTGGTGCACACGGGGACTCATCACCCCAGGATACGGGATGATCTGCGGCTAGACTCAATGTCAGCCGTAAATCTTGCGGTGTCTGCTGGGAATCGAGGGAGAGTTGACAATGGGCTGGCAGATCGGGTCCGGGGCCGCCGACGAGAGCCCGGTCGGACTGCACCGCGTCCTCGAGCCGACCGGCGCCCAGGTCACCCTGCCGCAGGCCGCGCGCCGCCTGGACGCCCGCGCGCAGCTGTGGCCCGGCGAGGTCCGGATCGCCGTGGACACCCTCAACCTCGACGCCGCCTCCTACCGCCAGCTCGCCGAGTCGCACCGCGGGCCCGAGGGCGGCGTCGACGGGCGTGCCGTGCGCGAGACCGTGCTGGCCATCATCGCCGAACGGGGCAAGATGCAGAACCCGGTCACCGGGTCCGGCGGCATGCTCACCGGGGTGGTCGAGCAGGTCGGCCCGGACAGCCCGCTGGGCCTGGCGGTGGGGGACCGGGTCGCCACCCTGGTGTCGCTGTCCCTGACGCCGCTGCGGATCACCGACGGGCTGGCCCGGTGGGACGGGCGCTGCGAGCAGGTGCCGGCGCAGGGGCACGCGATCCTGTTCGCCCGATCGATCGCCGCGGTGCTGCCCGACGACCTGGACCCGCGTCTCGCGCTGCTCGTGCTCGACGTCTGTGGGGCGCCGGCGCTCGTGGCGCGCGTGGTCCACGGGTATGCCGCCCGCTCCGGCTCGGACGGCGACGTCGGCGAGGCGCCCGCCCCGGGGCACCAGCGGCCGTCGGTGCTCGTGCTCGGTGGCGCCGGCAAGTCCGGATCGCTGTCGCTGGCCGCCGCCCGGACGGCCG
>CAZYHR010000084.1:0-2702 GCA_964647395.1 uncultured Intrasporangiaceae bacterium | reverse complement strand
CCACCGTGTTTTGGATCGACACTGGCGCGCTGCCGGGACGGCTGGTCGCGGTGGTCGTCGACGAGGTCGAGCGGGACCGGCTGCTGCCGACCGGGCTGGCCGACCACGTCGTCGTCGCCGACGCCCGCTCGCCGCTCGGCCTGGCCGCCGCGGTCGAGGCCGCCGGCGGGCCGTGCGACATCACCGTCGTGTGCGTCGACGTGCCCGGCTGCGAGCAGCCGGCGATCCTCGCCACGGCCCAGGGCGGCACGATCGTCTTCTTCTCGATGGCGACGTCCTTCTCGGCCGCGGCGCTCGGCGCCGAGGGCCTGGCCGCCGACGTGACGATGCTGGTCGGCAACGGCTTCGTGCCCGGCCATGCGGCCTACGCGCTGGACCTCGTGCGCGCGCACCCCGAGGTCCGGGCGCTCTTCGAGGCCCGGCTCAGGCACTGACCGATCCGGCACTGACAGATCCGGCACTGACAGATCCGGCACTGACCGATCCGGCACTGGCCGGTTCGCGGTGGCCGGGCGGCGGCTGGTCGGTCGGCGCGCGCCGGCGCGCTACCCGACCCTGGCGAAGGCCCGCGGTTTGCCGGGGCCGAGTTCGTCGGGATCGGCGACGACGACGACCTCGACGTCGTCGCGGGCCAGGCCGGCGCGCAGTGCGGCCCCGATCGCCGCCGCGTCGCCGCCGAGGATCCGCGCGACCACCGCGCCACCCGGGTCCTGGGTGACCGACCAGGCGATGGCGCCATGGTGCTGCAACTGCTGGTGCAGGTCGACCGACGGCACCGGCGAGCCGTCCGGGCGCTCGAAGACCACGGGCGCCCGGCCGACCAGGCCCTCGATGACCTGCCGCCGGTGTCGCCACCCGAGCGAGCCCTGGTCGCCGGTGCGATAGCGCAGCAGCGGCAGGTAGGGGTTGCCGCGCGAGGTCACGGTGATCTCGCCGCGCTCGCCGTCGGCCACCGGCCGGCCCGCCGGGTCGAGGATCTCCACCCAGACGTCCGGCGTGACGACGACCTGCCCGCCGCCGTCGGCGGACGCCGCGAACGGGCCGGTCTCCTTGAGGCCGTAGAGGTCGAGCACCGGCGCGCCGAACCGCGCCTCGAGCTCGGCCCGCGCGGCCGCCGTCAACGTCATCGCTCCGGAGACCAGCGCCACCGGCCGCAGCGCCGGCACCGCGAGCCGGGCCAGCCGCACCAGCGACAGCGCCGTCCCGGTGACGACCTGCGCGTCGGTCGCGGCGAGGAAGGCCTCGCGGTCACCCGGCCCGGCCCACTCCGCGTCGGCCAGGTTGACCCGCGTCATGAGCTGTCCCGACCGCCAGGTCAGCGCCGAGACATAGGTGAAGGCCTGGCGTTGGTCGGTGGCCGACAGGATCGCGAGCCGCCCGGGGTCGGTCGGCCAGTCGGCTCCGGCGTCGGCGACGAGCCGCTCGAGCAGGACGATCTCGGCCGCGACGGTCGCCGGATGCACCGGCAGCACGAGGGCGGCGCCCGACGTCCCCGACGACGACGTCTGCACGAGCCGCTCCAACGGCAGGTCGTCGGGCACGAAGGAGACCACACCGGCCGCCAGATCATCCCTGGTCACCGGCGCGAGGTCATCGAATCCACCGGTGTGGGAGCGATATCGGGGCACGCTCGCGCGACACCGATCGACGAGCTCGGCCACCCAGCCGGGGCGGTCGGGGGTCGGTGGGGGTTCCGCCAGCGCCGCGGCGTAGCGACGCAGCTCGACCAGGTCGGGCTCGGTCAGCAGGTCCCCGCACGCGTGCCGCCACAGCGGAGCGTGGGGGTGGTCGCGCCACCGCTGCACCTGGCCGATCTGCTCCGTCGACAGCAGCGGCCACCGCTGCGAGTCGCTGCGGACGGCCGCCGACATCGGGGCGTAGTCGGGCAGGGCGTCGGCCCCGGTATGCCGCGCGGTCGCCGCGGCCGGCGGCGGCCGGCCGTCCTGGGGCGGCTCAGACATAGGTCGCCCGGGCCGCGGCCTCCTGGGCCTGCTGGTCGGCGAGCACCCGGGCCAGCTCCTCGGCTCGCGCGGCGTCGCGCAGCGCCTGGCGGCGGGCCAGCGTGCTCACCGCGGCCCAGCGGTCCTCGGCGACCTGTTCCGACTCACCCTGCGGGCGCACGCCGAGCCCTCGCAGGAAGGTGCGCACCGCCTCCTGCTCCCGGTCGGGGTCGCCGGTCAGCCACGACGCGGGCGGCACCTCGGCGGCCAACTCGGCCAGCCGCAGCAGCGCCTGGCGCAGCCGCGCACCCTGCGGTGGCGGGATCGCGTCGGTGAGCCCCGGCAGGCCGGCCAACCAGCAGCCGATGACCACACCCTGGCGGCGCGCGGTGCCGTCCGGGGGGCGCCAATCGGGTGGCCGCTGGCCCCAGGGGTCGACCGGCGGGTCCACCGCGTCGAGGGTGTCGGCGACCAGCGCGACGAGGGACAACTCGGGGTCGGCCAGTGCGTCGGGCACCGACCGCAGCCGGTCCAGCAGGTCCACCAGCGCCGGGCCGGCACGCAGCCCCGGGGCATCGGCCGGGCGGGCGGCGTCGACCGGGCGCGGGTCCGCGCCGCTCGACTCGTCCTGCGGACCGCGGGCCCGGCCTCCGCCGCCGCGTCCGGCCCTGAGCCGGTCGGCACTCGGCCGCCCGGCGCCGGGCCGCACGTCGCCGGGCCGCACGTCGTCGGGCCGGTCGGTCATCGGCGTCCCCCGCCGTC
>CAZYHR010000083.1:0-14160 GCA_964647395.1 uncultured Intrasporangiaceae bacterium | reverse complement strand
TCGAGGACTTCCCCGCCTTCGTCGTCGTCGACGACAAGGGCAACGACTTCTTCGCGTCGGTGACCAAGCCGATGGCGATGACCATCGGCAAGCGGCCCGGGCTGTGACGCGGTGAGGCGACGGTGAGGCGACGGTGAGTCCGCCCGACTCCGCGTTCGGGCGGATCC
This sequence comes from uncultured Intrasporangiaceae bacterium, assembly GCA_964647395.1. Lineage (GTDB taxonomy): Bacteria > Actinomycetota > Actinomycetes > Actinomycetales > Dermatophilaceae > Phosphoribacter. Next base: position 13,993 of record CAZYHR010000083.1, on the reverse strand, counting down.
GTCCGCAGCCCGGGACCCGACCGGTGACCCCGACCGAGGCGTGGTCGGTGCTGGCTGCCGGCAACGCCCGTTTCATGGCCGACGCTCGGCTGCATCCCAACCAAGACATCGGGCTGCGGCACAAGATCGCCGGCCGGCAGCGGCCGTTCGCGGTGTTCTTCGGCTGCGGGGACAGCCGGGTGGCCGCCGAGATCATCTTCGACCAGGGGCTCGGCGACCTGTTCGTCGTCCGCACCGCCGGACATGTCGTCGACTCCTCGGTGCTGGGGTCGATGGAGTTCGGCATCGGCATCCTCGGGATCCCGCTCATCGTCGTGCTCGGCCACGACTCGTGCGGGGCCGTCGGGGCGGCGCTCGAGGCGTTGGAGACCGGCGCCATGCCCGGCGGTTACGTCCGGGACATCGTCGAGCGGGTCCTGCCCAGCGTGCTCGCGACCCGGCAGCGCGGCCAGACCAGCGCCGAGCAGGTCGAGGCCGAGCACGTCCGACAGACCGCCCGGCTGCTGACCGAACGCTCGATGCTCATCGCCGAACGGATCGAGCAGGGCCGGCTCGGCATCATCGGCGCCAACTACGCGCTGCGCGACGGAGCCGCCCGGGTCATCTCCGCGATCGGGGTCAGCGTCCCGGAGTGACCGGCGGCCCGGCCGCCGTCCCGCCGACGTTGTCGGCGAGCCGCTCGAGCAACTCGCCGAGCCGGTCGACATCGGGGCCGGACAGACCGCTCCGCAGCCGCGCGTCGAACCCCGCGGCAGCGGCGCGCAACCGGTCGAAGGCGGCCCGCCCGGCCGCGGTGACCTCAACGGTGTGGGTGCGCCGGTCGGCCGGGTCGCGGCGCCGCACGACCAGCCCGGCGGTCTCCATCGCGTTGAGGTGATGGGTCAGGGTGGTCTCGCTGACCCCGACCGCGGCGGCCAGGCCGCGCTGGCTCATCGCCGGGTCGATGCGCAGGTTGAGCAGCACCTGCCAGACCGGCAGCGATCCCCCGGCCGCGACCAGCGTCTCGTCGAAGGCGCGGCTCACCAGACGGGCCGCCCGGGAGAGCCGCAGGCCGACCGGCAGGTGACTATGTCCTGGCCACCCCGCTGCACCTGCCCGCACTCGCCGCCCAGCAGGCCGCGGCGCTGACCCGGCTGACCGACGGCCGCTTCGTCCTCGGCCTGGGCACCGGCCGGCCCGAGACGCTCGCCGCCCTCGCCCGGCTGGGCCTGCCGCCCCTGACCGGGGCGCAGCGGCTGGCCCGGGTCGCCGAGACCATCACGCGCACCCTCGAGCTGACCGGCCCGGACCGGCCGGAGGTGCTCGTGGCCGCCGGCGGGCCCAAGGCGGCCGCCCTGGCCCGGCAGCACGCCGACATCGTCACGCTGGGCCTGCCGCCCACCGCGACCCGGGCCGAGGTGACCGCCTTCGCGCGGTCCTTCGACGGCGCGCCCGGGGCCCGCGGCACCGGGGTCCGGATCGCCACCAACCTCTTCTCGGTCGCCGGAGTGTTCCCCGACTGGGTCCAGCGGGTCGCCGGCGCCGACCTGGCCACCCTCACGGCCGCCGACTCGCTGACCATCCTCAGCGGCGACACCGAGCAGATGGTCGAAGAACTGCAGCGGCGCCGGGAGGAGTCCCGGATCAGCGTCGTCGGCGTCAACGGCGCCCTGGCACGGCACTTCCTGCCGGTCCTGCAGCGGCTCGCCGGGACCTGACCGGCCGCACCCTCACAGGGCCAGGCGCTCCCGCACGACACCGGCCAGCTGGTCGGCGATCGACTGGGCCTGCTCGGCCTGGGCGGCCTCGACCATGACCCGCACCAGCGGCTCGGTGCCGGACTTGCGCAGCAGCACCCGCCCGGAGCCGCCGAGCACCCGCTCGGCCTCGACGACCGCGGCCTGCACGGCGGTGTCGGCATCGACGGCGTCCTTGTCGACGCCCTTGACGTTGACCAGCACCTGCGGCAGGCGGGTCATGACGGTGGCCAGGTCGCGCAGGGTGCGCTTGGTCTCGGCCATCCGCGACACGAGCAGCAGCCCGGTGAGCACGCCGTCGCCGGTGGTCGCGTGCTCGGTGAGGATGACGTGCCCGGACTGCTCGCCGCCCAGGGTGTAGCCCCCGGCCCGCATGTCCTCGAGCACGTAGCGGTCGCCGACGGCGGTCTGGCGCACCGTGATGCCCTCGCGCCGCATCGCCTGCAGCATGCCGAGGTTGCTCATCACCGTCGCGACGATGGTGTCCTGCGCCAGCGCCCCGCGCTCGCGCATCGCCACCGCCAGGATCGACAGGATCTGGTCGCCGTCGACGAGCTCGCCCCGGGCGTCGACCGCCAGGCACCGGTCGGCGTCGCCGTCGTGCGCGATGCCCACCTGGGCGCCGTTCTCGACGACGGCGCGCTGCAGCCGGGCCAGGTGCGTCGAGCCGTAGCCCTCGTTGATGTTCAGTCCGTCGGGCTCCGCACCGATGACCGTGACATAGGCCCCGGCCTCCCGGAAGGCCCACGGCGACACCCGGGAGGCCGCCCCGTGCGCCGCGTCGACGACGACGTGCAGTCCGTCCAGGCGGTGCGGCAGAGCCCGCAGCAGGTGCTTGACGTAGCGACCGTCGGCCTCCTGCAGGAACGGCCGGACCCGACCCACGTCGGGGCCGATCGGGCGGTCCCAGGGCTCGGCCCGCCGCTCGGAGATGGCGTCCTCGACGGCGTCGTCGAGCTTGTAACCGCCCCGGGCGAAGAACTTGATGCCGTTGTCGGCCATCGGGTTGTGCGAGGCCGACAGCATGACCCCGAGATCGGCCCCGAGGTCGGCCGTGAGGAAGGCCACCGCCGGCGTGGGCAGGGTGCCCGCGTTGAGCACGTCGACCCCGGCCGACGCCAGCCCGGCGGTCACCGCCGCCGAAAGGAACTCGCCACTGGCCCGGCCGTCGGTGCCGACCACCGCGAACGGCCGGTGCCCCTCCAACTCGCCCGTCTCGCGCAGCACGTGCGCCGCGGCGACCGACAGGTCCAGGGCCAGTTCGGCGGTGATGTCCCGGTTGGCCAGTCCGCGCACGCCGTCGGTGCCGAAGAGTCGCCCCACTCGAGGGCCTCCTTGTCCTTGTGGTATGCCGCGCGCCCGGGCCGGCGTCCGTGAGACCGGGCGCGGGCCGCGCGGCATACCCCTCGAAACTACCTGCCCAAGCGCACGACGGGACGACCCAGGCCGGACCTGGGCCGCCCCGTCGCGGCAATGGTCAACGCTTGCTGTACTGCGGTGCCTTCCGGGCCTTCTTGAGGCCGGCCTTCTTGCGCTCGGGCACCCGCGCGTCCCGGGTCAGCAGCCCGGCCTTCTTGAGCGAGGGCCGGTTGAGCTCGACGTCGACGCCGTTGAGGGCGCGCGCCACGCCGAGCCGGACCGCGCCGGCCTGGCCGGAGGGGCCACCACCGTGCACCCGGACCAGCACGTCATAGGCGCCGTCCAGCTCGAGCACCTTGAGCGGCTCGTTGACCAGCTGCTGGTGCACCCTGTTGGGGAAGTAGGAGTCCAGCGAGCGACCGTTGACGGTCCACTCACCGGTGCCGGGCACGATGCGCACCCGGGCGATGGCCTGCTTGCGCCGGCCGGTCGCCGCGCCGGGCGCCGAGGCCGTCGGCTTGCGGGCGGGGGCGTCGTCGCCGACCGGCGCGGTCGACTCGGAGGTCCACTCGGAGACCGCGGGCTCGTCGGTGTCGAGCTCGTCGGCGTAGTCGTTGGTCATCTCAGCCATCACTGGGCCACCTGGGTGATCTCGAACGGGACGGGCTTCTGGGCGGCGTGCGGGTGCGAGTCACCCGCATAGACCTTGAGCTTGGACAGCTGCGCCCGGCCCAGGGTGTTCTTGGGGAGCATGCCGCGGACGGCGCGCTCGACCGCCTTGCGGGGGTCCTTCTCGAGCAACTCGGCGTAGCTGACGCTGCGCAGCCCGCCCGGGTAGCCCGAGTGCCGGTAGGCGCGCTTCTGCTCGGCCTTGGCGCCGGTGAGCGCGACCTTGGCGGCGTTGATGATGATGACGAAGTCGCCGGTGTCGACGTGCGGCGCGAAGGTCGGCTTGTGCTTGCCGCGCAGCAGCACGGCGGTCTGGCTGGCCAGCCGGCCGAGCACGACGTCCGTGGCGTCGATGACGTGCCAGGCGCGGGTGACCTCGCCGGGCTTGGGGGTATAGGTGCGCATGATCGGGTGCTCTCCGTCAGTGCTCAGGGTCAGGGCTCAGGGTCAGGGCTCAAGGTCAGGGGCAGCGCTCACGGGCTGCTGGTCGGTGGGCCGCTGGGGCAGCGGCGCACAATCGTCCAGTTTACGAGCGGGTCGGCGAGCGGTCCAATCCGCGGCCACCCCGGCCCTGACCTGCGCAGACGTGGTCCGGGCACGGCATACACAACTATTTTGCAAACAGACTATGCAGAGGTATTGTGCATCTATGACCTCCCACCCCGGGGACGACAGCGTCGTCCAGCTCGACGCCGAGCGCGTCAAGACCCTCGCCCACCCGCTGCGCTCCCGGCTGGTGTCCGAGCTGCGCCGGGGTGGCCCGGCGACCGCGACGGCCCTGGCGGCGAGCCTGCAGACCAACTCCGGGGCGACCTCCTATCACCTGCGCCGGCTGGCCGCGGCCGGCCTGGTGCGCGACACCGGCGAGGGCACCGGCCGGCAGCGGCTCTGGGCGGCGGCCAGCGACTACACCCAGTGGACCCCCTCGGACTTCGCCGGCGACGAGGACGCCGAGACCGCGCTCAACTGGCTGACCCGCGACTACCTGCGACACTTCCACACCCGCTTCGAGCGATGGCTCGACGTCGAGGCGCAGTGGCCGGCCCGGTGGCGCGACACCCTGGGCATGAACGACCACCTGATCCTGGCCACCGCCGAGCAGACCGCCGCGATGATGGCCGAGCTCGACGCGGTCGTGCAGCGCTATCGCCGGGTCGGACAGGGCAATCCGCAGGCCCGCCGGGTCGCGATCTATCTGACGAGCTACCCCGTCGACCTCGACCGCCCGCCGTTACGCGAGGGCCGGTGACCGCCTCACCCGCGGCCCACCCGCTGACGCCCGACCGGGCCCGGCGCCGCTTCCTGCTGCTCACCCTGACCCGCTGGCTGCCGGTGGGCCTGGTCATCGGGATCTTCGGGCTGCTCGCCCTGGAGCGCGGGCTCACCGTTGGCGAGGTGCTCACCTATGCCGCTGCCCAGGGCGTCGTCGTGCTCCTGCTCGAGTTGCCGACCAGCGGTTTCGCCGACGCCTTCGGGCGCCGCCCGCTGCTGCTGGTGGCCGGGGCCGTCAACCTGGTCACCGCCTGGCTCTATCTGCGGGCCGACTCGTTCGCCGGCTTCGCGCTGGCCGCGGCCGCCATGGGCGTCTATCGGGCGCTGGACTCGGGGCCCCTGGAGGCGTGGTTCGTCGACGCCGTGCACGCCGGCGACCCCGGCGCCGACGTCGACCAATCGCTGGCCCGGCAGAACACCGTGCTCGGTGGGTCGATCGCTGTCGGGGCGGTGCTCGGCGGCGGGCTGGTCGCGTGTCACCCGCTGCCGGCCTACAGTCCCCTGGCTCTGCCCATCGCCCTGTATGCCGCCTTCGGCGCCGTCCACCTGGCCCTCACCGCCGCGCTGGTCACCGAGGTGCCCGCCGGAGCGGTCGCCGGCCGGGGCGGCGGCCTGCGCCGGGCGCTCGACTCGGCCCGCGCGACCCCGCGACAGCTGCGCGCGACGCTGGGCCTGCTGGGCCACGACCGGGTGCTGCTCGGGATCCTCGGCGTCGAGGTGGCCTGGGTGTGGGCCATGACGGTCTTCGAGAACCTCATGCCGCTGCGCCTGGCCGAGTTGCTGGGCAGCACTGCTGCGGCCGGGCAGTGGAACGGCCCGGTCGCGGCCGCCGGGTGGGGCGTGTTCGCGGCCGGGGCCACGCTGGCCGGCCGGCTGGCCGGTCGCCTCGGGGTGGCCCGCACGGCGATCCTGGCCCGGGTGCTCAACGGCGCGGGGGCGGCGGTCATGGGACTGGCCGCGGGACCGGTGGCCCTGGTCGCGGCATACGGACTGACCTATGCCCTGCACGGGGCCGGTGGGCCGATGCACGGGGCCCTGCTGCACCGGCGCGCGGAGGCCGCCAACCGGGCCAGCGTGCTCTCGCTCAACTCGATGGTGGCGTTCGGAGCCGGTGCGATCGCCGGGCCGACCCTGGGCTGGCTCAGCGGCGCGACGAGCACGCAGACCGCCATGGTGGTCGGCGGCCTGGTCAGCGTGGTCGGGGCGCTGGGCTATCTGCCCGCCGGCCGCGCCGAGCGCGACCGGCGCGGGTGACGGGTCGCCGGGCGCGGCCCGCCGAGGTGCGTTCGTCAAGCAGCGATGCCGCGCCCCCTGCAAGCGCGGCATCGCTGGCCTGTGGTCCGGGCGGGCGGCCCGGCGGGTGGGCGCCGGTCAGGGCTTCCAGGTGACCGGCTGAGCGGAGCTGTAGTCGCCCCGCCAGGTCAGGGCCGCGACCTCCTGACCGGCCTTGGCGACGAAGATCTTGCACTCCAGGTGAGGCTTGCCGACCTCGCTCTTGTTGTCGAGCGGCTCGATCTCGTCGCACTTGTCCTTGCCGATGACGATGATGCTCGACACGGCCTGGCCCGCGGCGTCGACGGCGCGCAGCTTGACGTTGTAGTAGGGCGACTCGTCGGCCGGGCCGGAGAGGTTGGTGTACTCGACCGTGGCATACCAGGGGGTGCCGCCCTTGAGCTCCTCGTTGCTGATGTTGACGCCGGCGAGGTCCTTGGGGTCGCCCTTGGTGATCGTCGTGGGCTTGACGATCAGGGTCGTCTTGACGTCGCTGAGCTCGTAGACGAGCGTGGCCGGCTCGCCGAGCTTGAGCTGGGTGCCGGGTGCGGTGAGCGGCCCGACCGACGGCGCGGGGCCGGCCTGCGTCGTGGGTGCCGCGTTGGTGGTCGACGGCGCCGCGGTGGTGCGGGGGGTCGTGGTCGCACGGGCCGGGGTGGTCGGCGTCACGACCGTCGTCGGATTGGCGGTGCGCGGCGGCTCGGTCTCGGGCACGACCTTGGTGCACGCCCCCAGGCCGACCACGGTGGCGGCGGCCAGGATGGCGGTGGTGATGCGGATCGACTGCACGATCATCGGTCCTTCCCCTGTGGTTGTCTGCCTGCTCAGACTGCCGTAAGTCCCGCCCCGGTTCCCTCGCCCGTCCAGAGTTAGGTACGGATACCCAGCCGGCCCGCGTGATCGGGCCCGGTCCCCCGCCCCACCCCCCCGCGAACACCCCCTCAAGCCCCGCGAACACCCCCCTCAAGCCCCGCGAACACCCCCCTCAAGCCCCGGTAAAAACGGTTGCATGGAACGTTTGCCCCGGCAAACGTTCCATGCAACCGTTCTTACCGGGGTCTGCCCAAGGGCCCGCCCAGGGGTGGTGGGCCAGGGGTGGTGGGCCAGGGATCCGGTGGGTCGGGCGGCGGGCCGCCCGCCCGGGTCGGCTAGCATCCGAGATCCCATGCCGACCGTCCGCCCCGCACTCATGCCGACCGTCCGCCCCGCACTCATGCCGACCGTCAGCCCGACGCCCGAGCCGACCCCCCTGCCGATCGTCGGGCCGGCGGCGCCGGGTGGGTGGGGGGTGGTGCGGTGAGCCAGTCGGCCTTCGAGCGGCTCTCGCCCGCCTTCCCCCAGCGGGCACCGTGGGGGACGTCGTCGGCGCTGCGGGCCTGGCAGCAGGACGCGCTCGCGGCATACCTGTCGGGTGAGCCGCGGGACTTCCTCGCGGTGGCGACCCCGGGAGCCGGCAAGACGACCTTCGCCCTGCGGGTGGCCGCCGAGCTGCTGCACCGGCGGGTCGTCCGGCGGGTCACCGTCGTCGCTCCGACCGAGCACCTCAAGGTCCAGTGGGCCGAAGCCGCCCATCGGGTCGGCATCAACCTCGACCCGGGCACCGGGCGGCCCGGCCGGTCGCGCCAGTTCCACGGCGTCGTCGTCACGTACGCCGGGGTGGCCGCCCGGCCGCACATGCACGAGGCGCTGACCCGCGGCGCCAAGACCCTCGTCATCCTCGACGAGATCCACCACGCCGGCGACGCGCTGAGCTGGGGTGCCGCGGTGGCGCACGCCTTCGAGCCCGCCGAGCGGCGCCTGGCGCTGACCGGCACGCCGTTCCGCTCCGACGACCACCCGATCCCGTTCGTCGGCTACCAGCCGGGGCCCGGCGGGACGCTGGTGTCCCGGGCCGACTACACCTACGGGTATGCCGACGCGTTGCGCGACCACGTCGTGCGGCCGGTGATCTTCCTGACCTACGGCGGGCCGATGCGCTGGCGCACCCGAGCCGGCGAGACCCTCGAGGCGCAGCTGGGCGGCGAACTGACCAAGGAACTCACCGCGCAGGCCTGGCGCACCGCGCTCGACCCCGCCGGCGAGTGGATGCCGGCCGTGCTGCGCGCCGCCGACCGCCGGCTCACCGAGGTGCGTCGCCACCTGCCCAACGCCGGGGGTCTGGTCATCGCGGCCAACCGGACTGCGGCGCGCGCCTATGCGCGGATCCTCGAGTCGGTCGGCGCGGGTCGGCCCACCGTCGTGCTGTCCGACGACGCCGGGTCGAGCCGGCGGATCGAGGACTTCGCCGGGTCCGACGACCCGCAGCACCGGTGGATGGTCGCGGTGCGCATGGTGTCCGAGGGCGTCGACGTGCCGCGGCTGGCCGTCGGCGTCTACGCGACCTCGGTGCAGACGCCGCTGTTCTTCGCCCAGGCCGTGGGCCGCTTCGTCCGGGCTCGACGGCGCGGCGAGATCGCCACGGTCTTCCTGCCGACCGTGCCGCTGATCCTCGCCCATGCCGCGAGCCTGGAGCGCTCCCGCGACCACGTGCTCGGGCGCCGGGCGACCGGCGACCAGGCCGACGTGTGGGCCGAGACCGAGGCGCTGCTGGCGCGGGCGGCGGCCGGCGAGCAGGCGGCCGACGACCTGCTCGGCGGGTTCGAGGCGCTGGAGTCGGCGGCGACCTTCGACCATGTCCTGTTCGACAGCCAGGCCTACGGCATGCACGCCGCGCCGACGTCCGTCGACGAGGCCGAATACCTCGGTCTGCCAGGGCTGCTCGAGCCCGACCACATCGCCGCGCTGCTGAGTGAGCGGCAGCAGCGCCAGGCCCGCCGGCACGCCCGGGCCGAGCGGCGCGAGCGGCTGACCCCGCAGGAGAGCCTGCACCGGGCCCTGGGCGTGCAGCGCAAGGAGCTCAACGGCCTGGTCGCACAGGTCGCGCGGGTGCGCGGCATACCGCACAGTCACGTGCATGCCGACCTGCGCCGGCAGTGCGGCGGTCCGCCGCTGGCGCAGGCCACGACCGAGCAGGTCGCCGCTCGCATCGCGCTGGTGCGGCGCTGGCTCGGCTGAGCCCCCAGCTCACCGACGAGCGCGCCAGCCGGCGCGGCACGAGGCGGAGTCGAGGCGGCGGCCGCGATGACGCCGATGCCGTTGTCGCTCGTCGTCCAGGTCGATCTCGACCTACCCTGCGGACGGTTGCTGCTGTTCTACGACCTGGTCGCTGTCCGACGACGCGCGCGGCATCGCCGACTTCGTGCCAAGCGTGCTGCTGAGCCGCGGCGCACCCCGTCACGCAGGGGGGTCCCGTCGCGCGCGGGCCTGATCGGCCCGGCCGGCCAGCTCGTCGTCGGGCGGATAGCCGACCTCCTCCAGCGACAGCCCGTGCGCGGGCATGACCCGGACCCGGCTGCTGCGCTCGCCGACGGCCTGCAGTTGCGCCGGCCACCCGACCGGTTCGCGCCCCAGCCCCACCGGCAGCACGGCACCGACCAGCGAGCGCACCATGGAGTGACAGAAGGCGTCGGCGACGACCGTCGCCGCGACGACTCCGTCGGCCGAGCGCTCCCAGTCGAAGCGCAGTAGCGTGCGCACCGTCGTGGCCCCTTCGCGCCGGCGGCAGAAGGCCCCGAAATCCTTGAGCCCCAGCAGCATCCGTCCCGCCTCGGTCATCGCGGCCGGCTCGAGCAGGCCGCCGAGCCAGACGGTGTCCTTGCGCCGCAACGGATCACGCACCGCCAGGTCGTCGGCGATGCGATAGCGATAGCGTCGCCAGACGGCGGAGAAGCGCGCGTCGAAACCCGCGGGCGCGCGGCATACCGACCTGACGACGACGTCGGCGGGCAGCACCCCACCCAGCCGGGCCGACAGCGCCGCCTCGGGGCTGCGGTCGCTGCGTCCCACCACCGTCCGGTATGCCGCGTCGGCCACGTCGGCGTGCACCACCTGACCGCGCGCGTGGACGCCCGCGTCGGTGCGCCCGGCCACGACCAAGCGGACCGGCTGCGGCGCGCGCAGTACCGTGGCGAGGGCCGCGGACAACTCCCCCTCGACGGTGCGCAGGCTCGGCTGCGCGGCCCAACCGGCGAAGTCGGTGCCGTCGTAGGCCAGGTCGAGGCGCAGCCGCACCGCGTCGGTGCCGCCCGGGTCGGTCACGACGGGATGGGCCGCGGCTCCCACTGCCCGCACAGGTAGAACTCCGGCACCCACTGGGTGAAGGGCGCGGAGCCGGGATCGCCGCCGTCCGCGGCGGCGCCGTCGCGATGGCACTGCATCCCCGCGAGCGCTGTCGCGTCGGCCGGGTAGCTCGCCAGGGCGCACGACGCGCACGCCCGCAGCTCCGACGCCTCCGGCAGCAGGCGCATCAGGTGGGCCACGGCCGGCTCGAAGGTCCAGTGCTCGGCCGTCGTGATCGTCTCGTCGCCGACGGTGACGCTGATCCTCACCCCGGCGCGCCGCATGCCCAGCCCCAGGTGCAGCCGCGCGTCGACCGGACCGGACATGAGCAGGATCCGAGGTCTGGCGGTGAGCAGGCAGTCGGACAGATAGCCCTGTTGCAGGGTGAGGATGTCGTGCCCGTGCAGGTCGGGGTCGTCGGTCGGGGCCAGCCGGTCGAAGGCGGGCCCGCGCAGCAGCACCCCGCGGATCATCGTCTCCAGCACGAAGGGCTCGCGCCCCGGACCGGGATGCACCCGCCAGGTCAGCACCTCGGTGCCGCGGTGGTCGGAGTAGGTGCCGGCGAAGGTCAGCTCGTGCATTCCGCCATTCTGGCCCTACCGCGCGCCCCACGGGATCTGCGGACCTAAGGTCGAGGCATGTCGCAGTGGATCCGGCAGCTGGACGACCCCGGCCTCGACCTGGCCTCGGCCGGTGGGAAGGGGGTCAACCTCGGCCGGCTGACCCGGGCCGGCCTGCGGGTGCCCCCGGGTTTCGTCGTCACCACCGACGCCTACCGACGCTTCGTCGGCCACAACCGGCTCGACGCCGTGCTCGGGCAGGAACTCGGCTGGATCGACCTGGACGATCCGGGTGCGCTGGCCGGGGCCGCCGACCGGATCGCGGCGGAGTTCGACCGGGCACCCATGCCGGCCGAGGTCGCGGCGGCGGTCGAGGCGGCCTACCGGTCCCTGGCCGGCCCGGTGGCGGTGCGCAGTTCCGCGACGGCCGAGGACCTGCCCGACGCGTCGTTCGCGGGGCAGCAGGACACCTTCTTGCAGGTGGTCGGCGCGGACGCCGTGGGCGCCGCCGTCCGCGCCTGCTGGGCGAGCCTGTGGACGGTGCGCTCGATGACCTATCGGCAGCGGCAGGGCACCGGCCACGAGCACGTCGCCCTCGCCGCCGTCGTCCAGCAGATGGTCGCCAGCGAGGTCTCCGGGGTGCTCTTCACCGCCGACCCGCTGACCGGCCACCGCGGCCGGCTGGTCCTCGACGCCACGGAGGGGCTGGGCGAGGCGCTGGTGTCCGGTCAGGTCGAGCCCGACCACGTCGTCGTCGACCGCGCCAGTCGGCGCGTCCTCAGTTACACCGTGGGCAGCAAAGCCGTTGCCACCGTGGCCGATCCGACGGGTGGGGTCCGCACGCTGACCCGCGCCGAGCCCAGCGGCCGAGCGCTCACCGACGCGCAGGTGCGCGCGATCGTCCAGGACGGGCTGCGCATCGAGGGCCTGTATGCCGCCCCACAGGACATCGAGTGGGCCATCGCCGACGGGGTGCTGCACCTCCTGCAGACCCGCGCGATCACGACCCTCTTCCCACTGCCGGCCGAGGCGCCGCCGGCGTCGGTGTGGTTCTCCTTCGGCTCGGTGCAGGGCATGCTCGCCCCGATCAGCCCGCTCGGCCGGGACGTCATCGGCTGCATTCTGTCCGGCGCGGCGCGGGTGGCCGGTCACGAAGTCGACCCGGCCGACCACCGGTACCTCGCCACGGCAGGTGAGCGGCTCTGGCTGCGGGTCGACCGCGCCCTGGCCGACCCGATCGGCGCCCGGATCCTGCCGGCCTTCCTGCGCTTCATCGACCCGGGGGCCGCGGCCGTGGTCGAGCGGCTGCGCGCCGAGGGGTTGATCGCGCCGGCGCCGGGGCGCGCCCGAGCGGTCCGCGGGCTGCGCACCGCCCGGGACCTGGCGACCCTCCTGCGCGTCGCGGCGCCGCACGCACCCGCCGCATGGCGACGCCCCGAGCGCGCGCGGGACCGCTTCGACGCGACCGTCGAGCAGGTCGTCGCGGCGGCCCGGGCCGCGCAGATCCGGGCCGGCGCGGAGCCGGATCCCGTGTGCCGCACCGCCGCCCGCGCCGCGGCGCTGCGGGACTCGGTGCTCGCCACCTTCCCCGCGATCGCCCCGTGGGCCGGTCCGATGGTCGCCCCGCCGCTGCTGGCCCTGCGGCTCATCTCCCGGCTGGCCGGTCAGGCCACCACCGGGCACGGCGTGTCTCCGGACACGCTCGAGGTGCTCCGGTCCGTGCCCCGCAACCCGACGACCGAGATGGACCTGGCGCTGTGGCGGGTGGCCGAGTCCATCATGGCCGACCCCGACTCGCGGGCGGCCCTCGAGTCCGGGGAGCCGGCCGACCTCGCGGCCCGCTACCTCGCCGGTGCGCTGCCCGCGGTGGCGCAGGACGCGTTGGGCGGCTTCCTCGCGGCATACGGGATGCGCGGTGTCGGGGAGATCGACATCGCCCGGCCGCGCTGGCACGACGACCCCACCGACGTGCTGGCCACGCTGCGCAGCTATCTGCGGCTCCCGGCGCAGCAGGCACCGCGCGAGATCTTCCGTCGGGGCGAGGTGTCGGCCGCGCGAGCCGTCTCGCGGCTGGCGCTGGCGGCCGGCCGGCGCCCCCGTGGAGTGGCCCGGGCCGGACTGGTGCGCGCGGCGGCGCCGCGGATCCGGGCCCTGGTCGGCGCGCGCGAGCAGCCGAAGTTCACGGCGGTCCGGGTATTCGGCGTCGGGCGGGCGGCGCTGCTCGCCTCGGCGGCCGACCTCGTCGCCCTCGGGGCCCTCGATGCCGCCGACGACATCTTCTTCCTGCACCTGGCCGAGCTGTGCGCGCTGACCGACGCCGACCTGCCGGGGTTGCGCGGCCGGGTCGCCGACCGGCGGGCCGCGGCGCGCACCGAGGCCCGGCGGCCGCGGGTGCCCCGGGTGCTCGTCGGCGACGGCCGGGCGATCTTCGACGGGCTCGGCCACGACGGTGGGCCGGCCGGCCTGACCGGGTCGCCGGTGTCGCCCGGCGTCGTCGAGGGGCGGGTGCGGGTGGTCACCGACCCGGCCCGCGCGGGGCTCGAGCCCGGCGAAATCCTCGTCTGCGCGGGCACCGACCCGGCGTGGACGCCGCTGTTCCTCACCGCGGTCGCCCTGGTCACCGAGGTCGGCGGCATGATGACCCACGGTTCGGTCGTCGCCCGCGAGTACGGCATTCCGGCCGTCGTCGGCGTGCACGAGGCGACCACCCGGCTGCACACCGGGCAGCGGATCCGCCTCGACGGCAGCACCGGCACGATCCTCGTGCTGGACGACTCAGTGGCCGACTGAGCAGGCCGGACGAACCGGCTGCGCGCCGGCCACCTCGACGTGGCGAGCATGCGGGGCCGAGGCCGGCTAGCCGAGGGTCGCGCGGCCTTTGTTGCCAGTGCTGAACGAATAGACGCCCTTAGCCGGCTCTTCGCACCTGCGGTGGGGGCTGGGGGTGTGAGCGACACGCGGTGATGG
>CAZYHR010000082.1:0-14232 GCA_964647395.1 uncultured Intrasporangiaceae bacterium | reverse complement strand
AGTAGGCGACCTCCGGCTGGTAGCCGGCCTCGGTGAGCACCTCGAAGCCGTACTGCACCAGCTGCGAGGCGCCGCCGCAGAGCACCGCCTGCTCGCCGAACAGGTCGGTCTCGCACTCCTCGGTGAACGTCGTCGTGATGCCACCGGCGCGCAGCCCGCCGATCGCCTTGGCGTAGGACTTGGCGATGTCCCAGGCCTGGCCGCTGGCGTCCTGCTCGACGCAGACGAGCACCGGCACGCCGCGCCCGTCGTTGTACTCGCGGCGCACCAGGTGCCCGGGGCCCTTGGGGGCGACCATGAGCACGTCCGAGCTGGGCTCGGGGGTGATGTAGCCGCACCGGATGTTGAAGCCGTGCCCGAACAGCAGGCCCGCCCCCTGCTTGAGGTTGGGCTTGATGTCGTCGGCGTAGACGTGCCGCTGCACCTGATCGGGGGTGAGGATGACGACGAGGTCGGCCTCCTTGACGGCGTCCGCGACGTCGAGCACCCGCAGGCCCTCGGCCTCGGCCTTGGCCCGGCTCTTGGAGCCGGGGGCCAGTCCGACGCGCACGTCGACGCCCGAGTCGCGCAGGTTGAGCGAGTGGGCGTGACCCTGGCTGCCGTAGCCGATGACGGCGACCTTCTTGCCCTGGATGATCGAGAGGTCGGCGTCGTCGTCGTAGATGAGGTCGGCCATGGCGTGTGAGTCTCCTTGTGGTGTGGTCTCGTTCGAGGATCGAGGGGATGCCGCGCGGTCACCGTCGCGGGTGCCCACCGGCCGCCGCCGGCCGGACGCACCGCGCCCGGCCGGGCGGCATACCGAGGTTTTCAGGCGCTGCGCAGGGCGCGGTCGGTGATCGAGCGGGGCCCGCGGCCGATGGCGACGCCACCGGACTGGACGAGTTCGCGGATGCCGAACGGCTCCAGCACCCCGAGCAGGGCCTGGATCTTGTCGGTCTTGCCGGTCGCCTCGATGGTCAGGCTGTCGGTGGCGACGTCGACGATCTTGGCGCGGAACAGTTCCACGGTCTCGACGATGTGCGAGCGGGTCGCGGCATCGGCCCGGACCTTGACCAGGACGATCTGGCGCTGCACCGACGAACCCGGCTCGAGCTCGACGACCTTGAGCACCTCGACGAGCTTGTTGAGCTGCTTGGTGACCTGCTCGAGCGGCAGCGCGTCGACGTCGACGACGACGGTCATCCGGGACACGTCGGGGTGCTCGGTCGGGCCGACGGCGAGGCTGTCGATGTTGAAGCCACGGCGCGAGAAGAGCGCGGCGATCCGGGCGAGCACGCCGGGCTTGTTCTCGACGAGGACGGACAGGGTGTGCTTGGGCATGGCGTCTCCTTGCCTGGTCGTCGGGTCAGGCCTGCCGGTCCCACAGGGGGGCACCGCCGCGGACCACGAGGATCTTGTCGTTGCTCACCCCGGCGGGCACCATCGGCCACACCATCGCGTCGCGCTCGACGACGAAGTCGATGACGACGGGGCGGTCGTTGATCTCCAGGGCCCGCTGGATGGCGTCGTCGACGTCCTCGGCCCGCTCGACCCGGATGCCCTCGCAGCCGTAGGCCTCGGCGAGCTTGACGAAGTCGGGGATCCGCACCTGCTGGTGGCTGGTGTGCAGGTCGGTGTTGGAGTAGCGCTCGTTGTAGAAGAGCGTCTGCCACTGGCGCACCATGCCCAGGCTGCTGTTGTTGATGATCGCGACCTTGATCGGGATGTCGTTGATGACGCAGGTCGCGAGCTCCTGGTTGGTCATCTGGAAGCAGCCGTCGCCGTCGATGGCCCACACCGTGCGGTGCGGCTCGGCCGCCTTGGCGCCCATCGCCGCCGGGATCGAGTAGCCCATGGTGCCCAGGCCGCCGGAGTTGAGCCACGAGTTGGGCCGGCTGTACTCGATGAACTGCGCGGCCCACATCTGGTGCTGGCCCACGCCCGCGACATAGGTGCCCTCCGGGCCGGTCAGCGCACCGATGCGCTCGATGACGTACTGCGGCGACAGGCCCTCCTCGGCCGGGGTGTAGCCGACCGGGTAGGTCGTCTGCCAGTCCTGCACGGTCTGGTGCCA
Source organism: uncultured Intrasporangiaceae bacterium (assembly GCA_964647395.1). Taxonomy (GTDB): domain Bacteria; phylum Actinomycetota; class Actinomycetes; order Actinomycetales; family Dermatophilaceae; genus Phosphoribacter. The sequence goes on along the minus strand of CAZYHR010000082.1, from coordinate 12,179 downwards.
CTCGGCGTAGTCGGCCGGACCCTTGGCCGCCTGCTCGGCGGTGATGGTCTCGATGAGCTCGACGATGACGTCCTTGACGTCGCCGACGATCGGGACGTCGGCCAGCCGGTTCTTGGAGATCTCGGCCGGATCGATGTCGGCGTGGATGACCTTGGCGTGCGGAGCGAAGCTGGACAACTGCCCGGTCACCCGGTCGTCGAACCGGGCGCCCAGCGCGACGATGAGATCCGACTTCTGCAGCCCGGTCACCGCGGCGACCGACCCGTGCATGCCGGGCATGCCCAGGTGCAGCGGGTGGCTGTCCGGCACGGCGCCCCGGGCCATGAGCGTGGTGACCAGCGGGATCCGGGTGAGGTCGACCAGGCGGCGCAGTTCCTCGCTGGCCCGGGCCCGGATGACTCCGCCGCCGACGTAGAGGATCGGGCGCTTGGCCTCGGCCATCAGCCGGGCCGCCTCGCGGATCTGCTTGCTGTGCGGCTTGGCGACGGGGCGGTAGCCGGGCAGTTCGATCTGCGGCGGCCACCGGAAGGTCGTCTCGCGCTGCAGCGCGTCCTTGGACACGTCGACGAGCACCGGGCCGGGCCGGCCGGTGTTGGCGATGTGGAACGCCTCGGCGATGGCCCGCGGGATGTCGTCGGGGTTGGTGATCAGGTAGTTGTGCTTGGTGATCGGCATGGTGATGCCGCGGATGTCGGCCTCCTGGAAGGCGTCGGTGCCGATGGATCCGCTGGGCACCTGCCCGGTGATCGCGACGATCGGCACCGAGTCCATGTGGGCGTCGGCGATCGGGGTGACCAGGTTGGTCGCCCCCGGGCCGGAGGTCGCCATGCAGACGCCGACCTTGCCGGTGGCCGAGGCGTAGCCCTCGGCGGCGTGCCCGGCGCCCTGCTCGTGGCGCACCAGGATGTGCCGGACGATCGGCGAGTCCATGAGCGGGTCGTAGGCGGGCAGGATCGCCCCGCCCGGGATGCCGAAGACCGTGTCGACCCCGAGCGCCTCGAGCGCCAGGACGAGGGCCTGGGCTCCGGTGACGCCCTCGACGACCCGCGCCGGGGCGGGCGTGGTGGGTTGGGCGGCCGCCGCGGCGGGGCGCGGGCGGGCCATGGCCGCCGGCGTGGGCTTGGCCTGGATGTCGGTCTATCGTTCGGTCACGAGGTCACCTTCTCGGTTGGTGCGTGCTGTGCTCCCATGAAAAAACCCTCCGGCCCCGAGGCGGGACAGAAGGGCGCGCGCGTGAGCCGGGCAGCGTCACACGCGCCGGATAACTACGAGGACGAGAGCCACGGGTCCACCGTCGTCCCCCGGACCGGTCGCTGTCAAGGCGGGGCGCGCTGGTCTCACCATCCGGGCCGGTTCCCGGCTAGCCGCGCAGCCGCACCGACAGGCAGGTGACGCATCCCTCGAGGCGTTCGAGTTCGTCGATGTCGACGGTGACCACCTCCAGGCCGCGCCGGCGCAGGCGCTGGGCGGTCAGCGGCGCGGACGCAGCCATGAGCACGGTCGTCCCGCCGAGCAGGACCACCGCTGCGCCGGTCGGCTCGTCGGCGGGCAGGAACTCCCGGAAGCCACCGGGGTCGGCCACGGCCGGCGGCCAGCCAAGCACGGTCGCGTCCGGCAGCGCGGTCAGCGCGGACTTGAGGTGCAACACCCCGATGATCGGCACCCGTTGGGTGCGGACCTCCTGCCAGGCGAGGATCCCGGCGAGCTGCGCGGCGCCCTCGTCGTTGGTGCGGCCCCGCGGGCCGGCGTCCCCGATCCACACCAGCCCGTCGTGCTTGAGCACGTCCCCGCCGTCCAGGGTGCCCGGCCCGACGATGCGTTCGGTGCGATAGCCGAGGCTGCGCATGGTCGCCGCCAGGCCGGCCAGCTCGGCCCGGCGCTGCACGGCGCCGCTGCGGGTCAGCACGGCGGCGTCGCCGTAGACGACGACCTGGTCCTCGACGAACACCCCGTCCGGGCAGTCGTCCAGCCGGGGCGCCTCGACGACCGCCCAGCCCTGCGCCTGCAGGGCCCGCACGTAGGCCACCCACTGGTGCAGCGCCCGCTCCGGGTCGACCGGCTGCCGCTCGCGGTGCGTGACCAGACCCTCACCCAGCCGCGGGGAGGGACGGCGGACCAGCGCGAGGCGACGATGCACCGGACCATTGTGTATGCCGCGGGCGCCGGCCAGCGTGGGGCGCGGGTCAGGGCAGCCGGGCACCCTTCATCTGCGCGGAGGCGTAGACCGACGAGATGACCACCCCGTCGAGGAAGTCGGTCAGCCGCCGGGCCTCGGCCTCCAGCGCGGCGCGCGCGACGCGGCCGGGGTCGCGCCGCAGCACCAGCCGGACGGTCGCGTCGGGGTCCTGCACCCAGCAGCCGTAGACCCGGCCGTCCCACCAGGCCGTCGTGCCGCCGTTGCCGTTGCTGTCGAACAGGAAGGGCACGTCGGCCGGGTCGAGGTAGAAGTCCCGCTGGCGCCACCCCATCGTCGTCGGGTCGAGGGTGGGCAGCAGCGCCGCCCAGGGCTCGAGGCCGGCGACTTCGGCCAGGTCGTCGGGCAGCAGCCAGCCCAGGTGCCCGCCGTCCAGGGTCACCGGCACGGCGTCGAGGTCGGTCAGGGCTTGCCGGACAGCGGTCTTGGTCGCTCCGAGCCACCACACGAGGTCGGCTTCGGTGCCCGGCCCGAAGGTGGCCAACCAGTGGCGCACCAGCGCGGCATACCCCTCGCGGTGCGGCAGCGGTTCGGGCCGGCGGCCGAGCCAGGTCTCGGTCAGCGTCCACAGCGGGCGGGACGTGCGCCAGTGTCCGGCGTTGGTGGCGCGGGTGATTCGGCCCTCGGCACCGAGCAGGGTGAGCACCCGCGGCGCGATGTTGACGGTGCCGCCGTAGGCCTTGTCCACGGCGTAGGTCATCGTCCCGGCCAGCTCGGGCAGCTCGGTGCGCAACTGGGTCGCCGACAGCGCGCAGCCGTCGGCCAGCCGGTCGAGCACCGCGGCGCCGGCCGCCTCGAGCCAGGCCGCGCCGTCGGCCGCGATGCCGTGCCGGACGGCCTCCCGCTGCAGCGCCGGGCGCAGCTGGGCAGCCACCCGAGCGCTCGCGCTGCCCAGCAGCGCGGGCAGCAGCGCCCGCGGCGCGGCGAACAGGGTGCGGCGCATGGCCAGCTGCTTGACGATCGACCGCTGCCGATAGAGCGCCTGCTCGACGTCATCGACGTGCACCGGGTCGACCCGGGCGGCCACCGACAGGTGCACCGTCGAGGAGTCGGTGGCGTGCAGCACGGTCATCGCCCGGGTTGCGGCGAGCGGGTCACCGAGCCGGTAGGCCGCGGCCAAGCCGTGGCGCGCGGCCAACCGGGAGCGTCGTTCGGCGTCGCCGACGTGGCGGACCGGCTGCCGCACTAGCTGTCCTCCTTGCTCACCGCCGTGAGCACCTCGGGCCAGCGCCGGTCCAGGCGGATGCCACCCTGGCGCACCCCGAGCCAGACGACGCCGACGCCGGTGCCGAGCGCGACGAGCACCGCGAGGACCCCCCAGACGGGCCGGCCGGCCTCGACGGCCCACAGCGACAGCCCGGCGGCGATCAGGCCGGGCAGCGCCAGCACGACGGTGGCGGCCGTCGTCAGGGAGACCGACAGCAGGCTGGCGACGCCACCCCCGCTGCGGGTGCGGAACGGGTTGGCGCCCGGCGGCGGGGCCGGGACCTGGATGTAGGCACCGACCCAACTGCCCGCCGCCAGACCGCCCAGCATGAGTGCCAGAGCGGCGGCCGCCGAGGGCCCGGCGAGGTCGGTGCGGCCGGTGACGAGCACGGCCAGGGCGAGGAACACCACGACGAGCGGCAGCGCGAGCACCGCCATGACCAGCACCCGCCCGAGCCGGTCCTGCCACCCCCGGATGCCGCTGCTGGCGTGCAGCCACAGGGCGGACCCGTCGTAGGACAGGTCGTTGGTGGTGGTCAGCGAGGCCAGCAGGGACAGCACCAGCGGGGCGATGAACAGCGACTGCCGCCCGTCGGGGCCGGCGGCGCTGGCCGGCACGAGGATGAAGACCGGCAGCAGCAGCGCCATGAGGCCGCCGGTGAGATAGCGCGGGTCGCGGCGCCAGTAGCGCAGCGTGCGAGCCGCGATCGCCCCGACCGGCGTGGGACCGCACCAGCGGTCGATGGGGCTCTTGGCCTTGACGGTGCTCGCCTGCGCGCCGGAGGTCAGCGGGCTCACCAGGGCCCGGGCGAGCAGCGCCTCCCAGACCCGCAGCAGCACCAGCAGCAGCAGCACCGCGAGCAGCAGCCGCGCGCCGGCCACCGCCCAGCGGCCCGCGGCCACGTCCGGGGCGACCGACCAGGCCCAGCCGACCGGGGTCCAGCCGACGATGTCGGCGATCTCGGTGACCCGCTGCTGCCCGATGCCGCCGGTGCGGCGCACGCCCTCGGAGATGCCGTTGGCGACGATGCCCAGGCTGCTCATGAGCAGCACGAGGATCAGGCCGGCCACCTCGCGGTAGCGCCGCGAGGTGGTCACCCCGCCGACCAGGCCGACGACGACCCGGGAGAGCACGACGCAGGTGGCGATGCCGACCGGGATCATGACCAGCGCCGCCACGAAGGCGGCCACCCCCGTCGACCAGACGACCAGTTGGCCGGCGGCGGACAGCACGGTCACCACACCGGGCACCCCGACCAGCACGGCCAGCACCATGCCCGGCAGCAACTCCCGGGCCCGCACCGGCAGCAGGGCGAACCGGCCGGGGTCGAGGGTGTCGTCGAAGCCCGCGGTGAGCAGCGGCATGACCGCCCAGCCCACGGTGAGCAGCGACAGCACGAGGATGCTGGCGGCAGCGGCATACTCGGGCCAGGCGAAGCGCAGGCCGGCCTGCAGCAGGACCGCGCCCACCGCGAGCCCCAGCCCGTAGGCGGCGCCGATGATGATGCCGATGGCGCGCCAGACCGACTGCCGCAGGCTCGAGCGCAGCAGGGTCAGCTTGAGCTTGACGAGGAGTGCAACCACGTCAGCGCCCCCTCCCCGAGCCCGTGGGCCCCGAGCAGTTCGAGGAAGCGCTGCTGCAGCGGCCGGCCGTCGCGCAACTGCTCGACCGAACCCGCGGCCAGCACCCGGCCGTCGGCGATGACGGCGAGGTGGTCGCACAGGCGCTCGACCAGTTCCATGACGTGGCTGGACAGCACGACCGTCCCGCCGCCGGAGACGAAGGAGTGCAGGATCGAGCGGATCGTCTCGCCGCTGACCGGGTCGACCGCCTCGAACGGCTCGTCGAGCAGCAGCAGCCGGGGCGCGTGGATGAGGGCGCAGGCCAGGCCGATCTTCTTGGTCATCCCGGCCGAGTAGTCGACGACCAGCCGGTCGGCGTCGGGGGCCAGCCCGAGCACCTCGAGCAGCTCGGCCGAGCGGCGCTGGACGTCGGCCAGCGGCACCCGCCGCAGTAGCCCGACGTAGCGCAGCAGTTCGCGGCCGCTGAGCCGGTCGAACAGCCGCATCCCGTCGGGCAGCACCCCCATCGCGGCCTTCGCCGCCGGCGGGTCGGCCCACACGTCGTGACCCTCGACGAGGACCTGCCCGTGATCGGGTCGCAACAGGCCGGTGACCATGGACAGGGTCGTCGTCTTGCCCGCGCCGTTGGGACCGACCAGACCGAACAGGCTCCCCCGGGGCACCTCGAGGTCGAGGCCGGCCACCGCGACCTTGGGACCGAAGCGTTTGGCCAGGCCGGTGGTGCGCACCGCAGGCGGAGTCATGAACAGATCCCACCACAGGACCGCGGGCCGCCGCCTCCGGAGCAACCCTGACCCGACCCTGGCCGGGGGCCGGGGGCCGGACGCAGCCGGGCGACCGGCGCGGTCACGGCACCCTGCGAGCGGCACCCTTGTCGGCCGACTGGGCGAACATCGCGAAGATCCGCAGCGCAGCCGAGACCTCGCGCTTGCGATCGACCGGCTGCCAGCCGACGACCTCCTGCTCGGCGCGGCGCACGGCCAGTTCCTCGTCGGGCACCTCGAGGGTGACGGTGCGCTCCGGGATCGAGAACGAGATGAGGTCGCCGTCGCGGACCAGCCCGATCGCCCCGCCCGCGGCGGCCTCCGGCGAGACGTGCCCGACGGACAGCCCCGACGACCCGCCGGAGAAGCGCCCGTCCGTGATCAGCGCGCACTTCGGGCCGAGCCCGACCCCCTTGAGATAGGCCGTGGGATACAGCATCTCCTGCATGCCGGGCCCACCCTTGGGTCCCTCGTAGCGGACCACGACGACGTCGCCGGCCGCGATGCGCCCGCCGAGGATCATCTCGACGGCCTCCTCCTGGCTCTCGGCGACCTTGGCCGGGCCACGGAAGCTCCACTGGTGCTCGGGCACCCCCGCGGTCTTGACGATGCAGCCGTCCGGGGCGAGGTTGCCGCGCAGCACGGCCAGCCCGCCGTCCCGGGTGTAGGCGTGCTCGACCGAGCGGATGCAGCCGTGCTCGGGGTCGGTGTCCAGGCTGTCCCACCGGTTGCTCGAGCTGAACGCCTCGGTGGTGCGCACCCCGCCGGGGGCCGCGTGGAACAGCTCGTAGGCCGCCTCGGTCGCCTGGCCGCCGCGGATGTCCCACGCGTCCAGCCACTCGCGCAACGAGCCGGCGTGCACCGCGTGCACCGAGTCGTCGAGCATGCCGGCCCGGTCGAGCTCGCCCATGATCGCGGCGATGCCGCCGGCCCGGTGCACGTCCTCCATGTAGAACTGGTTGGTGTTCGGGGCGACCTTGCAGATGCACGGGGTGACCCGGGACAGCGCGTCGATGTCGTCCTGGTCGAAGTCGACCTCGCCCTCCTGAGCGGCCGCGAGCAGGTGCAGGATGGTGTTCGTCGACCCGCCCATGGCGATGTCCACGCGCATCGCGTTGGCCAGCGCCGCCTTGGTGACGATCGAGCGGGGCAGCACCGAGGCGTCGCCCCCCTCACCCTCGCCCACGGCATACCATCTGCTGGCGAGTTCGACGACGAGGCGACCGGCCCGCTGGAAGAGGTCCTTGCGCGCCGCCGCCGTGGCCAGCGTCGAGCCGTTGCCGGGCAGCGCCGGAGCAGGAGCCGCAGGTCGGGCAGGCCGAACGCTCGATCTGACCGATCTCGCGGTCGGAGACCGAGGAGTCGACGGCCTTGGTCATCGCGTCGATGAGATCGAGGCGTTGGCCACCCTCGCCCGGCTTGCTGACCACCCCGCCCTCGCCGACGATCGAGGTGCCGGCCTCCATCGGGCCGCCGGACACGAAAACGGTCGGGATGTCCAGACGCAGCGCCGCGAGCAGCATGCCCGGGGTGATCTTGTCGCAGTTGCTGATGCAGACCAGGGCGTCGGCGGCGTGCGCCTGGACCATGTACTCCACGGCGTCGGCGATGACCTCGCGGCTGGGCAGGCTGTAGAGCATGCCGTCGTGGCCCATCGCGATCCCGTCGTCCACGGCGATGGTGTTGAACTCGCGGCCCACCCCCCCGGCCTCGGCGACCGCCTCGGCGACCAGCCCGCCCATGTCCTTGAGGTGGACGTGACCGGGCACGAACTGGGTGAAGCTGTTGACGATGGCGACGATGGGCTTGCCGAAGTCGCTGTCGGTCATCCCGGTGGCCCGCCACAGGGCCCGGGCGCCGGCCATGTTGCGTCCGTGGGTCGTCGTCCTGGATCGCAGCTCGGGCATCGCTCACCTTCCGTCAGCACGCGCGACGGTATGCCGCACGCGCTCCTCCAGCCTAGGCGCCCCGGCCGACGGCCGGGGAGCGCGGGGTCGGCCGGCTCAGCCGCGACCGACGACGAACTTCTCCAGCTCGCAGCTCCCGGGCCCGAGCAGCGCCCACTCGCCGGTGTAGCGCAGCACCGCCAGCCCGGTGGTCGGGAAGCCGTCGCCCAGCGCGGCGTGCGCCTTGGCCGAGCCCTCGCCCTCGGACAGGGCGCTGGCCAGCGCCGGCATGGTCGGGGCGTGCCCGACGACCAGGACGGTGTTCATCTCGCCCGCGTCCTCGCGGATGCTCTGCAGCACTCCGGCGGAGCCGCCCAGGTAGATCTGCCTGCGGTATTCGACGAACTCGGTGTGCGCGCCGTTGCGGCTGGCCTCGTCCCAGGTCTGGCGGGTGCGGATCGCCGTCGAGCAGATGACCAGGTCGCAGACGATGCCGGCGTCGGCGAGCCAGCGCCCGACCGCGGCGGCGTCCCGGCGGCCCCGCTCGGTGAGCTGCCGATCGTGGTCGTGCACGCCGAATCCCTGTTCGGCCTTGGCGTGACGCAGCAGCAGCAGACGCTTCTCGTGGACGACCGGGGTCATGTGCTGAGCATGCCCGTTGCGACGGCCGAGCACCAAGCGGCTGTACCCCGCCGGCGCCCGAGGTTGGCCGAACGGGCGATCCCGCGTGCCGGGCCGACCGGGTTACGGTTGACGTGCACGCTCGAGGGTGGGGAGACCCTCGGGCGTGCTTGTTTTCCAGGGGATCTCAGCCGACGACGTTGTCCAGCGGCTGACCGGCGACCAGGCTCTGCAGCTGCTGCCGGACGAGCCGGACCGCCCGCGGCTGGAAGGCCGTCGTCGCGCCGCCGATGTGCGGCGAGATGAGCACGCCGGGGGCGTTCCACAGCGGGTGACCCGCGGGCAGCGGCTCGGGGTCGGTGACGTCGAGGGCGGCGGTGATCCGCCCCGACTGCAGGGCCGCCACCAGCGCATCGGTGTCGACGACGCCGCCGCGGGCGACGTTGACCAGCAGGGCGCCGTCGGGCAGGGCCGCGAGGAAGTCCGCGTCGACCAGCCGGGTCGTCGTGGGCGTGAGCGGCACGATGAGGATGACGACGTCGTGCTCGGGCAGCAGGCCGGGCAGTTCGTCCAGGCCGTGCACCCGCTCGACGAACTCGTCGCCCGCCCGGGCTCGGCTCGCGACGGCGGTGACGCTCACCTCGAACGGCAGCAGCCGGGCGGTGATGGCCCGCCCGATCCGGCCGTAGCCGACGACCAGCACCCGGCGGTCGGTGAGCGAGGGCCAGATCCGTACCGGCAGCCACTGCCCGCGGTCCTGGGCCCGCACGAAGTCCGGTATGCCGCGCAGCGCCGCCACGGCCAGGCCCACCGCCTGCTCGGCGGTCGAGGCGTCGTGGACCCCGGCCGCGTTGCACAGGCTCACCCCGTCGGGCAGGAACGGCAGGGCGGTCTCGAAGCCGGCGGTGAGCAGTTGGACGACCTGCAGGTCGGGCAGGTCCGCGACCCGGCGCAGCAACTGCGGGTCGCTGAGATAGGGCTGCACGACGAAGGCCACGTCGGTGCCGTCGGCCAGCGGGCCGGTCAGGTCCCACGGCTCGAGCGCGACCCCCTCGACGGGCCCGACCTGCTCGATCCACTCGGTGTCCGGCAGCATGGCGCGCATACCGGCGACGCTAGCGGTTGCGGACCCGCGGACGGTGGTTACGCTCCCCTGCATGACCCGGCTGCTCCCCGCCACGGTCGCCGTCCTGCTGCTGTCGGCCACCTCGTCCTGCGCACTCTCGGCGTTCTCCGGGTCGCCCCCCACCAGTTCCGGGCCGTCGGTCGTCACGGTCACCGTGCCGGCCGCGCCGCCGACCTCGACCGGCGACGGGTCCCCGCCGACCACCCCCGTGGTGCCGACCCCCGTGGTGCCGACCCCCGTGGTGCCCGCCCCTGCTCCGGCCCCGTCGCTGCCGCCGCGCACCGCCGACGCCCTGCAGGCGGCGCTGCTGACGGTCCAGCAGGTGGGCCCCGGCTACGCGGCCCGACCGGTGACCACCGGCGGCGGGGCGGCATCGGCCGACCCCCGCTGCGAGGCGCTGGTCCGCTATCTCAACGCCCCGACCACCCCCGGCACGATCGCGGCGGCGCGGGTGCTCTACCAACGCTCCGGCGGGCGGCTGCACCTGCTGCTCGACGCGATGCCCTCGCCGGAGGCCGCTGCCACGCTGCTGCGCGAGACCCGGGATGCGGTGCAGGCGTGCCCGAGGGTCACCTTCGTGGGCGCGGACGGCAACTCGGGCGTGGTCAACGCGAGCATCGTCGCGCCCCCGGCGGTCGGCACCGACCCGGTCGCGATCCGATTCAGCGGCAGCGGCGTCGACTACACCAATGTCGCGACGCGCAGCGGTGACCTGGTCGTGACGATCATGTATCTGGGCACCTCGTCCGCGGACGCCGGCCGGGTCCTCGCCGCCCAGTGGGCCAAGGCGACCCAGCAGCTCGGCACCCTCGTGCCGGTGGCCTGACCGCATGCTCCGGTGCGTCGACAAATCCCGGCGCGCATGGTCCGGCGCGTCGACCACCGCGACCGGCTGACCCCATCAGCCCGCCCACGGTGGGTCGTCCGGCGACTAGGCTCACCCCACCATGCGGCCGGACCGGCCGCCCATCCTGGGGGAAGGACCGGACATGTCCGAGATCGACCAACTGCTCAGCCAGGTGCCGCTCGACCAGGTGGCCGCCGAACTCGGCGTCGACCGGGCCGAGGCGGAGCAGGCGGTGCGCACCGCCCTGCCCGCGCTGCTCGGTGGACTGCAGGCCAACGTGGCAGATCCCGCGGGCGCCCGGTCGCTCGGTCAGGCCCTGGGCGAGCACACCGGGGCCGACTACTCGGCCGGTCTGGGCTCGATCGACACCGCCGACGGGCAGGCCATCGTCGACAACATCTTCGGCGGCTCCACCAACGACGTCGTCGCCCAACTCGGCGGGGTGGGTGGCTCCGGCGGCTCCGGCATCATGCGCAAGCTGCTGCCGATCCTCGCGCCGATTGTGCTGAGCTGGCTGGCCGGCAAGCTCACCGAGCGCGGCGGGCTCGGCGGGGTCCTCGGCGACCTGGTCGGCGGCGCCGCGGGCGGGGCCGGCGGACGGCGGTCCGGGGGCGAGGTCGGCGACGTCATCGGCGACATCCTCGGCGGTGGCCGCGGCTCCAGCGGCACCGGCGGCGGCGGCCTGGGGGACATCCTCGGCGACGTCCTGGGTGGCGGGGCCACCGGCCGGCCGCCGGCCGGCCAGGTCACCGATGGCGCGCTGGAGCAGCCGACCGGCCCGCTCATCCCGACTGACGGCGGCCCGGCGCCGGACGCCCGCGGCTCGACCCAGGCCGACGACAACCCGCTCGGCGGGGTGCTCGGCGACATCCTCGGCGGCGTGCTCGGCGCCGGGGGCGGCAGCGGCCGTCAGCAGTCCGGCGGCGGCGGCATCCTCGACGGGCTCGGCGGCCTGCTCGGCGGCGGGAAGCGCTGAGCCCGGCTCTGCCGCCTACCGAGCTGTTTCGTCGTGGGCCAGTCGCGCCACCGAGGTCGGCTCGCGGCCGCCATCGGCGTCGGCGGCTGCGGCGTCACCCTGGGGCGGCGACGCGCTCCAGGATGAGCTCGCGGACCCGAGCGGCGTCGGCCTGACCGTGCATGGCCTTCATGACCTGGCCGATCAGGGCGCCGGCAGCCTGGACCTTGCCGCCGCGGATCTTGTCGACGAGGTCGGCGTTGGCCGCGATCGCCGCGTCGACCGCCGCTCCGAGCGCATCGTCGTCCTGCACCAGCGCCATTCCGCGCACGTCGGCGATGGCGGCGGGGTTGCCCTCGCCGGCCAGCACCCCGTCCAGGACCTGCCGGGCCAGCGAGTCGTTGAGCCGACCGGACTGGACTAGCCCGTCGAGCTCGGCGACCTGGCGCGCCGTCACCGGCATCTCGGCCAGTTCGCTGCCCTCGGCGTTGGCGCGGCGGGCGATCTCGCCCGACCACCACTTGCGGGCCCCGGCGGGCGTCGCCCCGGCGGCGACGGTGTCCTCGATGATCTCGACCGCGCCCGCGTTGACAACGTCCCGCATCTCCAGGTCGGAGAAACCCCACTCCCCCTGCAGCCGCCGGCGCCGCGCCGCCGGCGGCTCGGGCAGCGTCTCCCGCAGGCGCGCGACGAGCGCCTCGGCCGGGGCGACCGGCACGAGATCCGGCTCGGGGAAGTAGCGGTAGTCCTCGGCGTCCGACTTCTCCCGGCCCGAGGTGGTCTCGCCGGTGTCCTCGTGCCAGTGCCGGGTCTCCTGCAGGATCGACCCGCCGCCGGACAGCACCGCCGCATGCCGGGTCATCTCGTAGCGCACGGCCCGCTCGACCGAGCGCAGCGAGTTGACGTTCTTGGTCTCGGTGCGGGTGCCGAACGGCACCTGCTGCTGCTCGTCGCTGCCGGTCCAGTCGCCCGCCCTGGGCCGCAGCGAGACGTTGG
>CAZYHR010000081.1:10719-14357 GCA_964647395.1 uncultured Intrasporangiaceae bacterium | reverse complement strand
CCGTGGTCACCGTGGTCACCGTGGTCACCGTGGTCACCGTGGTCACCGTGGTCACCGTGGGCGCCGCAGCCGTGCCGCCACCAGACCTGCGGGCGCCGCTTCGGGCGGGGCCGTTTAGCATGTGTCGCATGCGACGTGCGACGGCCCTCATGGCAGGCCTGCTCCTGTTTCCGACCCTGTCCGGCTGTGCCGTGCTCGGTGCGACCTCCAACTCGGACCAGACGTCCGCCACCCCGGTGGCGACCACCCAGGACGCTGTGCCCACCACCACCGCGACGACACCGGTGACCCAGCCCGCTGCGACGACCACCCGGACCGCGCCGAGTTCCACCCTGCCGCCGGCGCCGGCGGCCGCCCCGGCCGGCTACAAGTGGGCGACCCTGTCCGAGGACGGCCTGCGGGTCCCGGTGCCGCAGGACTGGACCTCGGTCGACCCGAGCGTGTTCCGCAAGTCGGTGGACGACCCCGAACTCAAGAAGCTCGCCGACCAGTTCGGCCTCTCGCCACAGCAGTTCGTCGACCAGATGTCCTCGGCCAAGGCGCTGTACATGGGCAAGACGTCGGGGGGCTACACGCCGCTCGTCATGGTCATGCTGTTGCCCTTGACCGAGCTGCCGAGTGAGTCATTGATGAAGACGTCGCTGGAGGGCCCGGGCGCGACCAACGTCGCGACCGCCCGCACGACGACCCCGGCCGGCAACGGCATGAACATCACCTTCGTCATGAAGGTCGGCAACCTCACCGTCAACGGCGGGACGCTGCTGGTCGACGTGGGCCGGCAGGTGGCCTCGATCCAGACCGGCAGCCTGGACATGAGCGCCGCCCAGCGGCTTGAGGTCTTCGCCACGCACACCCATCTCGTCCCGGTGGGGACCACCGGCTGACGGGCCGGAGCGCGTGCTCGGCTGGATCGCGTTGCTGCTGGTCTCGGCTGCCTGCTCCTACGTCTCGATCAGCCTGCTGGCCAAGTGCAACCCGGACGAGTCGATCCCGTGGTTCGGTAGTCCACCGGTCGCACCGCCGAGCCAGTTGTGGACGCTGGCCGCCTCGGTCGCGACGGCCTGGCTGGGTGCGTCGTTAGCCGCCGAGACGGCGCTGGGGCCGTGGGGCTATCCCCTCGGGGCCGCTGCGGTGGGGGTGCCGTGGATCGTCGTGCGGCAGCGGCACAACGCCCGGTTGGACGGCTGAGCCGTCGAGAGCCCCCGTGACCGGTGGGGGCACGGGGGCTCTCGAGGCGTTCACCGGGCGGGCGGGCTCGTGGCCACCGCCGGCCCGGGGTCCTCGGGCCGATCAGGCCTTGGGGGCCGCCTTCGCCGCGGCGGCGCGGGTGGTGTCGACCGCGGACTTGACCGACTTGGCCTGCTCGTCGGCAGCGGTCTTGACCGCGCGGACCGACTCGTCGGCGATCGACCGGGCCGCAGCCGCGGACTTGTCGGCGACCTTCTTGGCGGCGCGCATGCTCTCCTCGGCGACGGCCTGAGCCTCGGCGGCCTGCTTCTTCGCGGCCGCGGTGGCCTCGGAGGCCTGCTGCTCGAAGGTCTCGCCCAGGCTCACGGCCTGCTCGCGGGCCGAGCTGGCCATCGTCTGCAGCTGGTCGCGCGCGGTGTCGGCGTAGGCCTTGGCCTGGCCGGCCCAGGTGTTCTGCAGCTCCTCGGCCTGGCTCTGCCACTGCTTGACGGCCTCGGTCTGGGCCGCGACGAACTGGTGGGCGGCCTCGCGCTGCGCGTCGAGGTTCTGGCCGGCCAGCTCGAGGGCCTTGCCGTAGAAGTCGAAGACCTCGTCGACGGCCTTCTGCAGGTCGGCCGGCTCGAAGCCGGTGCTGAACGGGCGCTCGAGCTGCTTGGCGTAGGCCGCGGCGGCGGCGTCCAGGGAGGCGAGCCAGGTGTCCTGGACCTTGCGAGCGGACTCGGCGTAGGTGGAAATGATGGACATGTGTGGAACTCCAATGCGGGTCGTGTCGGCCGGACCGGCCGCTGTTCTCGGATGCGTGCTGATTGAAATACTAAGCAGGCTCGGATTGGATGTCAAGCGAACGATCGGTCAGTTATTCGCGAACGGCAGGTTTCCGCGGGCGGTTCCGTCGGGCCGCCGCCCACGGCTGTCTCATCTGATTCTCATGTGTCGCAGCGCGGTCCGGCGCGGGTGCTGCGCCAGACTCGACCGATGGGTCTCATCGTCGAGGCTGCCCGGCAGTCCCTGCAGCGACGGGTCGCGCGACCCCTGGTCATCGTCGCGCTCGGGCTCACCCTGGTGAGCCTGGTCGTGCTGCGCCTGCCCGGGCTCGACGTGCTGCGTGATCGGGACCGACCGTGGGTCGACCTGCTCGACGTGCGCTCCGAGGCCAACCTGCACACCTGGTACAACGTCACCCTGCTCGCCGTCGCCGCAGCGGCCTTCCTCGCCGTCGTGGCCCTGGTGCTGCCGGCCGGATCGGCCCGCTGGCCCTGGCTGGTGGCCGCCGCCCTGTGCGCGATCCTGTCGGTCGATGACCTGGTCGGCGGTCACGAGCACTTGGAACAACTCGGTCGGGACCTCGGCGGCGGGTCGGGGGCCCTGCACTTCGCCTGGATCGTGCCGGGGGTGGCGCTCGCGGCCGGAGCCGTCGGGCTGGGCCTGCTGGCCGCCCGGCGGCTGCCGCCCCGGGTGCGCACCGCCCTGCTCGCCGGGGTCTTGGGCATGGTCGTGGCCGGCTTGGGCCTGGAGACGCTGGGCGGCTGGATCATCGACCGCTACGGCTCCGGGGTGAGCTACGTGCTGGTGTCCCACCTCGAGGAGTTCGTCGAGACGCTGGCTGCGATCTGCCTGCTGGTCGCCCCGCTGCGGGCCGTGCGCAACGACCGCGGCACGGTGACCTGGGCCCCCTGAACCCCGTCAGCAGCACCGCGACCGGGGGTTGCGCTCCAGTTGGTCGGTCCGGTCCCGCCAGAACTCCCGCTCGGTCATCGGGGTCGTCTCGGGCTGCGCGCGGGCGTGATAGTCGAGGTAGCGCTCGTAGGCGTCCTCGCCGATGACCCCGCGCCACCACCAGCGCAGGCCGCGCCAGCCCGCGACGACGCGCTGGGCGACCTGCGCTGCTGACGGCTGACTGAGGTCCATCGGCTAATGATGCCCGCGGATCGGGGTCGGATCCAGCCCGGCGGCCTGCCACTCGGCCAGGACCTCCTTCTCGGCCCGGGTGAGCACGAAACTGCGCGGGGCGAAGATGCGCGACGGCACCCGTTCCGGCTCGGAGGTGGGCAGGCCCCCGCTGCGGACCGCCTTGATCGACACCCAGAGCGCGGCGGCCACGACGATGAGCACGAGCACCGCGTAGATGATCGACAGCGTCCCTTGGATGAAGGTGTTCCGGATGATGTCGTCCATCTGCGTGGGGGTGGTCGCCGGGGCCAGCAGCCGGCCCTCGGCCCGGGCGTCGACGAAGCGCTGGTGGTTGGCCCAGTAGCCGATCGTCGGGCGCGGGTCGAAGATCTTCTGATAGGACGCCGACATCGTCACCAGCAGGTCCCACAGCAGCGGCAGCCCGGGGATCCAGGCCCACTTGAACAGGCCCTTCTTCATGACGATGGTGAAGACCACCGAGAGCGCCATCGCCGCGACCAGCTGGTTGACGACGCCGCACAGCGGGCACCGGGGGTCGC
>CAZYHR010000081.1:0-10709 GCA_964647395.1 uncultured Intrasporangiaceae bacterium | reverse complement strand
GGACCATCGAGTGGCGGGCGTACTTGGGTGCCTGCGGGTCGGTGACCCCCATGATGAGGATGCCGCCCCACATCGCGACGACGACGAACGAGCCGAACCAGTTGCCGACCCGCCACGAGGGGTCCTTGAACTTCGTCAGGCCGGGCACGTTGCCGATCGTGTCGGTGAACATGAAGCGGGCCACCCGGGTGCCGGCGTCGATCGTCGTGAGGATGAACAGCGCCTCGAACATGATCGCGAAGTGATACCAGAAGGCCTGCATCGTCTTGCCGCCGATGACCTGCCGAAGGCGAGGGTCGGGGCGCCGCCGGTACGGGAGATGATCGACGGCTCGCCGACGTCGCGGGCCGCCTGGGCCAGCAGCGTCGGGTCGATGTCGGGCAACGGGGTGCCGCCCGGCGAGGTGAGCCGCAGCCCGTTGACGTATGCCGCGGCCGTCTCGGGGGTGCCGCCGGTGGCGGCGCCGGGGGCGTTCATCGCGAAGTAGAGGTGCTGGTCGAGGATCACCGCGGTGATCAGCGCCATGATGGCCACGAACGACTCGGTGAGCATGCCGCCGTAGCCGATGAGCCGCGCCTGGCCCTCCTTCTCCAGCAGCTTGGGTGTGGTGCCCGAGGAGATCAGCGCATGGAAGCCGGACAGCGCCCCGCACGCGATGGTGATGAACAGGAACGGGAACAGGGAGCCCGCGAACGCCGGCCCGGTGCCGTCCGCCCCGAAGCGGGACAGCGCGGGCATCTGGACCTCGGGGCGGGCGATGAGTATTCCCAGGGCCCGCATGACGATGTTGCCTGCCTTCATGAAGGGCGACAGGTAGTCCCGCGGCGCGAGCAGCAGCCACACCGGCAGCACCGACGCGAGGAAGCCGTAGGCCGCGAGGATCCAGGCCAGCGTGAGCTTGCTCAGCGTGAAGGTCGAGGCCAGGCCCGAGTTGGCGACCCAGCCGCCGGCGACGATGGCCAGCACGAGCAGCGCGACGCCGATGACGGAGACCTCGGTGACCCGGCCCGGGCGCAGGAAGCGTAGGTAGACGCCCATGAACACGGCGATGGGGATCGTCAGCATGAGCGAGAAGACGCCCCAGGGGCTCTCGGCCAGCGCGTTGATGACGACGATGCCCAGGACCGCGATGAGGATGATCATGATCGTCAGCACGCCGAGCATCGCGGCCCAGCCGCCGATCGGGCCGAGCTCGTCGCGGGCCATCTGGCCGAGCGACCGGCCGTTGCGCCGGGTGGAGAAGGACAGCACCATGTAGTCCTGCACCGCGCCGGCCAGCACGACGCCGATGATGATCCACATGGTGCCGGGCAGATAGCCCATCTGAGCCGCCAGCACCGGACCGACCAGGGGGCCGGCACCGGAGATCGCGGCGAAGTGGTGGCCGAACAGGACCCGCCGGTCGGTCGGCATGAAGTCCTTGCCGTTCTCGAACTGCTCGGCCGGGGTGGCCCGGGTGTCGTCGGGCCGGATGACCTTGTACTCGATGAGCCGGGCGTAGAAGCGGAAGGCGGTGATGTAGGTGCAGACGGCGGCGATGACGAACCACACCGCGTTGGGGTGCTCGCCCCGGACGATCGCGACGATGAACCACGCGACCGCCCCGAGGACGGCGATGCCGCCGAAGATCAGTCGATTGGGCATCGATCCGTCGGGCGGCTCCTCGACCGCGACGGGCGGCAGGTCCGGGTCGGTTCTGATCTTGCGGACCTCGGTCATCTGTTCACTCATCAGCGTGCTCCTTGTGACAGCCGCAGGGAAGAACACAGGCCGAGACTCAAGGTAACGCGGAGATGGCTCGAGGTGCGGTCAACGGCCCCGGCACCTTTTCCGGGGCGGGCACCTCAACCGGACGCATGGACGATCGTCGATACGAGCGGTTAGAGTTCAGCACCATGACGACGACGCACAGCCACCGGCCGACCGCCGACGTCGACCTCTGCTGCCCCGGCGCCGACTGTGAGTTGCTCGCCGCCCCCGAAGCGGACGTCCTCGCCGACGTCTTCAAGGCCCTGGCCGACCCCACCCGGGTCCGGCTGCTGCGCTACCTGGCCGAATCCGACGCCGGCACCGCCTGCGCGTGCCACCTGCCCGGAGCCCTGGGCATCACCCAACCCACCCTGTCATTCCACCTGCGCAAGCTCCACCGGGTCGGCCTCGTCGACCGCGAGAAGCGGGGCCGCTGGGTGCACTGGACGGTCCGCCCCGAATCCCTCACCGGCGTCAAGGCCTTCCTGGACCTGCCGGAGCCCGGCGCAGCCACCTGCTGCTGACCACCCCCTGACCGAGCCCGCCGCGAGGACCCGACCCAGCCATGACCGAACCCGCCCACCCCGCCGCCCGGCGAGCCACCGCCGAGGGCGTCGGCACGGCCACCCTGGTGGCCGCCGTCGTCGGCTCCGGCATCATGGCCACCCGCCTGACGACCGACGTCGGCCTCCAACTGCTCATCAACGCGGTCGCCACCGTTGCTGCCCTGGCCGTGCTCATCTGGTCCCTCGGACCGATCTCCGGTGCCCACTTCAACCCCGCGGTCACCCTCGTCGCTGCGGCCCGAGGCGAGATGCGCCGCCGCGAAGCCGGGCTGTACGTCACCGCTCAGGTCCTCGGCGGTCTCGCGGGCGCGGCCGTCGCGCACCTGATGTTCACCCTCCCGGTGGCGACGCTCTCGACCAAGCAGCGCACCGGGCTGGGTCAGTGGCTCGGCGAGGTCATCGCCACCGCCGGCCTGGTGTCCCTCATCGGCGCCCTGACCCGCACCGGCCTGGGCCGGCTCGGTCCCGCCCTGGTCCCCGCCTGGATCGGCGCCGCCTACTTCTTCACCTCCTCGACCTCCTTCGCCAACCCCGCGGTCGCGATCGGCCGCTCGATCAGCGACACGTTCTCCGGCATCAGCCCGGTCGACGTCCCCGCGTTCATCGCCGCCCAACTGCTCGGCGCCGCCCTCGGCGCGGGCCTGACCGAGCTGTTCTACCCACGCACCGGCACCCCCGAGCCCCTCGACCTGCCCGCGCCGGTGCACGCCGGCCCCGACGAGTCGTAGATCTGGCAGGGTGGGCTCCATGCCGACCCGCCACGTCCGCTACGTCCCAGCGGCACCGGACACGTCGAGCGCGGTCGAGCCCGGCTCGTTGGCCCAGCGGTTCGCGGCGATCCGGGACGAGCTGCACGTGCCCGGGCGGTTTCCCGCGCCGGTGCTCGAGGAGGCCGACCGGGCCGCCGGGGAACTGGAGCTGCCCGAGGTCGACCTCACCGACCTGCCGTTCGTCACCCTCGACCCGCCCGGCTCGATGGACCTGGACCAGGCGATGCACCTCGAGCGCTCCGGCCCGGGCTATCGGGTCCGCTACGCGATCGCCGACCTGCCGGCCTTCGTGCGGCCCGGCGGGGCGCTCGACACCGAGGCGCGCACCCGGGGACTGACCGTCTATCTGCCGGACCGCCGCGCGCCGCTGCATCCGCCGAGCCTGTCCGAGGACGCGGCGAGCCTGCTGCCGGGCCGGGTGCGGCCGGCATACGTGTGGGATCTCACGCTCGACGCGGCCGGTGCGGTGACCGCCGCGACGGTGGCTCCGGCCCGGGTGCGCAGCGTCGAGCGGCTGGACTACGCGACCGTGCAGGCCCAGTGCGACGCGGGCACCCCCGACCCGCGGATCGGGCTGCTGCGCGAGATCGGCGAGCGGCGGCTGGCGCTGGAGTCCGAGCGGGGCGGGGCCTCGCTGCCGATGCCCGAGCAGCAGGTCGTGCACGACGCGGCCGGCCACTACCTGCTGCAGTACCGGCCGCCGCTGCCCGCCGAGGACTGGAACGCGCAGATCTCGCTGATGACCGGCATGGCCGCCGCGCGGATCATGCTCGACGGCGGCGTGGGCATCCTGCGCACCCTGCCGGCGCCCGAGCCGGAGGTCGTGCGGCGCTTCCGGCGGCAGGCCCGGGCGCTGGGGGTGCCCTGGCCGGACGGGCTGCGCTACGGCGACTTCCTGCGCACCCTCGAGCGGGACGACCCCCGACACCTGGCCCTGGTCCACGAGGCCACCGGGCTGTTCCGCGGGGCCGGCTACACCCCCTTCGACGGGACCCTGCCGGCCCAGCGGGAGCACGCCGCGGTGGCCGCGCCGTATGCCCACGTCACCGCGCCGCTGCGCCGGCTGGTCGATCGTTTCGGCCTGGTCGTGTGCGCCGCGCTCGCCGCGGGCCAGCCGGTGCCCGAGTGGGCGCGCGCCGCGCTGGCCGGGCTGCCGGACACGATGCGCGAGGCCGACCGGCGCGCCTCCGCGGTCGAGCGGGCCTGCGTCGACGCGGTGGAGGCGGCGGCGCTGCGCCCGGCGGTGGGCTCGGTGCTGCCGGCCTGGGTCGTCGACCTCACCACCAGGCAACGGGTCATCGTCCAGCTCACCGACCCGGCGGTGCTGGCCCCGGCCCACGGGCAGGCGCGGGCCGGCGACGAGGTGTCCGTGCTGGTTGCCGGGGCCGACGTCGCGACCGGCCGGCTCGAGCTCGAGCTGGTCGGCCGATCCGGTTGACCCGCAGGGCAGTTCAGGTGTAGCGCCGGGCGGTCGCCAGGGTCTGCGCGGGGTAGCCACCGCCGAACAGCAGGGCGTGCACGGCCAGCGGATGGAGATGGTGCAGCCCGACCCGGTCGCGCCAGCCGTGGGCCAGCGGCGCGGTCTGGTCGTAGGCCGCGACCGTCACCCCGAGGTGCGGCGCCCCGAAGAGGTCGAGCATGGCCAGGTCGGCCTCGCGCTGCCCGCCGTGCGCCGCCGGGTCGATGAGGGTCGCGCCGGCGGCCGTCCACAGGACGTTGCCCGACCACAGGTCGCCGTGGATCCGGGCCGGAGGCTCGCCGGGGTCCAGTTCCCCGGCCCGATCGGCCGCCCGCTCGAGCAGCGCCGCGCCCGCCGCGTCGAACACTCCGGCGTCCCGGCAGCGCGCGACGATTGGGCCGACCAGGTTGTGCCGCAGGTGCGCCGACCAGGCCGACTGTGCGGTGAGCCGCAGCGGCAGCGGGTCGGACAACGGCCCGAAGAAGCCGTCCCCGGCCCAGCCCGGTGGGCCGGCGCCGTAGGCCGCCGCCCCAGCGGCGTGGGTGCGGGCCAGGCCGCGGCCGAGAGCCTCGGCCGCTTGCCGGGTCGGTGCCGCCCGGCTGAGGTTGACCAGGTCGAGATGATCGTCAGCCACCTGCAGGACCGGCACGACCGGTGCCCCGCCGTCGGCCTCGGCCGCGGCCAGCCAGGCCAGCCCCAGGGCCTCCCAACGGAAGTAGCCCGGTGGTGCGCCGCGCCGCTGCTTGCGGTAGGGCGGCATACCGGGGGAGTGGCCGGACCGGTCGGCGGGCCGCGGATGGTCGACCATCCGACCATTGAACACCGGGCCGGACCGCGGTGGCGGCCGACCGAGCCCCCCTGGCGACCACCGCCGGTAGACTGGGGGGTGGACGAGTCGGTCAGGCGGTCGCGTCACCCAGCCAGGGTGCCGAGGAACGTCCGGACTCCACAGGGCAGGGTGGTGGCTAACGGCCACCCGGAGCGATCCGCGGGACAGTGCCACAGAGAACAGACCGCCACGCCGCACCGCCGGTCCGCCGGTAGGCGGCGGGGTCAGGGTGAAACGGTGGTGTAAGAGACCACCAGCGGCCTGGGTGACCAGGTCGGCTCGGCAAACCCCACCTGGAGCAAGCTCAGACAGTCGGCGTCCGAGGGCGGCCCGCCCGAGCCGACGGGTAGAGCGCTGGAGCCGGTCAGCGATGACCGGCCGAGATGGATGACCGCCGCCCGGTCACCGCACGGTGAGCGGGCACAGGATCCGGCGTATCGACCGGCTCGTCCACCCTGCTCGCCGCGCCGTGGCCGGCCGGCCCGGGCGACGGCACCGGGACGCACCTAGGCTGTTGGCATGTCCGACCCGACCCGCCCGATCCAGGTGCAGGGCCCACCGACGTATGCCGCCCACGGCGGCTACCAGCCGCTCGGTGCGGCTTGGCCCGGGCCGGCCGGCTCGCAGTATCCGGGGCCGCCGTCGCCGCCCCCCGCGCCACGGCGAGGGCCGGGGGCCGGGGCGCGGCTGGGGTCGCTGCTGCTCGCCCTGGTGCTGCTCCTACCGCTGACACTGGTCGCCGCAGGGCTCGTCGGCTATGCCTGGTCGCTGTTCCTGGTGACCATGAGCCGCCCTCCACAGACCGTGGCCACCTTTGCCGGGGGGCTGCTGCTGGCCGTCGTCGCAGCCGTGCTGTGGGGTCTGCTCGGGCGGCTGTCCGGCGTCGGGGCGACCGTCTGCGGCCTGCTCGTCCTGGGCCTGTCGATCGTCGTGTTCGTCGACCCGGCACTGGTCGCCCGCGTCGTCGGCGCGGTGCCGAGCACCGTTGGTCGGGCGCTCTACTTCGTGCTCAACGTCGGGTTCCTGGCCATGCTGGGGTCGATGCTGCTCGGCTGCGGCCTGTCGGCCGCCTGGGCCCGCGGATCGGCGCTGCGCGGTCGCTGACCCGGCCGGTCAGGGCCGGAAGTCGTCGTGCAGCCGGACGCTGGACAACTCGACGGTGCCGTCGTGCCGGCGCCAGAAGTGCAGCCGGCGGGCGGCGGGGGTGTTGCGCTGCAGCGCGACCCGCCAGCAGGTCTCGCCGGAGGAGCGGGTCACCGGCGGGTCGTCCCCTCCCGGACCGCTCCGCAGCTGGTGCATCTCGTAGACCGGCATGGTGTCGGCCCGGCCGGAGGCGACGTCGGCGACCACCTCGACGACCTTGTCGGGGGCGATGCCCTCCAGGGCGTTCCAGCTGTCCAGGAAGTCGGGGCCGACGGCGAAGTCGCGCCACGGGTGATCGCGCTTGTCGTTCGCCGTGGTGCGGGTCGCCCAGGCGTGCCGGGCGCCGAAGCGCAGCCACTCCTCCTCGGTCGCGAACGCCCCCCGGGGCAGCAACCCGGCGCGTGCCGTGTCCCGGTCCCGCTCGGCCGAGCGCAGCTCGGCCTGGGTCTTGCGCAGGCGGCTGCGGGCCTGCGCCCGCTCGGTCTCGAGCCGGGCGATGCGCCGCTCGGCCTGGGCCAGCCGGGCGCGCAACGCCTCGTGTTCGACCTGCAGCGCGAGCCCGACGTCGGAGCCGGACAGGCCTGCGGCCGGCAGCAGGCCGAGCTCGTCGTCGGCGTCCTCGGCGGGTTCGGTCTCCGGGGGCGGGGGAGTCGGCGGGACCAGCCAGGGCGGCCCGTCGGGCAGCACGGCCGGGGCGGTGAGCTCGGTCAGGTCGATGTCGTCGAGCAGCACGGCGGCCAGGTCCGGGCCGACCGGCCCGGTCAGCTCGACGCCGACGACCTCGCCGACGGTGAGGATGCTGAGCAGGTCGGTCGGGTGCTCGCCGGTCGCGACCGTGGCCGGGCACTGGGCACCCGGGAACAACCGGACCTGCAGCTCGGCGCGGCTGACCGAGGCGACGGTCGCGAGCAGCCGGCTGCCCGGTGGGTATGCCGCGAGGGCCTCGTCCGCCGTCCGGACCGCGCCGGACAGGTCGAGCCGGTGCGCCTGCAGGTCCAGCGTGCCGGTCACCGTCATCCCCTTGCGCAGCAGCCGCTCGATCGGCACGCCGGGCACGACCAGCTCGGGCCACACCGTGGCGGGCAGCATCCTGCCGACGTCGACGAGGCCGCGCGTGCCGATCGTGCCGTGGACCGTTCCGCGCACGACGCGGGCGCCGGCGCGCCGCGGGCTTGCTGGGCCGTGGCCGGTGCCGGCGTGGGCGGCCGCGGTCAGGGCGTCGCTGATCAGCTGGCCGGTGACCCGGTCGCCCTCGGCGACGGAATAGGCGAAGCGCAACGGTGCGCGGCGCACGTCGTGGACCCAGCCGAGGTCGACCGGATAGACCCGCGAGGCGCCGCCGTAGACCTGGCAGCCGTCCGGCAGCTCCCGCGAATAGGCCCAGGACACCGGCCCGGTCGGCAACTGCGCCACCTCGCACAGGCCCCGGGTGTCGCGCTCGATCTGCGCGACGTCGACGTAGGGCTGGCTGCGGCCCGCGGCGGTCGACACGACGATCACCGGCTGCTGCCGACCCGGACGCTGCAGGCGGCGTGCCAGGTCACGCGCCTGCTGCTCCGTGGTGATCTCGAGCACCGGCATTCGGTCAGGCTAGGCAGCCCGGCCCGAGCCGCACATCCGCCGAAGGGTCGCGATCGGCCGCCGGGTGGGTGGGCCTTGCGCTGCGGCGGCCTCGAGTGGGGGCGACTGCGCTGGCAGCCGCGCCGCCGAGGGCTGTCGGTGGGGCGGCATACGGTGTCTGGTATGCCGACCACCACCGACCCGGCCAGCCAGGCGCTCGCGGCGCTGCGCCGGCTGGTGGGCCGCGACGACGCCGAGTTCCACGAGGGCCAGCTCGAGTCGGTGCTCGCCCTGGTGCGCGACCACGGGCGGGTGCTGGTCGTGCAGCGCACCGGGTGGGGCAAGTCGGCGGTCTACTTCGTCGCGACCACGCTGCAGCGAGCGGCCGGGCACGGACCGACGGTCATCGTCTCGCCGCTGCTGTCGCTGATGCGCGACCAGATCGCTGCGGCCGAGCGGGCCGGCATCCGCGCGGTGACGATGCACTCCGCCAACACCACCGACTGGCCGCAGGTCGCCGCGGCGCTGCGGGCCGACGCGGTCGACGTGCTGCTGGTCAGCCCGGAGCGGCTCAACAACCCGTCGTTCCGGGCCGAGCAGTTGCCCGACCTGGTGCGCCGCGCCGGGCTACTCGTCGTCGACGAGGCGCATTGCGTCAGCGAGTGGGGGCATGATTTCCGGCCCGACTACCGGCGCATCGCCGACGTCCTCTCCGCCCTGCCCGAGGGCACCCCGGTGCTCGCGACGACGGCCACCGCCAACGCGCGGGTGGTCGCCGACGTCGAGCAGCAGCTGGCCCGGGGCAGTGGCGCGGGCATCACGACGATCCGCGGTGGGCTGGCCCGCGACTCGCTGCGCCTCGGGGTGCTGCCGGGCATGGGTCCCGAGCGGCGGCTCGGCTGGCTGCTCGCGCATCTGGGCGAGTTGCCCGGTAGCGGCATCGTCTACACGCTCACGGTGGCCGCCGCCGAAGACCTCGCGGTGGCGCTGCGCGAGGCCGGGCACGAGGTCGCGGCATACACCGGGCGCACCGACCCGGCGGAGCGGGAGCGGCTCGAGGCGGCGCTGCGCGACAACCGGGTCAAGGCGCTCGTGGCGACCTCGGCGCTCGGGATGGGCTTCGACAAGCCCGACCTCGGCTTCGTCGTCCACCTGGGCGCGCCGTCGTCGCCGGTGGCCTACTACCAGCAGATCGGGCGCGCGGGCCGGGCCACCGAGCGAGCCGACGTGCTGCTGCTGCCCGGGCCGGAGGATCGGGAGATCTGGGCTTATTTCGCGTCGGTGTCGATGCCCCGGCAGGACCAGGCCGAGGGGGTGCTGCAGGTCCTCGCCGAGGCGGGCCGGCCGTTGTCGACGGCCGCCATCGAGACCGCGGTCGACATCCGGCGCACCCGGCTGGAGTTGCTGCTCAAGGTGCTCGACGTCGACGGTGCGGTGCAGCGGGTGCCGGGCGGCTGGGTCGGCACCGGGGTGGCGTGGGCCTATGACGCGCAGCGCTACGACCGGGTCGCCGAGGCGCGGCGCCACGAGCAGCAACTCATGCTCGACTACGAGGCGACCGGCGGCTGCCGCATGGAGTTCCTCCAGCACGCGCTCGACGACCCGACCGCGGCGTCCTGCGGCCGGTGCGACGGCTGCGCCGGCCCGTGGTATGCCGCCGACGTCCCCGAGGCGGCCACCGGCGCGGCCCGTGCGACGCTGGCCCGGGCCGGGGTGGCGCTCGCGCCGCGCGCGCAGTGGCCGACCGGCATGGACCGGCTCGGCGTGCCGGTGCGCGGGCGGCTCGGTGCCGATGAGGCGATGGCCGAGGGCCGGGCGCTGGCGCGGCTCAGCGACCTGGGCTGGGGGACCCGGCTGCGCGGCCTGCTGCGCGCGCCGGACGCGCCGGTGCCCGACGACATCGTGCACGCCTGCGTGCGGGTGTTGGCCGAGTGGGGCTGGCAGCAGCGCCCGGTCGGCGTGGTGGCCCTGCCCTCGCGCCGGCACCCGCAACTCGTCGGGTCGCTCGCGACGGCCCTCGCGCAGATCGGGCGGCTGCCGCTGCTCGGCACCCTCGAGCTGGTCGACGGCGGGCCGACCGGCGCACCGGGCGGCAACTCGGCGTTCCGGCTGGCCGGGGTCTGGGGCCGGCTGGCCGTGGGCCCGCAACTCGCCGCCGACCTGGCCGCCCGGACCGGGCCGGTGCTGCTCGTCGACGACCTCGCCGACTCGCGCTGGACGCTCACCGTCGCCGCCCGGGCCCTGCGCTCAGGAGGCGCTCCGGCCGTGCTGCCGTTCGTCCTGGCCCTGGCTGGTTGAGGGGTCGAGCCCGGTCAGCCGCGGTCCCGGGGTGGTGAGCGAGGCCGGGGTCCTGGGTCGCCTGAGTCGACCCGTTCTGAGTTCGGCGACGGCGTCGAACGCCTGCCGGCCGTGCCGGGTGTGTGCCGGCTGCGCTGACTGCGCTGACTGCGCTGACTGCGCTGGCTTCGCCGCCCCCTTTGAGAGCGGGGGTGCGTGTCGCCTGTCGTCGTCTTCCTGGTGCAGCGCGTCATCGGTGTGCGTGGCCGTCTCGAGATTCCCGCCAGGTGGCCCGGCCCACGGGGGGTGACTCGACCTCGTTCGGGGTGCTCCACGCGGTCTGATCTGCCAGCCAC
>CAZYHR010000080.1:7446-14472 GCA_964647395.1 uncultured Intrasporangiaceae bacterium | reverse complement strand
CGAGCAGGACGACGTGCTGGCCCTCGGCGAGGAGATCGTCGTCGGGCTGTGGCGGCTCATCGGGCACGAGATCCCGACCCCGCTGCCCCGGCTGACCTATGCCGAGGCGATGGCGCGGTTCGGCACCGACAAGCCCGACGACCGCTTCGGGCAGGAACTCGTCGAGTGCACCGACTACTTCTCGGGCACCGGCTTCCGGGTCTTCCAGGCCGACTACGTCGGGGCGGTCGTCATGCCCGGCGGCGCCGACCAGCCGCGCAGGACGCTCGATGCCTGGCAGGACTTCGCCAAGCAGCGCGGTGCCAAGGGGCTGGCCTATGTCCTTGTGCAGCAAGACGGTTCGCTCGGCGGCCCGGTCGCCAAGAACCTCTCCGAGACCGAGGCGGCCGGGCTGGCCGCACACGTCGGGGCCGCCCCCGGCGACTGCATCTTCTTCGCGGCCGGCGCGGCCAAGCCGTCGCGGGCGCTGCTCGGCGCGGTGCGGCTCGAGATCGCCCGCCGCTGCGAGCTGATCCCGCAGGGGTCGTGGAGCCACCTGTGGGTGCTCGACGCTCCGCTGTTCGAGCCGGCCGGCGAGGCGGTCGCGGCCGGCGACGTCGCGGTCGGGTCGGGCGCGTGGACCGCCGTGCACCACGCCTTCACCTCGCCCAAGCGCGAGTTCGTCGACACCTTCGACCTCGACCCCGGGTCGGCGCTCGCCTACGCCTACGACATGGTGTGCAACGGCAACGAGATCGGCGGCGGCTCGATCCGTATCCACCGGCGCGACGTCCAGGAGCGGGTCTTCACCGTCATGGGGCTGTCCAAGGAGGAGGCCCAGGAGAAGTTCCACTTCCTGCTGGACGCCTTCCAATTCGGGGCACCCCCGCACGGCGGGATCGCCTTCGGCTGGGACCGGATCTGCGCCTTGCTCTCGGGCGCGGAGTCGATCCGCGACGTCATCGCCTTCCCCAAGTCCGGCGGCGGCTACGACCCGCTGACCGGCGCGCCCGCCCCGATCACGCCCGAGCAGCGCAAGGAGGCCGGCGTCGACGCGGTGCCCGAGCCACCCGCCGGCGACACCGAGCCGGGCTGACGCCTCGGTATGCCGCCCGGCACCGGGCCGCGCCGGGGCACCGTCCGGTGCGGGCCGCATACCGGGCGGGGCGGTAGCGTCCTGGTGTGGACCGCACCCGCAGATCCCGCCCGCGACCGTGGGGCGCCGGGCTGCTCGCGCTGCTGACCGCTCTGCTGGCGGCGTGCTCGACGGCTCCGCCGGCCGCCCCGCCGGCGAGCCCCGCGGCAGCCACCCCGAGCGCGACCGGCCCGGCCGCGGTGCCGAACATCCCGGACCTGCCGCAGGGCTGGGTCGAGAGCGACACGAGCTTCGGCACCCCGCTGGGCACCTTCTACGGCACCTACACCCACCCGGCCACGCCGCCGCCCGGCCTGCCGGCGCTGCTCGTCATCGGCGGGTCGGGGGCGGCCGACCGCGACGGCAACCAGCCGCCCGCCCTGCCGAGCATGAACACCCTCGTGCCGGTGGCGCGTTGGCTCGCCGCCGCCGGGGTGGCGACGCTGCGCTACGACAAGCTCGGGTCGGGCCGCACCGGGCTGGGCACGATGACCCAGACCTCGCTGGCCCAGCTCACCGTCGACGACTACCTCGGGGTCAACGTCCTGGCGCTGGCGCACCTGGCCGCGCAGCCCGGCGTCGACCGGGGCCGGCTCATGGTCCTGGGGCACAGCGAGGGCGGGCTGTTCGCGCTGCTCGTCGCCGCGGGCCGACCGGGCACCGCCGCGGCACCGCCGCCGCCGGTGACCGGGGTCGTCGCGCTGGCGCCGCTGTCCGGACGGCTGCTCGACCTGCTGTCGGCGCAGATCGAGGCCCAGGTCGCCGCGGCCGAACGGGCCGGACAACTGGACGCCGAGCAGGCCGCGGCCTATCGGCGCAGTCTCGGCGCGGCGATCGCCGCGGTGCGGGCCGGCACCCCGCTGCCGCCCGACCTGCCGCCGACCCTGGCGCCGTTGTTCGCCCCGCAACTGCTGCGCTATCTGCGCAGCGAGGACGCCATCGACGCGCGGGACGTGGCGGCGGCGCTGCCCGCCGCGACGCGGGTGCTCATCGCGTGCGGCGAGGCCGACGTGCAGGTGCCGTGCTCCGACGTCCAGGGCCTGGCTGCCGCCGCGCAGCGAGCCACCAGCCAGGTCACCTTCGTCACGCTGCCCGGGGTCGCGCACACGCTCAAGCAGGACCCGTCCCGCGACCCGACCCGCTACAACGCGGACCTGCCCTTCTCCGGGCAGCTGCGGGAGGCGCTGACCGGCTGGGTGGCCCGCTGACCCGGGCCCGCGGCGGACCGGCAGATCCGCCGGCGAACGTCCCGGGCCACCGTGTCCACCGGGTCATTCGGTGATGCCGTGGCGGGCGTGCCAGCGGCGCAGCGGGCCGGGGGCCCACCAGTTGCGGTGGCCGAGGATCGTCATCGTCGCGGGGACGAGCAGCATCCGCACGATCGTCGCGTCGAGGATCACCGCGGCGGTCAGCGCCACCCCGATCTGCTTGATGATGAGCAGCTTGCCGGCGACGAAGCCGCCGAAGACGATCATGACCAGCAGCGCCGCCGAGGTGATGATCCGGCCGGAGCGCTGCAGGCCGAGCTCGACCGCCCGGTCGTTGGTCTCGCCGGCGTGATAGAGCTCGGCGATCCGGGAGATGAGGAACAGCTCGTAGTCCATCGACAGCCCGAAACCGAAGGCGAGCACGAGCGGCGGGATGATCGACTCGATCGCCCCGACCGAGGTGAAGCCGAGGACCTCCTGCAGGTGGCCGTTCTGGAAGACCCAGGTGGCGAAGCCGAGCGAGGCCCCCAGCGAGAGCACGTTGAGGATCAGCGCCTTGGTCGGGATGACGACCGAGCCGGTCATGAGGAACAACAGGACGAAGGTCGCCAGGACGACCAGCACCCCGGCCAGCGGGGCCCGGGCCAGGATCGAGGCGGTGAAGTCGGCCAGCCCGGCGGCCTGCCCCGACACCCAGCTCTGCATGTCGGCCGGCCGGTTGGCGCGCAGGTCGCCGACGAGTTGGCGGGCCTGGTCGCCGAGCGCGTCACCGTCCTGCACCCGCACTGCGATGGCCGCGTGCTCGGCGCCGAGGCTGTGCACCTCGGTCGTGGCGACGTGCGGCAGCCGGGCGACCGTCGAGTCGGCGTAGGCCCGGGCCTCGGCCACGGACGAGCGGGTGACGACGGTGACCGACGGCGCGGTGAGCAGCGGGTAGTCGCGATCGAGCCGGTCGAAGAAGTCGCGCTGGCCCGAGCCGACCGGCATGAGCTGGGCGCCGGAGGAGGTCATCCGCATCGACAGGGTGGGCAGGGCCAGCACGATGAGCAGCGCCGAGCCGGTGACGACGACGACCCAGGGCACCCGGCGCACCGCGCGCGCCAGCCGGGAGAACACCCCCTCGTCCGGCGCGATCTCGGTGCCCCGGCCGAGCAACCGGTGCGCGGCGACCGCGCACAGCGCCGGCACCAGGGTCAGCCCGACGGTCATCGCGATGAGCACGACCGAGACCCCCGCGGCCGCGACGGCCCGGATGATCGGCGCCTCGAAGACGAGCAGCCCGGCCAGCGAGATGGCCACGGTCAGCCCGGAGAACAGCACGGTGCGCCCGGCCGTCGCGACGGTGCGCGCCACCGCCTGCTCGACCTGCGGCCGGGTCAGCTCGCGCGCCGGCCGGCCCTGCGCGATGGCCCGCAACTCCTCGCGGGCCCGAGACACGACCAGCAGCCCGTAGTCGATGCACAGCGCGAGCCCGAGCAGGGTGACGACGTTGACGACCGAGGCGTCCAGGTCGAGCAGGTAGGAGAAGCCGTAGAGCGCCGCCAGGGCCCCGCCGATCGAGGCGATCGCCCCGAGGATCGGCATGCCGGCGGCGATGAACCCGCCGAAGACGATGACCATGACGACGAAGCTGATCGGCAGGGCGATGCCCTCGCCGGTGCGCAGGTCGACCTCGATCTGGTGGGTGATCTGGGTGAACAGTTCACTGCCCGAGCCGGTTGTCGTCCGCGAGCCGGGCAGCGCCGTGGCCAACGAGGCGTATGCCGCCCGCACCCGCTGCTCGGCCCGGTCCTCCGCGGCGCCGTCGAGCTCGGGCTTGAGGCTGGTCACCACGATGAACCCGTGGGCCGGGTCGCTGCGGGCCAGGAACATCGCGGCCATCGGGTCGGCCGGACCCTGAGGCAGCACGTAGGGGTTGACCACCCGGGCGACCCCGTCGAGGGCCATGAGGTCCAGGGTCGCCGCGACGACGGCTTGGGCGACCGCCGGGGACGCGACGTCGACCCCGTCGACGGTGAGCATGACGCTGCTGGCCTCGGGGTCGGCGGCGGTGATGATCGCCCGCCCGGCGTTGGACTCGCCGGCCACGCCCGGCTCGCTGTTGTGCAGCCGGCTGAACAGCGACCCGCCCCCGCCCAGCCCCGCCACCGCCACCGCGAAGGCAACGCCGGTGAGCAACCCCCAGGCGACGACGAAGCGCCACGGCCGGCGCGCGGCAAGGCGCCCCCAACGATGCAACCGCGTCGGTGGGGACGTCGGGGGGCGGCTCACAGCGGATAGCCTCTCACCCGGAGGTGATCGCCGTGCAGTCCCGACCGGCCGGACCCGGCGACGCGGGAGACCTCTTCTCGGTCGCCGGGGCGGGGGCGTCGGGAGCCGCCGACGTGCGCCCCCCGCTGGCCGTGCGGATGCGGCCACGCACCCTCGCCGAGGTCCGCGGCCAGGCCGCGGTGCTGCGGACGGGCAGCCCGCTGCGTCGCCTCGTCGAGGGCGCGGCCGGGCCGGCGGGGCCGATCTCGGCGATCATCTGGGGCCCGCCCGGCACCGGCAAGACGACCCTGGCCCACCTCGTCGCGACAGCCGCGGACCGCCGGTTCGTCGAACTGTCCGCCGTCACCGCCGGCGTCAAGGACGTCCGGGCCGTCATGGACGCGGCCGCCCGCGAGCGGGACCTCTACGGGCGGCATACCGTGCTGTTCCTCGACGAGATCCACCGCTTCACCAAGGCCCAGCAGGACGCGCTGCTGCCCGGCGTCGAACACCGCCAGGTCATCCTGGTCGCCGCGACGACCGAGAACCCCTCCTTCGCGGTCGTCGCGCCGCTGCTGTCCCGCTCGATCCTCGTGGCGCTGGTGCCGCTCGACGACGCCGACCTCGCCGCGGTGCTCGACGCCGCGGTGACCGAACCGCGCGGCCTCGACGGCGCGGTGACCCTCGCCGGCGCCGCCCGCGACCACCTGGTCCGGGTCGCCGGCGGCGACGCCCGCCGGGCCCTCACCGCGCTCGAGGCGGCCGCCGGCGTGGCGCTGGACGCCGAGCCGATCGGCGCGGACCGCTCCGGCCCGGTGCCGATCACCCTGGCCCAGGTCGAGCAGGCGGTGGCGCAGGCGGCGGTGCGCTACGACCGGGCCGGCGACCAGCACTACGACGTGGCCAGCGCGCTGATCAAATCGATGCGCGGCTCCGACGCCGATGCCGCCCTGCATTATCTGGCCCGGATGCTCGAGGCCGGCGAGGACCCGCGGTTCATCGCCCGCCGGGTCGTCATCGCGGCCAGCGAGGACGTCGGCCTGGCCGACCCGACCGCCCTGCAGACCGCGGTCGCCGCGCTGCACGCCGTGGCCCAGATCGGGTTGCCCGAGGCCCGGATCATCCTGGCCCAGGCGGTCGTCCACATCGCCCTCGCGCCGAAGTCCAACGCGGCCTATCTCGGCATCGACGCGGCGATCGCCGACGTCCGGGCCGGTCGCGGCGGGCCGGTACCGGCGCACCTGCGCGGCAGTGGGTATGCCGCCGCGGCGCGCGTCGCGCGGTCGGTCCGGGAGGCGGAGCGGGGCGCGGGCCGCGCGGGTGGGGCCGCGGCATACCGCTATGCCCATGACCATCCGGAGGGGGTCGTGGCGCAGCAGTATCTGCCGGACGACCTGGCCGGCAGCGCCGACTACTACCGGCCGACCGACCGCGGGTTCGAGCAGCGGCTGCAGGCCCGCTGGGCCTGGCTGCGCGCCCGGTTGCGGGGCGCCGACGAGGGCGAGTGACCCCCGGGCCGAGGCGCGCCAGCGTGCGGTCTCGGATGCCGAGCGCAGTGTCCAGGGAGTGGGATTTCCGGGCGTCCGATGCGGTGGCGGGCAGTTCGTCGGCGGAGGCTACGGGACGGTAACGATTTGCCATCGAGCCGGGAGCGAGGTCGTCACATCGGGTCGGTTATGTGACAAGGTGACGCGCAGCCGGGCGGGGGAGCGGCCGTCGCGGCGGGACCAGCAGGACCGACCGAACGGAGCATGCCCCTTGACGATGGGAGCGTCGACCCCGGCAACCGAGCCAGTCGGTGGTCTCGCCGTCGCTGCCGACGTCGTCGTCGACAGCCGGTCCGGGCGCTCGCCGTCGCAGATCGCCTGGGACCGGCTCAAGCGGGACAAGGTCGCGATCTTCAGCGTGGTGGTCGTGGTCTTCTTCGTGCTCGTCGCGGTCTTCGCCGACCTGCTGGTCAAGCTCGAGGGCGAGGAACTCAACCAGTACCACTCCGAGCTGATCTCGGCGATGGACACCTACCCGATCATCGGGGCGACCCCGCAGCACTGGTTCGGAGTCGAGCCGCGCACCGGCCGCGACCTGTTCGCCGTGTGGGCCTACGGCGCCCGGCCGTCGCTGATCATCGGCTTCACCGCGGCGACCTTCTCGACGATCATCGGCATCGTCATGGGCCTGGCGGCCGGCTATCTGGGCGGCCTGGTGGACAAGGTCATCACCTGGATCATCGACGTGCTGCTGAGCCTGCCGTTCCTGCTCATGGTGCTGGCCCTGGTGCCGGTCATCCAGAAGCGCTTCACCGCGCCCGGCGAGGTGCTCACGGCCGAGCAGACCTCGGGCATCCGGTTCTGGGTGCTCATCGGCATCCTCGTCTTCTTCGGCTGGATCCAGCTCGCTCGACTGCTGCGCGGCGAGGTGCTGTCGCTGCGCGAGCGCGAGTTCGTCCAAGCCGCC
>CAZYHR010000080.1:2710-7436 GCA_964647395.1 uncultured Intrasporangiaceae bacterium | reverse complement strand
CAGCAGCAGAGTAGTGGCCAGGTCATCGGCAATGCCGTGGGCCATCTTGGCCATGAGATCGGCCGTGGCCGGACAGACCACAACCAGGTCGGCCTGGCGCGAGAGCTGGATATGGCCCATCTCCACTTCGTTCTTCAGGTCCCAGAGCGAGGTGTGAACGGGATTTTCGCTGAGCGCCGCCAAGGTCATCGGGGTGCCGACCCGACAGATCCTGTTCCGGGAGATCCTGCCCAACCTGGTCGGGCCGATCATCGTCTCGGCCTCGATCGCCGTGCCCGCCTACATCTCGGCCGAGGCCGCCCTGTCCTATCTCGGGGCGGGACTGGTCGAGCCCACCCCCTCCTGGGGACGCACCGTCTCCAACGCCCAGCACGCCTACGCCCGCTACCCGCTGTTCCTCTGGCCACCCGTGGCCTCCATCGCCCTGCTCGTGCTCGCCCTCACCCTGCTCGGCGAGGCGATCCGGGACGCCTTCGATCCCAATACCCGTCGGTAGCCAGCGAGCTGCCGGTGGCCCGCAGCCCTGACCCCACCAGGGCTCATCACACAAGGAGAATGAACCATGCGCTGGACCCACGTCCTCGCGGTCGGAGCCGCGGTGTCACTCGGCCTGACTGCGGCCTGCTCGGCGCCGTCGTCGTCCACTCCCGGCTCGACCGGTGGCAACACCGGAGCCTCCGGGCCCGCCGCCGGCGCGGAGGCGGCCCTGGATCCCACCGCCAAGGGCCCGGCCCCTGAGGTCGCCGGTGCCAAGAAGGGCGGCACCCTGACGGTCGCCTATGCCACCGCACCCTCCGACATGGACCCGAGCGCGCAGTTCTATCAGGACTCCGGGGCGATCATGACCCGGCTGACCCAGCGCTCGCTCACCGCCTTCATCCACCGCAACGGCAAGCAGGTGCTCGTGCCGGACCTGGCCACCGACCTCGGCCAGGTGTCCGAGGACGGCCTGACCTGGACGTTCACCCTCAAGGACGGCATCAAGTACTCCGACGGCTCCGCGGTCAGCGCCGCGGACATCGCGTATGCCGTGAAGCGCTCCTTCGCGTTCACCGACACCGGGCCGACCTATCAGGTCGACTTCCTCAAGGACGGTGCCACCTATGAGGGGCCGTGGGACGACCCCAAGCGGAACGACCAGTTCGGCGACACCTTCGCCGGCGTCGAGGCCAAGGGCAACCAGGTGATCTTCCACCTGATCAAGCGCTGGGAGACGCTGCCCTACTTCGCGTCGTTCACCCAGGTCTCGCCGATCCCGCAGGCCAAGGACACCAAGACCAGGGACTACGGCAACACCGCCGTGTCGACCGGGCCCTACGTCATCGAGTCGTTCACCCAGGGCAGCGAGCTCAAGCTCAAGCGCAACCCCAACTGGGACCCGGCGACCGACCCGGCCCGCACGGCATACGTCGACAACTATGTGTTCAAGTTCAGCCAGGACACGATCAAGACCCAGGCGGCGGTGCTGGCCAGCAACGGCCCGGACGCGACGACCCTCAACTGGGACGCCATCGACGCGCAGTTCACCGACCAGGTCACCGGCGCCAAGGCCAGCCAGTTCATCAACGGCCAGTCCTCGTGTGTCATCGCCATCAACATGGACACCCGCAAGATCCCCATGGAGGTGCGCAAGGCCCTGGCCATCGCCTACCCGTTCGACGACCTCAACAAGGCGGCCGGGGCCACGCCGCTGTCGCAGAGCCCGGCCAGCACGCTCGTCCCGCCGCAGATCCCGGGCTGGCTCGACTACAAGCTGCCCGGGCTGACCGGCACCGGCAACGGTGACCCGGCCAAGGCCAAGGAGATGCTCGCCGCCGCCGGCTACGGCCCCGGCAAGGAGTTCGAGCTGAAGTACTACTACACCAACGACGACCCGAGCAACATCGCCCAGCAGGTCAACCAGGTCCGCAAGACCAAGCTGCAGGAGGCGGGCTTCAAGGTCACCGACATGGGTGTGGCCGGTCGCGAGCGGCGCACGCTCATCGCCAAGCTGGACGGCCCGCACAACATGTTGCAGAGCCCCGCCGGGTGGTGCTTCGACTGGCCGTCGGCCGACTCGATCTTCCCGCCCATGGTGGGCTCGACCCAGATCAACAAGGGCGGCACCAACTGGGGCAACCTCGCCGACCCGAAGATCGATGCCGAGATGGAGCGCATCCTCAAGCTCTCCATCAAGGAGCAGGGCCCGGAGTGGGGCAAGTTCGACAAGTGGCTGATGGAGAACTACCTGCCGGCCCTGCCCTACTACTACGACCGCTCGAACATCCTGTTCGGCACCAAGGTCCACAACGTCATCAACGACCCCAACCACGGGATGCCGATCCTGGACGCCATCTGGGTCGACCAGTGACGGACGAAGATCGCTGATCTCCGCACCGCACTGACCGAGGGCGGGGTGCGGGCCCCCGGGTCCGTACCCCGCCGTCCCGACCCAGCGAGGAACCATGCTCGTCTACATCGCGCGCCGCGTGGCGATGGCGCTCAGCGTCGTCCTCGTCGTCCTGGTCGCGACCTTCCTGCTCTTCTTCGCAGGTCCGGCCGACCCGGCCCTGGCCATGTGCGGCGAGACCCGCTGCACGAACCAGCGCCTGGAGGACATCCGGCGCAGCCTGGGCACCGACCGGCCGGTGCCCGAGCAGTTCGCCGAGTACTTCAAGGGCCTGGTCGGCGGCCGGACGGTCTATCTGTCCGGGCAGCCGAAGGAGTGCAGTGCGCCCTGCCTGGGTTTCTCGTTCCGGACCGGCATCGAGGTCAAGGACGCGATCTTCCAGCGCTTCCCCAACACGGCCATGCTCGCACTCATGACGATGGTCGTCTTCCTCATCGTCGGCGTCGGCACCGGGGTGTTCACGGCCCGGGTGCGCGGCACCCCGCTCGATCGCGGCATCGTCGGGTTCAGTCAGGTGTTCGGCGCGATCCCGAGTTATGTCTCCGGGCTGCTGTTCGCCATCTACTTCACCGTCCTCTATCCGATCCTGCCGCGCTACGCGAGCCGCTCTGACGGCATCTCGCCCTGGCTGGCCGGCCTGGTCGCCCCGGCGATCATCCTCGGGCTGTTCTACTCGACCGGCTACACCCGCTATGCCCGAGCCTCGATGGTCGACACGCTGGCCCAGGACTACGTCCGCACGGCCCGGTCCAAGGGCATCAGCGAGCAGCGGGTGGTCTACAAGCACGCGCTGCGCGCGGCGCTGAGCCCGGTCGTGACGATCCTCGGCCTGGACATGGCCGGCCTGCTGTCCGGCACCCTGATCACCGAGCAGATCTTCAGCGTCGACGGCATCGGCCGCTTCGCCATCGAGTCGCTGCGCAACGACGACCTGCCGATCATCATGGGCACGGTGTTGGTCGGCTGCGTGCTGGTGGTGACCATGAACTTCCTGGTCGACATCGCCTACTCGATCCTCGACCCGCGGGTGCGGCTGTCATGAGCGCCCAACCGCAACCGGGGCCGGTGCCCGCGGCCGCGCCGCAGCGCGTCGTCGCGGCGGAGAAGCCGGCCGGCGAGGTCGTGCTCAAGGTCACCGGCCTGTCCGTGCGCTTCCCCAGCGACGAGGGCGCGGTCAACGCCGTGCAGGACCTGTCCTACGAGGCTCGACTCGGGCGCACCCTGGCGATCGTCGGGGAGTCCGGCTCGGGCAAGTCGGTCTCGTCGATGGCGGTGCTGGGGCTGCACAATCCCAAGCGCAGCACCATCACCGGGTCGATCCTGCTGGACGGGGCCGAGGTCGTCGGGGCGTCGGAGTCGGTGGTCCGTGGACTGCGCAGCCGCACGGCGGCGATGATCTTCCAGGACCCGCTGTCGGCGCTGCACCCCTTCTACAAGGTCGGCGTCCAGATCGCCGAGGCCTATCGCGCCCACCACCAGGTGTCCCGGGCCGTGGCCCACCGTCGGGCCGTCGAGATGCTCGAACTGGTCGGCATCCCCAACCCGCAGCGTCGGGCCAAGATGTACCCGCACGAGTTCTCCGGGGGCATGCGCCAGCGCGCGATGATCGCCATGGGCCTGGTCAACGACCCCAAGCTGCTCATCGCCGACGAGCCGACCACCGCGCTCGACGTCACCGTGCAGGCCCAGATCCTCGATCTCATCAACAACCTGCAGCAGGAGTTCGGCTCGGCGGTCGTGCTCATCACCCACGACCTGGCGGTCGTGGCCGAGGTGGCCGACGACATCCTGGTCATGTATGCCGGTCGCGCCGTCGAGCGCGGCCTGGCCCGGGACGTGCTGGCCCACCCGCAGCACCCCTATACCTGGGCCCTGCTGCAGAGCCTGCCGTCGGCGACCGAGGAGCAGGGTGAGCTGCGCACCATCAAGGGCAGCCCACCGAGCCTGGTCACCCTGCCCAGCGGCTGCTCCTTCCACCCGCGCTGCACGGTGAGCCAGTTCGTGCCGGGCGACCGGTGCCGCACCGAGCTGCCCGAGCTGCGCGACATCGGCGGGCAGCGCCAGATCCGCTGCCACCTCGACAACGCCGAGCACTGGCTGCGCGAGGTCGCCCAGGAGCAGCCGGCCGACGCCCCCGTCGAGGACTCGGAGGCGGTCTCATGAGCGCGGACCCGACGACCCCGCTGCTGCAGGTCGAGGGCCTGGTCAAGCACTTCGCCGTGCGCGAGGTGCAGGGCCTGTCCATGAGCCGCAACACCGTCAAGGCGGTGGACGGGGTGTCCTGCGAGCTGGCCGAGGGCGAGACCCTGGGGCTGGTCGGCGAGTCCGGCTGCGGGA
>CAZYHR010000080.1:0-2700 GCA_964647395.1 uncultured Intrasporangiaceae bacterium | reverse complement strand
GGTCGACGGTGTCCCGGTGCCTGACCCGGCTGGAGACCCCGACGGCCGGGGTCATCCGCTTCCGGGGCCGCGACATCGCCCGGCTGTCCGAGCGCGAGTTGCGCCCGCTGCGCGGCGACATCCAGATGATCTTCCAGGACCCCTACTCCTCGCTCAACCCGCGCCAGACCGTCGGCGCGATCCTGGCCACGCCGCTGCGGGTGCACGGCCTGCACAAGGGCAAGGAGAAGCAGCGCTCCCAGGAACTGCTCGAGCTGGTCGGGCTGAACCCCGAGCACATCAACCGCTATCCCTCGGAGTTCTCCGGCGGCCAGCGCCAGCGCATCGGCATCGCCCGGGCGCTCGCGGTCGAGCCCAAGGTCATCATCGCCGACGAGCCGGTCTCGGCCCTCGACGTGTCGGTGCAGGCCCAGGTGATGAACCTGCTGTCCCGGCTGCGCCACGAGTTGGGCCTGTCGTTCATCTTCATCGCCCACGACCTGAGCGTCATCCGGCACTTCTGCGACCGGGTGGCGGTGATGTATCTCGGCAAGATCGTCGAACTCGGCGACAAGCAGCAGATCTACGGCATCCCGCAGCACCCGTACACCCAGGCCCTGCTGTCCGCGGCCCCGGACATCAACGTGGCCCGCGGCATCGCCCCCAAGGAGCGGATCCGGCTGCAGGGCGACCCGCCCAGCCCCATCGACCCGCCGAGCGGCTGCCGCTTCCGGACCCGCTGCTGGAAGGCCCAGGACCTGTGCGCCGAGCAGGAGCCCCCGCTGGAGGACAAGCCCGGCGGGGGCGACGACGCCCCCGGGGCCGGCCGGCACGTCATCGCCTGCCACTTCCCGGAGATCAACACCAACCTCGTCGCCGAGGTCACCTCATAGCCCCCGGTGAAAACGGTTGCCTGGAACGTTTGCGGGCGGAGGGTTTCCGCAAACGTTCCAGGCAACCGTTTTCACCGGGAGGGTGGCGGCGGGTCGCGGGCGGGGGTGCGCCCGGACCGGCCCGGGTAGGGTGACCGGGTGAGCATCGAGCCAGTCACCGTCGGCGACCTCGCCGGCGTCGTCGCCGCGCTGGCGTTCGCCTATCTCGTGGTCCGGCTCGGGTCGGTCATCGGCAAGGCCGGCGAGATCCTCGACGAGACCCGCGTCGGGGTCAAGGGCGTCGTCGACGGCAGCCTGCCGCTGCTCGGCGAGGTCACCACGACGGTCTCGACGACCAACGAGCAGTTGGCCCGCATCGACACCGTCACCACGCACCTGAGCGCCGTCACCGCCAACGTCAGCGCGCTGACCTCGCTGTTCGCCGCCACCCTCGGAGCGCCGGTCGTCAAGGTCGCGGCCTTCTCCTACGGGGTGCGCTCCGCGCTGGCGGCCCGACGGGCCAAGGACGCCTCATGAAGCCGCTGCTCGCGGTGCTCGCCGGAGCCGCGGCCGGGGTCGCGTTGATCGCGCTGGCCCGGGCGCTGACCGGCGAGGGCGAACTCGGCGACCGGGTCACCGGACTGCTCAGCCAACTCGACGCGCTGGCCACCGACGTCCGCGAGGGCATGGCCACCCGCGAGGACGAGCTCCGGGTCGCCCTCGGCCTGGACCCGGCGCCCCCGGACGCCCGGCTCGACCCGGCCGCCACCCGAGCCCTGCTCGACGACCCGACCGGCTGGCGAGCTCGCCGGGGGTGAGGCCCGCGGGTCCGCCCGCCGCGCGAGCCCTCACCCCGCCCAGCCCCTCCGACCCCGTATGCCGCGCCCGCGGCATACCGCGCTGACAAGGAACCACCCATGGAGACCGCCGAGATCAGGCGCCGCTGGCTGCGCTTCTTCGAGAGCAACGGGCACGCGGTCGTGCCGTCGGCCCCGCTGCTCTACGACGACCCCAACCTGCTGTTCGTCAACGCCGGCATGGTGCCCTTCAAGCCCTATTTCCTGGGCCAGCAGGCGCCGCCCTGGCCGCGGGCCACGAGCGTGCAGAAGTGCGTGCGCACCCAGGACATCGACGAGGTCGGCAAGACCAGCCGACACGGCACGTTCTTCCAGATGAACGGCAACTTCTCGTTCGGCGACTACTTCAAGGCCGGGGCGATCGAGCTGGCCTGGGCGCTGACCACCGGCAGCCAGGACAGCGGCGGATTCGGCCTGGACGGCGACCGGCTCTGGGCCACCGTCTATGAGGACGACGACGAGGCCATCGAGCTGTGGACCTCGCTGACCGGCATCCCCAGCGAACGGATCGTGCGGCGCGGCAAGGCCGACAACTACTGGTCGATGGGCGTGCCGGGCCCGGGTGGGCCGTGCTCGGAGATCTACTACGACCGCGGCCCCGACTACGGCCCCGACGGCGGGCCGGCCGTCGACGAGGACCGCTTCCTGGAGTTCTGGAACCTCGTCTTCATGCAGCACGAGCTGTCGGCGGTGCGCAGCAAGCAGGACTTCGACATCGCCGGCGACCTGCCC
The DNA here is from genome assembly GCA_964647395.1 of uncultured Intrasporangiaceae bacterium. GTDB lineage: Bacteria > Actinomycetota > Actinomycetes > Actinomycetales > Dermatophilaceae > Phosphoribacter. Next base: position 260 of record CAZYHR010000080.1, on the reverse strand, counting down.
AAGAAGAACATCGACACCGGCATGGGCCTGGAGCGCATCGCCTCGATCCTGCAGGGCGTCGACAACCTCTACGAGATCGACGAGGTCTATCCGGTCCTCGACCGGGCCGCCGAGCTGACCGGCAAGGTCTACGGCGCCCACTCCGGCCACGCCTCGACCGAGAGCCACCCCGACGACGTGCGCCTGCGGGTCGTCGCCGACCACGTGCGCTCCTCACTCATGCTCATCGGCGACGGGGTCACCCCGGGCAACGAGGGCCG
>CAZYHR010000079.1:0-14660 GCA_964647395.1 uncultured Intrasporangiaceae bacterium | reverse complement strand
GGTCGGCGCCGCCGCGCGCGCGGCACCTCGGGCACCGCCGTTGCCGCCGTTGCCGGCCCGGGCGGAGTGGTCCGGCTGATAGTCGGCGAAGAAGTCCCACCAGGCCCGATCGACGGAGTTCTTGTCCTGCTGGTACTGCTCGTAGAGGTCGTCCACCAGCCACTCGTTGGGGCCGAAGGCGGCGATCGGGTTGTCAGGCTTGCCCTGGTCTGGCACGGGTGCCTCGCCTCTCTCTTTCACTCACGTCGACGATGACGCCGGGGGTGCGGCCGCGGGGCACGACAGAGCGGCCCGGTCGAGGGTCAGCCTACCGTCCGGGATGAGTGCGCGGGTCCAGGTACGGACACCGGTATGCCGCGCCCCCCGGGGGGTGCGCGGCATACCGGTCGGCACGGGTGGGCGGGCGGTCAGGCGATGTCGCGCCGGTTGGTGAGGATCGAGCCGATGATCGCCATGACGGCGGCGTAGGCCACCAGCACGAGCGACCCCTGCCACCACAGCAGGGACTGGACCGGGTTGGCGTCCATCCCGGTCGACGGCGTGGCCATCATCGCCTGGGTCGCCGACGTCGGCAGGTACATCGCGACCTGCTCGCCCCAGTCCCAGAAGCGCAGCACGAGCCCGGCGATCGGTTCGACGATCCAGGCCACACCGACGGCGATGAGCAGGGCGGCGATCTGGTTGGGGATGAGGATGCCGGCGCCCAGTCCGATGAGCGCCCACAGGCCCAGCACGAGCAGGCCCAGGACGAGGGTGCGCAGCACCGAGGCGTCCGGGAACGGCGAGAAGCCCTTGATGACGATGACCGCCCCGCCGCTGACCACCGAGGCGAGCATCGAGATCAACCCGTAGAACCCGCCGATGACCAGCAGCGCCACCACCTTGGCACCCATGACCCGCAGCCGCTTGGGGGTGGCCAGGAAGGTGCTGGTGATCGTCTTGTGGCGGTACTCGGAGCCGATCATCATGACGCCGATCGCCAGCGTCAGCAGATAGGCGATCTGCAGGCCGCTGGTGTAGATGCCGCGGACGGTGGCCGGGTCGTCCAGGCCGGGGGAGCGCTGGCCGGGCGCGAACTCGAAGCCGGCCAGCAGCGCGAAGGTCACGGCGAAGGGGACGGCCGCGACCGCGACGCCGATCGCCATGCCCCACCACATCCGGGTGGTGAAGAACTTGCGCAACTCGGCGCGGATCGTGGCGATCATCGGTGACCCTCCTGCTCGTCCGGGCCGGCGCCCGGCTGGCGCGGCGCGCCGATGGGGGCCGGCGGCCCCTGGTCCGGCTGCGGCCCCGGCCCGTCCGGGGCGGTGTCGGGCGGGGCGGTGCCGGGCGGGGCGGTGCCGGACGGCATCCCGGTCCCGTCGCCGTGCGGCGGACCCGCGGGGGTGCCGACGTGCGACAGGCCGGCCGCGGCCTGACCCTCGGGGGTGAGGTTGCGGTTGCGGTGGTCGGGTGCCTCGGTGAGCCGGAAGTAGAGCGCCTCGAGGTCGCTGGACATGGCCCGCAGCTCGGTGACCGGCACGCCGCCGCGGAAGGCCAGCTGGCCGATCCGGGCCAGGTCGCCGGACTTGATGACCAGGGCCTCGTCCGGCTGCGGCTCGCCGACCATCCCGCCGATGAGCAACGCGCTGCGCAGCCCCTCCGGGTCGGTCGAGCGCACCAGCGTGTTCGGCTCGCCGCGCAGCTGGGCGATGGCGCCCTGGGCGACCTTGCGGCCGTTGGCGATGATGACCACGTCGTCGACGGTCTGCTCGACCTCCCAGAGCAGATGGCTGGAGACGAGGATCGTCTTACCGGTCCCGGCCAGGTGGCGCAGGAAGCCGCGCAGCCAGCGGATGCCCTCCGGGTCCAGGCCGTTGGCCGGCTCGTCCAGGATGAGCACCTGCGGGTCGCCCAGCAGTGCGGCCGCGAGGCCGAGGCGCTGCCGCATGCCCATCGAGTAGGCCCCGGCGCGCCGGCGGGCCGCCTCGGGGATGCCGACCTGCTCGAGCAACTCGTCGGCCCGAGCGTGCGGGATGCCGGCGGCATCACACAGGACGCGCAGGTGGTCCCGGCCGCTGCGGCCGGGATGGAAGTTGGTCGCCTCCAGCGCGGCGCCCACGCTGTGCAGCGGCTGGCGCAGGTCACGGTATGCCGTGCCCCCGATCGTCGCCGTGCCCGAGGTGGGGTGGATCAGGCCGAGGAGCATCCGCAGGGTCGTCGTCTTGCCGGCCCCGTTGGGGCCCAGGAAGCCGGTGATCCGGCCCGGGGCGACGGAGAACTCCAGGTCGTCGACGGCGAGGAAGGAGCCGAAGCGCTTGGTCAGTCCGTGGACCTCGATGGGCAGGCCGGGGCGCGCCTCGGCGGCGAGGGCGGTCATGTCGCTGCTCCTGGTCGGTGCTGAGTCGGTGAGCTCATGACCCCTACTCAATCAAGGATGAGCCGGCACCGCGCGTCGGGGCGGCCGATCCGGGGGTCGGACTCAGGGTCGGCTCAGGGCAGACCCGGAGGCCGGTGCACGGTCTAGGGTGATCGCACTATGGGCGAATGGCTGCTCGTGCTCGCCGCGGTGCTGCTGACCGTCGGCACGGCCGTCTTCGTCGCGACCGAGTTCTCGCTGGTCGCGCTCGACCGTCCCACGGTGCAGCAGGCCGTCGACCGAGGAGATGGCCGAGCCCGCTCGGTGCTGCCCTCGCTGCGCCGGCTCTCGACCCAGCTGTCGGCGGCCCAGGTCGGCATCACCGTGACGACCCTGCTGGTCGGCTATCTCGCGCAGCCCTCGATCGGGCGGCTGCTGGCCGGGGCCCTGGACGGGGTGGCCCCGGCGTCCACCGTGGAGTCGATCGCCACGCCGCTCGCGCTCGTGCTGGTCACCGTCTTCTCCATGGTGTTCGGCGAGCTGTTGCCGCAGTTCCTCGGCATCTCCGCACCGCTGGCGACGGCCAAGGTGGTGGCCCTGCCGGTGCGGGTCTTCGAGCTGCTGGCCCGGCCGCTCATCCTGCTGCTCAACGGCTCGGCGAACGCCGCCCTGCGCCTGGTGCGGGTCGAGCCGCAGGAGGAGCTCTCCGGCGCGCGCACCGCGCAGGAGCTGGCCAGCCTGGTGCGGCGCTCCGCCGAGGTGGGCACCCTCGAACTGGCGACCGCCGAGCGGCTGACCCGCTCGCTCGTGCTGCCCGAGCGCACCGCCGCTGACGTCATGACCCCGCGGGTGCGGGCGCACGCCGTCGAGCGGACCGCCAGCGCCGAGGATGTCATCCGGCTGGCCCGCTCGACGGGGCACTCGCGCTTTCCGGTGGTCGGCGACGACTGGGACGACATCGACGGGGTGATCCACGTCAAGCGCGCGGTCGCCGTGCCCCAGGAGCGGCGCCCCGACGTGCCGGCGTCGGCGCTCATGGTCCGCCAGACGGTGGTGCCCGAGACGATGCGCCTGGACGCCCTGCTGCGTGAGCTGCGGGCCTCCGGGCTACAGCTGGCCGTCGTGGTCGACGAGTACGGCGGGACGTCCGGGATCGTCACGCTGGAGGACGTCGTCGAGGAGATCGTCGGCGAGGTCGACGACGAGCACGACCGGCAGCGCCTGGTGGCCCGGCGGCTGCCCGACGGCAGCTGGTCGGTGCCGGGCCTGTGGCGGCCGGACGAGGTGCGGGTGCGACTGCTGGCCCCGGTGCCGGACGGCGCGGCATACGAGACCCTCGGTGGGTTCGTCATGGCCGCCCTCGGCCGCATCCCGCAGGTCGGCGACCGGGTCGAGGCCGGCGGCTGGGTGCTCACCGTGAGCCGCATGGAGGGCCGGCGGGTCGCGCGGGTGCAGCTGAGTCACCCGGCGGCGCCGGACCCGGGGCGGGCGCCATGAGTCACGCGACCGCCCTGTGGGTGTCGCTGCTGCTGTTGGTCGGCAACGCCTTCTTCGTCGGGGCCGAGTTCGCGGCCATGGCGGCGCGGCGCTCGACCCTCGAGCCGCTGGCCGAGCAGGGCAGCCATCGGGCGGCGATCTGCCTGCAGGCGCTGGAGCAGATGGGGTCGATGCTGGCCACCGCCCAGCTGGGCATCACGGTGTGCTCGGTGGGGCTGGGTGCCCTGGCCGAGGCGGCGCTGCACGAGATCCTCCGGCCGTATGCCGCGCTGCTGCCGCTCGGCCCGATCTGGGTCGACGCGCTGTCGCTGGCCGGGGCCCTGCTCGTGGTCGTCTACCTGCACGTCGTGGGCGCCGAGATGATCCCCAAGAACCTGGCCCTGGCCACCCCGGAGCGCGCGGCCCTGGTGCTGGTGCCGGCGCTGTTGTTCGTCTCCCGGGTGTTGCGTCCCTTCGTCGCGGTCATGGAGTGGATCGCCAAGGCCCTCGTGCGGGTGCTCTTCCGGATCGAACCGCGCGACGAGATCGCCTCGGCGTTCACCGCCGACGAGGTGGCGCACATCGTCGCCGAGAGCACCCGGGAGGGGCTGCTCGAGGAGACCCGGCAGGGCCTGGTGCGCTCGGCTCTGGAGTTCTCCGACAAGTTGGCCGCCGACGTCGCGGTGCCGGTCGACCGGCTGGTCACGGTGACCGACGGCGTCACGCCGGCCGACATCGAGCGGCTCGTGGCTCGCACCGGCTTCTCCCGCTATCCGTTCCTCGACGGCGAGGGGGTGGTCAGCGGCTACGTCCACCTCAAGGACATCCTCTACGCCGACGACCACCGGCACGAGCAGCCGCTGGCCCGCAAGCGGGTGCGCCGGCTGGCCACGGTGCGTCCCGCGGACGAGGTCGAGGACGTGCTGGCGACGATGCAGCGCACCGGCAGCCACCTGGCGCGGGTGGTCGAGCAGTCCGGCACGATCACCGGCGTGGTGTTCCTCGAGGACGTCATCGAGGAACTGGTCGGCGAGGTCAACGACGCGTCGCAGCGGTGAGCGGCACCCGGTCGGCCCGAGCCCGGCCGGGCTAGCCGGGGCAGCGGTAGACCACCGCCGGGGCCGGACGAGCGTGCTCGACGCAGTGCGCCGCCAGATAGTCCTGGATGAACGTCGCGTCCACCCCCGGATAGACCGCGACGACGACCGGTCGCGCGTCGGCCACGACCTGCTGCTGCTGCGCGCGGGTGGTCCCGACGCTGCGCGCCGTCGCGTCGTCGAGGTGGTAGTCGTAGAAGAAGAACCGGGTGGCCGGGCGCAGCCCGGTGTAGTAGTACAGCCACGGGCTCTCGGTGAAGATCACCGACCCGGGCGGGGCCAGGGCCTGGGTGGCCCGGACCACTGCCGCGGTCGAGTCCTCCCACCCGGTGCCCAGGCCCAGTTCGCGGACGTGCCCGCGGACGCCGAGTTGCAGCGGCTCGACCTGCGTCGCGGGGCCCAGCAGCGCGAGCCATACCAGGGCCGCGACGGCGCTCCGCCGCAACCACCGGCGCCCGGGGACCCGTCCGGCCGGGCCATCTCCCGGATTGCGCACCCCGGGGGCCGGCCCGGCGACCGCGAGGCCGAGCGCCAGACACAGCCAGGGCACGACGAGCAGCTGGTAGTGGGGGAACAGGCGCAGGTTGGCCAGCGCCGCCACCAGGCCGGCGAGCGCCAGTGCCGCGGTGAGCAGGAGCGGCAGGTCCCCGGCCGGCCCGGCGACCCGGGCGGCGCGCAGCCGGGCCCGCAGCGGCACCGGGACGCCCGATCGGGACCGCCGGACGAGGGCCACCGCGCAGACCACCAGCGGGCCGGCCAGCACCGCCAGGGCCCGGCCCAGCCGGACCGGCAACGGCAGCCCCAGGTCGGCGCCGACCCGGCCGTCGGCCGTCGGGCCGTAGCCGCTGAGGAACCCCAGCTGCAGCCGGAAATAGTCGCCGAGATCCGAGAGCAGCAGCACCGGGAGCAGGACCAGCGCCGACACCACGGCCGCCGACCCAGCCGCGACGAGCACCGCGCGTCGGCGATCGGGGCACCGCCACCCGGCAGCGATGACCAGGATGCCGGCCTGCGGCAGAGCCAGGTAGTTGGTCTGCAGCACCAGGGCGGTCAGCGCCGCCACCACGCCGACCCGGCGCGGCGACAGCGGGCCGCCCCGGGCCAGGACGAGCGCGGCGCCGAGCAGATAGCCGTTGACGACCAGTTCGCTCATCGGCGCCAGCCCGCCCAGCGCCAGTGAGCCCAGCGTGGTCGCGGCGCCGGCCGAAGCGGCCCACCAGGGCGTCAGGCCCCAACGGCGTGCGAGCCGGTGCACGAGGATCCCGATGCCGAGCAGCAGGACGATGCCCAGCACGCGCAGCGCGTGCCAGGTGCCCACGGTGGCGAGGGCGACGGCATACGGCAGGTAGAGGGCGACCGGTTTGTGGTCGAAGGCGTAGGAGTAGGGCCACTCGCCCTGGACGATGCCCTGGGCGATGATCCCGTAGGTCGCCGCATCGTGGTCGCGGGTCAGCCAGGGATAGGCCAGCAGCGAGGGCAGCAGCGCCGCTGCCGCGGTGAGTAGCCAGGGACCCGCTCGGGCCGGCCCGGCTGACGCGCGCATCCGGCTCCTCCGACGCTGAGCTGGTGGTGCCCCCGGCAGGATTCGAACCTGCGCTCCCGCCTCCGGAGGGCGGTGCTCTATCCCCTGAGCTACGGGGGCCAGGCGACGATCGTCCCACGATGTGGAAGTGCTTCCGGAGGAAGCGGGCGAAAGTCGCGCCCGGAGGAATGTACCAGCCTAGGCTGCTGGCCATGGAACGGGCCGAGGGGGCAGTCCGGGGCTCGGTGCTCGTCGTCGACGACACCGAGGCGATCCGCCGACTGCTGCGCATCAACCTCGAGCTCGAGGGCTACGAGGTCTTCGAGGCGGCTCACGGCGAGGCCGCGGTCGACCAGCTGAACCGGCTGGACCGCATCGACCGGCTGCCCGACGTCGTCATCCTCGACGCCCAGATGACCCCGCGCGACGGGTGGTGGGTGCTCGACCACATCCGGCGGACCCCGACCCAGGTCGCCCTGCCGGTCATCATGGCCACCGCCCAGCCGGTCTGCGAGGACCGGGCGATCCTCGACCAGGCGGGCGTCGACGCCTGCGTGCGCAAGCCGTTCGACCCTGACGACCTGCTCGATCTCATCGCCGGCTTCGTCCGGGAGGGCCGGGGCTTCGCGGACTACTGCCGGTGACCCTGGCTGGGCTCGGCGGGCACCTCGCCGAGCTGGCCGCGCCAGCGGCTCGGTATGCCGCGCGCGGGCCGCGCGCCGCGGCCGGCCTGGAGCGCACCGACCGCTCACCCTGGCGCTGGGTCAGCGCCCAGGCGCTGCACTCGGGGGTCGACCCGGCGACGCTGGCCGCGGCCGTCGACCGGCCCGGGGTGTCGGCGCGCGCCCTGCCCGGCGGGTTGGTCGCGATCGACCTGACCGCCGAACTGGTGGACCGGCTGCTCGGTGAGCTCGGCGGGCCCGCCGCTGACCCGGGCCCCGCGCCGCTGCCGCCGCGCGACGGACTGGACGCCGTGCGCTTCGAGGCGGCCCGCACCAGCCGGGGTGCGCCACCGCTGGCCGCCGGGCTGGCCCACCGGCGCACCCTGGCCAACCCGGTGGTCCGGGTCCAGCTCGCCCGGGCCCGGGCTCGGCGGCGGCTCGCCACCCGGTCACCGGGCCGCACCCCGATCGCGGCGGACGCCGACCCGGCCACCTGCCGGCTGGCGACCGAACTGCTCGACGCCCCGCGGCGGCTCGAGAGGGTGCTCACCCGGCCGGACGAGACGGCCGCGGCCCTGCTCGCGGTCGCCGCGGCATACCTGGACTGGGCGGCCGACCACCCGCCCGAGGTGACCCTGGACGCGGCGGCCGGGCGTGTCTTGGAGCGTGGACTTGCCCGGCTCGGCGTGTCGGCGCCCGAGAGGATGTGAGCCATGCGTGCACACGAGGCCGGGGTTCTCCACGCCGACGGCTATCGCGGGCCGGCTTGGCTGTCGGCGCCCGAGGACGTCAACGCCCTGTTGCCGATCCTGTGGGCCGCCAACGTCGGCCGGTCCGCCGACGGCGTGCTGCAGGTCGCCGGGGTGACTGCCCTCGAACTCGCCGAGCAGTTCGGCACGCCGGCCTACGTCGTCGACGAGGCCGACTTCCGCGGGCGCGCGCAGGAGTTCAAGCAGGCCTACTCGCAGGTGTTCGACGGGCTGTGCGGGGGCGCCGACGTCTACTACGCCGGCAAGGCATTCCTGTGCACCGAGGTCGCGCGGTGGATCCGGGACGACGGGCTCGGGCTGGACGTGTGCTCCGGCGGCGAACTGGCCGTGGCGATCCGCGCCGAGGTTCCCGGCGCGCGCATCGGCTTGCACGGCAACAACAAGAGCCTGGCCGAGCTCGAGGCGGCGCTGGTCTACGGGGTCGGGCGCATCATCGTCGACTCCTTCGACGAGATCGAGCGGCTGACCCGCATCGCCCGTCGGCTCGGCCGGGTCGCGCCGGTGCTCGTGCGGGTCACCGTCGGGGTCGAGGCGCACACCCACGAGTTCATCGCGACCGCCCACGAGGACCAGAAGTTCGGCTTCTCGCTGGCCACCGGCGAGGCGGCCGAGGCGGTCCGGCGCATCCTCGCCGCGGCGCCGCACCTGTCCCTGCTGGGGCTGCACAGCCACATCGGCTCGCAGATCTTCGACACCTCCGGGTTCGAGGTGTCGGCGCGGCGGGTGCTGCGGCTGCACGCGCAGATCTCGGCCGAGCACGGGGTCGAGCTGCCCGAGCTCGACCTGGGCGGCGGCTTCGGCATCGCCTACACCAGCGAGCACGACCCGCTGCGACCCGACGACCTGGCCGCCGGCATGGCCGAGATCGTCGAGCGCGAGTGCCGGGCGAGCGGCGTTGCGGTGCCGCGGATCTCGATCGAGCCGGGGCGGGCCATCGCCGGGCCGAGCACCTTCACCCTCTACGAGGTCGGCACGGTCAAGCGGATCCAGCTCGACGGTGGGGCGAGCCGCACCTACGTCTCGGTCGACGGTGGCATGAGCGACAACATCCGCCCGGCGCTCTACGACGCCGACTACGCGTGCACGGTCGCCGGGCGAGCCTCGTCGGCTCCGGCCACCCTCGGCCGGGTCGTCGGCAAGCACTGCGAGAGCGGCGACATCGTCGTCAAGGACGAGTTCCTGCCCGCCGACGTCCGGCCCGGCGACCTCATCGCGGTGCCGGGCACCGGGGCCTACTGCCGGTCCCTGTCCAGTCAGTACAACCACACGCCGCGGCCCCCGGTGGTCGCCGTGCGCGACGGCCGGGCCCGGCTACTGGTGCGCCGCGAGACGGTCGCGGACCTGCTGGCCCTGGACGTGTGAGGCGCGCCGGTGCGGCCCACCGACGACGGATGCGAGAGGATGGGTCCCTGTGGCCAGTGACGTGAAATCTCAGACCGGTGACGACCGGGTCCGGGTCGCCCTGCTCGGCTGCGGGGTGGTGGGCTCCTCGGTGGCCCGTCTGTTGCTCGAGCACGCCGACGACCTGGCCGCCCGGGTCGGCCGACCGCTGGAGCTGGTCGGCATCGGGGTCCGCCGCGCGGGCCGCGACCGACCGGGCATCGATTCCGCGCTGGTGACCACCGACTCCGCCGAACTGGTGTCGCGGGCCGACGTCGTCGTCGAGGTCATCGGCGGCATCGAGCCGGCCCGCACCCTGATCCTGGCTGCCATGCGGCACGGTGCCTCGGTCGTCACCGCCAACAAGGCGCTGCTGGCCGAGGACGGCCCCACCCTGTATGCCGCGGCGCGCGCGCACGGGGTCGACCTCTACTTCGAGGCGGCGGTCGCCGGGGCGATCCCGCTGATCCGGCCGCTGCGCGAGTCGCTGGCCGGCGACTCGGTGCGCCGGGTCATGGGCATCGTCAACGGCACGACCAACTACGTGCTGGACAAGATGGACTCGACCGGGTCGGGCTTCTCCGAGGCGGTCACCCAGGCTCAGGCGCTCGGCTACGCCGAGGCCGACCCGACCGCCGACGTCGAGGCCTTCGACGCCGCGGCCAAGGCCGCGATCCTGGCGTCGCTGGCCTTCCACACGCGGGTCCGCGGCGCCGACGTCCACCGCGAGGGCATCACCGAGGTCACCGCGACCGACATCGCGTCGGCCCGGCAGATGGGCCATGTCGTCAAGCTGCTCGCGATCTGCGAGCGCGTCGACGACGAATCCGGCTCTCCCGCAGGGGTTTCCGTGCGCGTGCATCCGGCGATGATCCCGCGCACCCACCCGCTGGGCTCGGTGCGCGACGCCTTCAACGCGGTCTTCGTCGAGGCCGACGCGGCCGGGCAGCTGATGTTCTACGGCCGCGGAGCCGGGGGCGATCCCACGGCCAGCGCCGTCCTCGGCGACATCGTCGCGGTCGCTCGGCACCGGGTGCTCGGTGGGCGTGGCCCGGGGGAGAGCGCCTATGCCGAGTTGCCCGTGCTGCCGATGGGGCAGGCCCTGACCCGCTATCACATCAGTCTCGACGTGGCCGACAAGCCCGGCGTCCTGGCCCAGATCGCCGGCGCCTTCGCCGAGCACGACGTGTCGATCTCGGTGGTCGCCGTATCATTAAAAAACACCGAGCAGGGTGGGTCCGCCAACATCGCCGAGGTCTCCCACGCGGCGCCCGACGCGGCGCTGGCGGCGACGGTCGAGGCTCTCGCGGCGCTGCCGGTGGTCCGCGGAGTCAGCTCGGTCCTGCGTGTGGAAGGTGTCTGAGATGGCCCACCAGTGGCGCGGGGTGATCCCCGAATACGCCGACCGCCTGCCGATGCTCGCGGCCGCCCCGGTCGTCACCCTGCTCGAGGGCGGCACCCCGCTGATCCCCGCGGCCTACCTGTCGGAGCGGGTCGGGGCGCAAGTCTGGCTCAAGTACGAGGGGCTCAACCCGACCGGGTCGTTCAAGGATCGCGGCATGACGACGGCGATCTCGGTCGCCAAGGCCACCGGGGCCAAGGTCGTCATCTGCGCCTCGACCGGCAACACCAGCGCCAGCGCCGCGGCCTACGCGACCAAGGCCGGCATGCGCTGCGCCGTGCTCGTGCCCGACGGCAAGATCGCCCTGGGCAAGCTCAGCCAGGCGATCGCGCACGGGGCGACCCTGCTGCAGGTCGAGGGCAACTTCGACGACTGCCTGACCGTCGCGCGCAAGCTCGCCGAGGCCTATCCGGTCGAGTTGGTCAACTCGGTCAACCCGGCGCGCATCGAGGGGCAGAAGACCGCGGCGTTCGAGATCGTCGACGCGCTCGGCGACGCCCCGGACATCCACTGCCTGCCGGTCGGCAACGCCGGCAACATCACCGCCTACTGGCAGGGTTTCCGGGAGTATGCCGCCGGCACGCCGGGCGCGACCGGGGCCGCCGCCGAGGGCGGCCCGGCGACCCGGCTGCCGCGGATGTGGGGCTTCCAGGCCGCCGGGGCCGCGCCGATCGTGCTCGGCCACCCGGTCGACGAGCCGGAGACCGTCGCCACCGCGATCCGCATCGGCAACCCCGCCTCGTGGGCGCAGGCGGTGGCGGCCCGGGACGAGTCGGGGGGCCGGATCGACGCGGTGACCGACGAGCAGATCCTGGCGGCCCACCGGGTGCTGTCGGCGCGCGAGGGGGTCTTCGTCGAGCCGGGATCGGCGGCGTCCGTGGCGGGCCTGCTGGCCTGCGCCGAGGCGGGCGAGGTGCCGCCGGGGGCGCGGATCGTCTGCACGGTGACCGGTCACGGGCTCAAGGACCCGCAGTGGGCGCTGCGCACCGAGGACGGCGACGAGGTCGTGCCCACGCGGGTGGCGGCGGAGGCCTATGCCGCTGCCGTCGCGCTCGGCCTGGCGGACTGAGCCGTCATGGCCGTCGTCCCCGTCGGCGCGGCGGTGCGGGTGCGGGCGCCCGCGAGCAGCGCCAATCTCGGGCCGGGTTTCGACTCGGTGGGCCTGGCGCTCGGGGTGTGGGACGAGGTCGAGGTGCGGGTCGTCCAGCGGCCCGGGCTGCTCATCGAGGTCGAGGGCGCCGGCTCCGACGGGGTGCCGCGGGACGAGTCGCACCTGGTCTATCGGTCGCTGGTGCGCGGGCTGCGTGAACTCGGTGCCGAGCCGCCCGCGGGGCTGCTGCTGCGCACCCGCAACGCCGTGCCGCACGGCCGGGGGATGGGGTCGTCGGCGACGGCGATCGTCGCGGGAGTGGCTGCGGCGCAGGGGCTTTGCCGGGTCGGTGGGGTCGGTGGGGGCACCGTGGGGGAGGCGGTCGAGATCGACCTGACGATGACCAACGACCTGGCCGCCGAGCTCGAGGGGCACCCGGACAACTCGTCGGCGACGGTCTACGGCGGTCTGACGCTCTCCTGGGCGGCCGAGTCGGGCCGCCCCGCGACCCGGACCGTGCAACTGCCGCTGCACCCCGAGGTCACCGCGGTCGTCTTCGTGCCGGAGGCGACGCTGGCGACGCACACCGCCCGCGCGCTGCTGCCCGAGCGGGTGCCGCTGCGGGATGCGGTGCACAACTCGGCGCGTTGTGCCCTGCTGGTCGAGGCGGCGACCCGCCGGCCCGACCTGCTCGTCGATGCCACCCGCGACTGGCTGCACACCGAGGCCAGACGCCCCTCGTATGCCGCGTCCATGGCGCTCGTCGACCGGCTCCGGTCGCAGGGCCACGCCGCGACCATCTCCGGCGCCGGCCCGAGCGTGCTCGCCCTGGTGACCCGCTCGGTCGCCGCCTCGGTCATCGCCGACGACGGCTGGCGCCGGCTGGCGCCCGGCATCCCCGAGCGCGGCGTGTCGGTGCACGCCGGTTGACGCCGGTGACCCGGACCCGGTCGAGGTCGCGGGGCGGGCGGGGCGGGGGCGCGTCGGCGACCTGGACCGGCGACGCGCCGCAGTCCGGTTGTGGCTGCGGAACACGCACGCTGCCCGGAGGTGTTACATTGGCTGCAGCAGCGCGAAAGGTGCTCCGGCATCGGGGGCCAGCGCGCGAGCAATCCCTTGCGACAGGCGGCGTTGACGCCTGCGGCCCGTTCGGGCGGGAGGGGTTTCCACACCAAGCCGGTCGTGCAGACCTGGCCTGACCCGGCGCAACCTGTGCGCCGACGAACGAGGGGAAGGACCTTCGTGACAGACACCACCGAGGCCGTGACCGTCGCCCGGGGTGGGCGCACCGGCCTGGCTGCGCTCAACGTCGCCGAACTCAAGGGGCTGGCCTCCGGCCTGGGCATCACCGGCACGACGAAGATGCGCAAGGACGACCTGGTCGCCGCGATCTCGGCCCGCCAGGGCGGCGGCGACGGCTCCATGACCGCGGGACGACGCTCGTCGGCCCCGGCCGGCACCCCGCGCCGCAGGACGACCGACGACGGCGCCGAGCAGCGCTCGGACTCCGCGGCGGAGCCCTCGGGCACCGCGGCGCAGCGGCCGGAGACCCCGGCGGCCGACCGGCAGACCGACAGCAACGGGTCCGGGGCGAGCCGCACCGACCGGGCCGCTGCCGCGGAGCAGGCGGGCTCGGGCCAGGCCGGCCCGTCCCGCGAGGCAGAGGGCGCCGACGGGTTGCGCGAGCGGCCCTGGCAGCGCGAGCGCCGGGAGCGCCGCGAGCGCCAGGCCGCCCGGCAGGCCGAACAGGGCCAGGGCGGCGACGGCCAACCGGACCGGCAGCCGCAGGACCGCCAGCAACCGGACCGCCAGCCGCAGGACCGCCAGCCGCAGGACCGCCAGCAACAGGACCGCCAGCAACAGGACCGCCAGCAGGGCTACCAGCGCTACGACGACGACGGCGAGAGCCGCTCCAGCCGACGGCGCAACCGCCAGCGCAACCGCGACCGCAAGCGCGGCCGGGACCGCGGGCCGGGCCTGGCCGAGTTGTCCGAGCAGGACCTGCAGATCGGCGACGACGACGTCCTGGTGCCGGTCGCCGGCATCCTCGACGTGCTCGACAACTACGCGTTCGTGCACACCTCGGGCTACCTGCCCGGACCCAACGACGTCTACGTCCCGCTCGGCCTGGTCCGCCGTCACGGGCTGCGCAAGGGCGACGCGGTCACCGGTGCGGTCAAGGCGGTCCGCGAGGGCGAGCAGCCGCAGGCCCAGGCGGGCAACCGCGGCCGGTTCAACCCGCTGGTGCGCCTCGACACGGTCAACGGCGCCTCCCCCGAGCAGGCCAAGAACCGGGTCGAGTTCACCAAGCTCACCCCCCTGTACCCGCAGGAGCGGCTGCGCCTGGAGACCGCGCCCAACGTGCTGACGACCCGGATCATCGACCTGGTCAGTCCGATCGGCAAGGGCCAGCGCGGGCTGATCGTCAGCCCGCCCAAGGCCGGCAAGACCCTCATCCTGCAGGCCATCGCCAACGCCATCACCGAGAACAACCCCGAGGTCCACCTCATGGTCGTGCTCGTCGACGAGCGGCCGGAGGAGGTCACCGACATGCAGCGGACGGTCCGCGGCGAGGTCATCGCCTCGACCTTCGACCGTCCCGCCGACGACCACACGACGATCGCCGAGCTGGCCATCGAGCGGGCCAAGCGCCTCGTCGAACTCGGGCACGACGTCGTCGTGCTGCTCGACTCGATCACCCGGCTCGGCCGCGCCTACAACCTCGCCGCACCGGCGAGCGGACGCATCCTGTCCGGTGGTGTCGACTCGGCGGCGCTCTACCCGCCCAAGCGCTTCTTCGGCGCCGCCCGCAACATCGAGCACGGCGGCTCGCTGACGATCCTCGCCACGGCGCTGGTCGAGACCGGCTCCAAGATGGACGAGGTGATCTTCGAGGAGTTCAAGGGCACCGGCAACATGGAGC
>CAZYHR010000078.1:0-14701 GCA_964647395.1 uncultured Intrasporangiaceae bacterium | reverse complement strand
TGCTCCTGGTCGGCGGCGGGCTCAGCCACCCCCACCTCAAGTAAGAAGAGCCTGAAAACGGTTGCCTGGAACGTTTGCCGGGCGTTGGGCAGCCCGTGGAGCGGGTCAGCCCGCGGAATACTCCCCCGTGCGGCCCGGTTGGACCGGGCATGGCAACGACCGAGCTGACCGCCGCGACCTTCGAGCGCACCATCCTGGACAACGACATCGTCTTCGTCGACTTCTGGGCGACCTGGTGCGCCCCGTGCCGTGCCTTCGGGCCGGTCTTCGAGGCCGCCTCGGACAAGCACCCCGACATCGTCTTCGGCAAGGTCGACACCGACGCCGAGCAGGCCCTGGGCGCCGCCCTGCAGATCACGTCGATCCCGACGATCATGGCCTTCCGCGAGGGCATCCTCGTCTTCGCCCAGCCGGGCGCGCTGCGGGGGCCGGACTTCGAGCGGCTCGTCGAGCAGGTCAAGGACATGGACATGGCCGATGTCCGGGCGCAGTTGGAGCAGGCCAAGGCCGACGCGACGTCGGCGCCCGTCGAGGCCTGAGCCGCGCGGCCCACCCAACCGGCCCGCCGACGACAGGGGGCAGTCATGCGGTTGATCCTCAACATCATCTGGGTCGTCTTCGGCGGCTTCTGGCTCTGGCTCGGCTATCTGCTGGCCGGCCTGCTCGCCTGCGTCCTGGTCGTCACCATCCCGTGGGGCATCGCGGCGTTCCGGATGGCGAGTTTCGCGCTGTGGCCGTTCGGGCGCACCGTCGTCGACAAGCCACAGGCCGGCGCCGCCTCGACGGTCGGCAACGTCGTGTGGCTGCTGCTGTTCGGCTGGTGGCTGGCGCTCGGCCATCTCACCACGGCGATCGCCCAGGCGATCACCATCGTCGGCATCCCCCTCGCGCTGGGCAATCTCAAGCTCATCCCGGTGTCGCTCGTGCCGATGGGCAAGGACGTCGTGCCGGTCGACTCGGTGCCCGCCGAGCGGCGCCGGGTGTCGATCTGAGCGGCGACACCCGATGATCGCCGGACAGCGATCACCGGCGCAGGTAGCGATCGTCCGCGGAGGTGACCGCACAGCGTGACGTGTCCACGCGGCATACCTGATGGTGCTCGCCGCAGGGGAACTCGGGGGCACTCGTTGAACGCTTCACGTCCGGCGAGCACCTCCTTCTCGTCGCGAGTTGGTCCTCGTCGCGTCGAAAGACGGCGTCGTCAGACGGAGATGACGTCCACCAAGTCCTCCAGCCCCGCGAAGTCCTGACGGTTGCGGGTCACCAGCGGTAGGCCCTCGGCCCACCGCTGTCGCCGCGATCAGCAAGTCGGCGAACCGGCGTCGCGGCTGACGGCCGGCGGCCACGCCAGCTGCGTGGACCCGCCCATACGCTCTGGCGGCCTCGGTGCCGAAGGGAATGGGCTCGAAGTCGGCTTCCGCGCGCTGCAGCCGATCCTGGCGGCGAGCGCGCTCGGCTGCATCCATGCTCGCCGCCGGCCCAGCGACCAGTTCAGCCATCGTGATGGCGACGACCCCGACGGTGAGCGGCAGTTCTGCCGGGCCGATGAGGTCCAGATCGCTGACCACAGAAGTGTCCAGCAGCCCGCAGCCGCCCGCTCAGGCACGCGGATCCACCGTCTGGTCGACGATCGCGTCCAGATAGCGCCGGAACTGTCCAGCGTCCATCCGGGGGGCGCCACAGAGAAGTTCAGTCGCGGACAAACCGGGCCTCCACCAGCCGCCGACGACGAAGAGGTCGCAGTTCGCCGACCGGAACCGAGTTCCGTGTGACAACGAAGGAGCGTCCCTCGTCGAGCGCGCTCATGATGCGCCCACTGTCGTTGCGCAGCTCACGTTGGCTGACCACCTCACTCATCATCAAAGTGTCCCACCACGTGCTACGGCACGCGGTGAGCGACTGAAGGACGACGAAAGACCGAAGGTCGCTCGCTCCTCCAAAGAGGCGGCCGCGGCGCGTCATGGGGTGACGCCGGTGACGGTGCGGGCATGGCGATCGGCGTTCGAGACCGAGGGGTTGACCGGGTGGGGAGTGCTCAAACCGGGCCGGGGGCGCATGAACCGCAACGAGTTCACCGACACCGACCACGCCCAATGCGTCGTGGCCGAACGGTGCTTCGAGTTCTACAACACGGTGCGCCGTCACA
Source organism: uncultured Intrasporangiaceae bacterium (assembly GCA_964647395.1). Lineage (GTDB taxonomy): Bacteria > Actinomycetota > Actinomycetes > Actinomycetales > Dermatophilaceae > Phosphoribacter. Next base: position 12,555 of record CAZYHR010000078.1, on the reverse strand, counting down.
GCTCGGCTGCCATGATGTCACCCATCGCCTTCGAGGCGCGCACCACCGCCGACGACCAACCAGTCGCGGCATAGAGAAACCCTCCACGATCTTGGGGGACCTCAGCAGCGACCTTGCGCGCCTGGGGACGGGCCCGGGTCACAGCCCTTCCGATGGCAGCAGTAGAAACGGGTGCATAGCATGAGTGGCGTTACACAAATTTGCCCCGGCCCAGGGCATGGGGCGTGCCACAAGGGCAATGCCCGCCTCCAGGGCTCATACGTCCTCGCATCAGTCGGTAATACCTTTGCGTATCGAGGATTTCGCACACCAGTTCCACCACGATTTCATGCACCGATCCTTCTATATTCCAGGAGGTTCTCTCGTGACATCCGCACTCCGACGAGGCCTGCTCGTCATCGCCACAACGATATACGGGTATCGTCTAGACAATAGTAATCAGTACTATGCGCAGCTCAAGGGCAACTTCAACGCGGCTGGCTACTCCATCACCTGGGGAATTTCTCCACTTAAGACTGGCATGGTCCAGTGCTGGGGTAACGACAACTGCTATCTCCAATGGTGATGGGTTCGATATCGGCCTGGGAGACTCGTGGCGTGATCGAGCTTGCTGAGACGGACTGGGAAGCGCTCGTCGCCGCGGTTGCCGAGAACTCCCGGGTCCTGCGAAGTCCCCGGCAACCGACGGGGGATGGACGGTTTGCCTTGATGGGCCATTTTGAGGGAGCCGCCCAGCGATCTGTTGTCGACGAGGCGCAACTCAAGACGATCGAGGACGAGATAGACGAGTTTCTGAACGCACTCGGGATCCCCGGGAGGCCGAGCGGTTTCCGCTGGTTCCTTATTTCCGACGTGCCGCTCAGTCGGGAGGAATTCTTCTCGAGGCTCAATCTGCGGACACGCAAAGACGACCTTCATTTCCCCTCGTGCGGCAAGTCCGGGGTGCACATCTTGCGTCGCCACGTCCAAGACATCCTCTCGGGTTCATGCCACGATACAGATTGAGATGCTCGGGGTTCGGAACCCCGGAGACGGTCCGTAAGTGGGTCCGCCAAGCCCAGGTCGATGCCGGCGCCCGGCCTGGAGTCACGAGCGGGGAGTCGGCCGAGGTCAAACGGTTGAAGCGGGAGAACGCCGAGCTGAAGCGGGCCAACTCGATTCTGAAGGCCGCAGCGGCTTTCTTCGGTGCCGAGCTCGACCGGCCTTCCCGGGGATCGTGGACTTCATCCGCGAACACGCCGACCACCGCGAACCCGGTGGCCTGCGCTGGGGTGTCGAGCCCAGCTGTGCCGTGCCCACCGAGCACGGGCTACCGGTGGCCCCGTCGACCTACTACGAGCACGTCAGGAAGACGCCGACCGCCCGCCAGGAGCGTGACCTGTTCTTGTTGGAGGAGATTCATCGGGTCCACGGCGGTCGGAGGCAACTTCGCCCCGACCGCGCCGGACCGGCTCTGGGTTGCCGACATCGCGATGGAGCAGATCGCCGCCGACACCGCGAGGGGCTGCTGGCCCTCGCGGTCGGTGCCGGGCTGCAGGTGATGGCGCAGTTGATGGAGGCCGACGTGACCGCGGTGTGCGGCCCGAAGGGTAGGCACGACCCGCAGCGGTCGGCCAGCAGGCACGGTACGGAGCGCGGGTCGGTCACGCTGGGCGGCCGGCGGGTACCGGTCACCCGGCCGCGGGTCCGCGCAACGGACGGGTCTGGGGAGTTGCCGGTGCCGGCGTACGAGCTGTTCAACGGCGCCGAGCTGTTCGGACGGATGGCCATGGAGCGGATGCTCGGTGGGCTTCGACCCGGCACTACGGCGCTGGCCTGGAGCCGCTCGGCGGGGCGGTCGAGGCGTCTTCGCGGTCCACCGGCAGGTCTGCGGTGTCGCGCCGGTTCGTCGCGATGACCGAGACGGCGCTGGCCGATCTGCTGGTCGGCGACCTGAGCAGCCTGGACCTGGTCGCGTTGATGATCGACGGGGTGTACTTCGCCGAGCACCTGTGCGTCGTCGCCCTGGGCATCGACATCGATGGCATCAAGCACCCGATGGGGCTGGTCGAGGGTCGACCGAGAACACAACCGCGGTCAAGACCCTGCTGGCCGGGCTGCGCGACCGCGGCCTGGACACCAGCAAGCCGATTTCTCGCGGTCCTCGACGGCGCCAAGGCGCTGGCCGCCGGCGTCAACGAGGTGTTCGACTCCCCGGTGCTCGCCAGGTGCCAGTTGCACAAGCTGCGCAACGTCCGCGACCACCTGCCCGAGAACATGCGGGCACCGGTGGAGAAGCGGATCCGCAAGGCCTACCACACCGGATCCGCGCTCGAAGCCGAAGCCCAGTTGACCGCGCTGGCCAAGGAGTTCGACAAGACCCACGGTGACGTGGGACTAACCCTTGCCGACCTTGCCGAGGCAAAGTCGGTGGGGGAAGTGCTGAACGTGGAGTTCAACACTTCCCCCCGAGGTGGAGGTGGCGGGAATCGAACCCGCGTCCGATGACGTGACGGCCGGTCTTCTCCGGGCGCAGTGCGCTAGGGATTTTCTCGGCCCCGGGGCTCGCGCGCACACGTTCCCCGACAGGCCCAGCCGAGTGGGTTGTCCCGCGCGACCCCTCGGCGAGGCCGCGCGGTGGAGCTTCCTAGCTGACGCCAGGCACTGAGTCGGAAGCTAGCTCAGGCTGACGGACTTCGAGGCTCGCTCAGGCGGCGAGGGCGAAGTCGGTGCGCTTTGCGTTGGCACCTATGGGTTCGCACGGGTCGTTAACGAGATAACCGTGCATCCTCGGCCCGCTTCTCCGGCAATGACGACCACCGTCGAAACCGATCACCCCCGTTGGGGTTGAGTCCACGTCACGCTGTGCAATTGTCAACGTCCGGGCGGTTGTCACCAACCGCCGGGGGACGATCCAGTATGCCGTGCAACGTGCCGGCTGTCGACCGTGTTCCCCCGGCCGCCCGCCGCGGCTCCGGGCGAGGCTCAGGCCCGCTCCGGGTCCGGCTCGGGGTCGTCGCGGTGGTCCGGGGCGCGGATCAGGTCGCGGTCGTGGCCGGTGGTGATCCAGATCAACCCGAGCGCGGCGGCGACCCCGACGGCGATGGCGAAGTTGCGGGTGGCCGCGTCGACGACCGAGTAGACGACCAGCCCGCAGGTGGTCCAGACGACGACCCGCCGGGCGATGCGCCCGGTCTCGGTCATCGCGAAGATCAGCCCGCCCCACAGGATGTACCACGGGTGGACGGTGGCCGAGGTCAGCACGAAGGCGAGCAGCAGCCAGCCCAGGGCCCGGGTCGGGTGCTTGGCCTTGAACCGCCAGACGATCCAGGCCATCAACACCAGGCCGACGACGGAGCCGACCTTGTTGAGGAAGGGCACCATGGCTCCGGCGGTGTCGTGGAAGCCGAGTTGGTTGAAAACCCACTCCAGCCCGGTGCCGACCAACGAGGTCGGTGACAGCATCGAGCGCACCGAGCCCGGCACGGACAGCGCCGCGATCCAGCCGAATCCCAGCCCGGTCGCCAGCCCGATGGCGACGAAACTCACCGCGAACACGACGAGCGACAGCAGCACCGGCCCGACCAGGTCGCGATTGGACGGCCGCACCCAGCCGCGCACCCGCCAGGCGTGCAGCGCGGCGACCGCGATGATGGCCGCCGCCGCGGGCTGTTTGATCGAGGCGGCGGCGGCGACGCAGATCGCGCCGAGCACCAGGTGCCGGGTGGCGCCGAGCCACAGCGCGAGGACCATCAGCCCGACCATGAGCGAGTCGTTGTGGGCGCCGCCGACGAAGTGCAGCAGCACCAGCGGGTTGAGCACCCCGAGCCAGATCGTCGTGGCCCGGTCGTAGCCGAGCAGGCGGGCCAGCCGCGGCAGGTAGATCGCGATGAGCAGCACCCCGACGAAGGCGGGGATCCGCATGAGGATCGCCGACAGATAGGCGTTGTGTCCGGTGAGGTCGACGATGATGTGCTGGATCTGCAACGACAGCGGCCCATAGGGCGCGGCCGTGTACTGCCACAGCGGGTCGACCTGGGCGGCGAACAGGTCGCCGAGCGCGGCTGGCCCCAGCGAGTAGGGGTCCAGGCCGCGGTGCACCATCTCGCCCTGGGCGGCATACGAGTAGGAGTCGAAGGACAGCAGCGGCGGCGCCGGCAGCAGCGGCAGGCTCCACCACCACACGGTGCCCCGGGTCAGCGGCCGGCGCCCGGGCTGCGGGCGCAGCCGCAGCCAGGCATCGAGCACGATCATCACGCCGATGAACATGATGCCCGGCCCGACCAGCCGCCCCACCCGGGTGGCCTGGAACCAGCCGAGCACCGCGACCTCACGCCACAGGTTGTCGTTGGGCAGGGTCTGCGGCCCGAACGAGCCGACCAGGATGAGCAGGCTGCCGAGCGTGCCAAAGCGGGTGATCCGGTCACCCCAGGCAAAACGGATGTCGGCGACCTCGCGCCGGAGCCGACCGGCCCAGCCGACGGGGAGCTCGTGCGCGACGTCCCGACCGGGCGAGGAGGTCATCAGGCTCCAGTCACGGTCGTCGTCGTCCGTCCACCCTAGCGCGGCCCGGTCGTCACTCCCGGACGGATGCCGCCCGCGCGGCCGACGCGGCCCACAGCACTCCCAGCGTGCAGAGCGCCGCGAACGCGTTGAGCGCCCCGAACCCGGGCCCGCCGACGATCAGCCCGGAGACCGCCCCGCCGGTCGCCGCGGTGAGGTGGGTCAGCACGTCGGTCGAGCCCTGCACCAGCGGCCGGGTGCGCGGGGTGGTGGCGGCGGTGACCAGGGTCGAGGCGGCGATCTGGGCGAGCGACCAGCCGACTCCGAGCAGCAGCAGCCCGACGGTCAGTCCGGCCGAGTGTCCGGCCGGGGAGGTGCCCGCGAGGAGGACCGCCAGGAGCAGGACGAGGCCGGCGGCGACGAGCACCCGGGGCGGGCCGACCCGGTCGACGAGCAGTCCGATCAGCGGCGAGAAGGCGAACATCCCCAGCACGTGGACGCTGATGACCAAGCCGATGACCTGCAGCGATGCGTGGCCGTGGTCCATGTGGATCGGGGTCATGATCATCACCGAGACCATGACGGCGTGGCTGAGCGCCATGCCGATCGCCGCGGCGCGCAGGGCCGGGGTATGCCGCACCAGCCGCCACCCGCTCTCGGCCGGCGCTGCCGCGGGACGGTCGGCGGGCGAGCCCGGCAGACCTGCGGGAGGGGCACCCGCCCCGGGGCTGGGCGGTCCGGTCGGGGCGTCGTGGGCGGGCCCGTCCGGCGCCTCGAGGCGGCGGGCCAGCAGCAGCGGGTCGGGGTGCAGCCGCACCCACAGCCAGGTCAGCCCGGTGAGCACCGCCGCGACGGTGAACAGGTAGGCGCCGGTCAGCGGCGGCAGACCGAGGCGCTCGGCCAGCCAGCCACCGGGACCGGTGAGGTTGGGCCCGACGACCGAGCCGACGGTGCCGGCCCAGACGACGAGGCTGAGGTCGCGCCCCCGGTGGGCCGGCAGCGAGAGGTCGCTCGCGGCATACCGGATCTGGCCGCCGGCGGCGGTGCACGAGCCGATGAGCAGGGCCCCGAGCAGCAGCAGCGGGAAGGCGCCGCCGGCTCCGGCGGCGACCGACACCGCCGCACCGGTCGCCCCGACGAGGTAGCCGGCGGCCAGACCGAGCCGGCGGCCGCTGCGGTCGGTGACCCGGGCGACGAGGATGGTGGCGAGCGCCGCGCCGAGCACCTGGCTGGTCTGGGCCAGCCCGGCCAGCGACTCCGACCCGGACAGTTGCTTGGCCAGCAGCGCGTTGACCGAGATCGCGGCGGTGACGCCGACGCCGCCGAAGACCTGGGTCACCGCGAGGGTGCCCAGGGTGCGGCGCTGCACCCGGCGGACGTCGGTGCGGTCGGGTGCGGTCACTACCAGGAGCCCGAACTGGACCCGCCGCCACCGCCGCCGGAGAACGACCCGCCGGAGGACCCGAAGCCGGAGGACCCGGACGACCCGGGCGTCGAGGCGAAGGTGCCGGCGGCGTTGGTCGAGAAGGAGTCCACGCCGGAGGTGATCGACCCGAAATCGGGCATCGCCGAGCCGTGGTAGATGTACCAGTCCGGCATGACGACGACGTGCCCGGCGGCCGCCGCGGCGGCGGCGACCTGCTGGAAGGTCTGCGCCCACCGCTCCGCGACGCCGAAGACGATGGCGAAGGGCAGATACCGGCTGAAGATCGACTGCGCCTCCTCCCACCGGATCTGGCCGGCTTCGGCGGTCTCGAGGTACTGCCGGAAGCCCAGCGACTGGGCCAGCACGGCCGACCCCTCGCCGGTCTTGGCGGCCATTCGGTGGCCCAGGATGGTGACGATGACCCCGGCGACGACCAGCCCGATGCCCAGCACGATGCCGGAGGGCACCGGGAAGCCGAAGCCGGCCGAGCGGTCGATGGCGCCCGAGGCGGTGCCGCCGAAGAAGAGCGACGCGACGCCGGCCCCGCTGACCAGGAAGCCGAGCATCTGCCAGGCGCCGCGCTGGCGCTCGGGCGACTTGCGGAACCAGCCGCGCTGCAGCACCTCGTCGTACATCTGATCCTTGACCGAGGTCAGCGTCTTGGCGAAGTGGTTCTTGAGCTCGGACAGCAGCACCGGGTTGCCCCGGGAGAACAGCCCGTTGAGCAGGGCCTGCTCGTAGGGGCGCAGGTACTCGCCCTCGCGCGGCACGAGTTGGGTCAGCCGCCAGTCGGTGCGCTTGAAGATGCCGTTGCCCTCGACCTCCTCGATGACCAGGAAGCCGCGCACCGCCAGGTCGATGACGGTGGCCGAGACGTCCACGGTGTCGGCCGACTCGTCGATGATCGTGCCGACCAGGCCCGGTTGGACACCCGGCGGCGGGTTGAACTGCACGGTCACCGGCGGGGTGCCGCCGCGCCGGGTGGCCACGGCACCCTGTTGCCGCTCGACGGCGCCGGGGGTCAGCCCGGGGGTCAGGCCGGCGTACCACTCGTCGCGGCCCCGGGTGGCGACCAGATAGCCCATGGTGCCCAAGGCCAGCAGCGGCGCGCCGACTCCGCCGGCGAGCGCGGCGATGCTCATGGCGCGCGCCAGCCCCTCGTCGAGCAGACCGCCGCTGCCCGACCCCTGCCGCAGATCGGGGGCGATGCCGAGGAAGGCGGACAGCGGATAGCGCAGGGCCACCGTGAGGTCCTCGCGCGCACCGAGGTCGTTGACCGCGAAGGCCGACGGGCTGCCCGCGGTCGCCGTCTCGCACGGGTCGCCGGCCGGGCCGCGGCCGCAGCGCACCTCGTTGGCGGCCACCGGCGCATCGACCTCGAGGGTCACCCGGGCCTTGGGGATCGCGTCGCCCTTGAAGACGTTCCAGTAGAGCTCGGCCGTCTGGGTGTCGTTGAAGGGGTTCATGACGTTGGCCAGGCGGTAGCGGATGACGTAGGTCTGCGTGCCGCTGACCGTGCGGTTGGCCGAGCCGATCTGCAGCCGGATCGAGTCGCCGCGCTCGGTCTTGGTGAAGTCGGCGCTGGCCCCGCTCGGGCTGCTTACCGACACGTCGGTCATCGCGTAGTGGCGATAGACCTCGGGGCGGCCGTCGACGCCCTGGTTGACGACGATGTCGCGGAAGATGCCGCGCCGCGTGCCCTGCGTGGTGTCGAAGGTGTAGTTGATCGTCTCGGTGACCCGCATCGCACCGTTCGGCTCCAACTCGTAGAGCAAGCCCACCGAGGGCATCCGGTCGACGGCGGGGGCCGCCGTCACCGGCCCGCCCCAGGCTCCCAGCCCGACCCGGGAGGGTATGCCGCCCGCCTGGGCGGCCGGGGCGGCCAGGACCGCCAGCCCGGCCAGGACGGCGAGCACCAGCCCCACGGCATACCCGTGCAGCAGGCGAGTCAGCGCCCCGCGCCGGGGCCGGCAGCTCACCGGGCGCTCCGCGTGCTCATCGCCCGCTCGGCCTCGCGGCGGTCCTGCCGCTCACGCAGCGCGTGCCGCTTGTCGTACTGCCTCTTGCCGGTGGCCAGGGCGATCTCGACCTTGGCCCGGCCGTCCTTGAAATAGACCGACAGCGGCACGATGGTGCGGCCCTTCTCGCGGGTCTTGGTGGCGATCTTGTCCAACTCCTCGCGGTGCAGCAGCAGCTTGCGCCGGCGCCGCGGGGCGTGGTTGGTCCAGGTGCCCTGGGTGTATTCGGGGATGTGCACGCCTTCGAGCCACAGCTCGTTGCCGCTGAACTGGGCGAAGCCGTCGACCAGCGAGCACCGGCCGGCGCGCAGCGCCTTGACCTCGGTGCCCATGAGCGACAGGCCCGCCTCGAAGGTGTCCTCGATGTGGTAGTCGTGCCGCGCCTTGCGGTTGCTCGCGATGACCTTGCGGCCGCGCTCCCGTGCCACGTCTGAAGTCCTCCCTCGTGCTGCCCGAGCGGCTCCACGCTACCTGCTGGGTGGACGGGCCGGCGCGGGCGTTCGGTTCCCGGGGCGGGTCAGATCCAGTTGCGCGGGTTGACGAACCGGCCGTCCTCGATCGTCTCGAAGTGCAGGTGGCAGCCGGTGGAGGAGCCGGTCGTGCCGACGTAGCCGATGAGCTGACCACGCTTGACCAGCCCGCCGTAGACGACGATGCGGCTCTGGTGGTTGTAGGTCGTCACGAGGTTGACCCCCCGCTGCATGCCGTGGTCGATCATGATCCGGTTGCCGTAGCCGCCGGCCGGCCCGGCGAAGATAACCTCGCCGTCCGCGGTGGCGTGGATCGGGGTGCCGCACGCCGACGCGAAGTCGATGCCCTTGTGCAGCTTGAGGATGCCCAGGATCGGGTCGATGCGATAGCCGAAGGGCGAGGTGATCGGCCCGGCCGACGGATAGGACAGGAAGGCGCCCCGCGGGGTCGTCGCGACGTCCCGGGCGGGCGGGGTGTAGGTCGTCCGGTTGCGGGCCGCGGCCTCGGCGGCGGCCTTCTCCGCGGCGATCCGGGCCGCCTCGAGCTCGCGGGCCTTGCGGGCCCGCTCCTCGAGCATGGCCTGGACCTGGGCCTGCTCGGCCTCGGCGGCGGCGAGCCGGACCAGTTCGTCGGCCTTGCGGCGCTCGACCTGGGCGGCATAGGTGGCCTGCTGGGCGACCAGCGCGTCGAGGGTGGCCTTCTTGGCGCTGGCCCGCTGCTGGGCGGCGTTGGCTGCGGCGAGGGCGAGTTCGGCTTGCCGCTTGAGTTCGGCGACCTCGGCGCGGACGCTGGTCAGGTAGGCCTCGGTCGCGGCGCCGTCGGCGCGGGCGGCCTGCAGGCCGTCGATGGCCTGGTTGGTCAGCGAGGTCACCGTGTCGGCCAGGACCAGCCGGGTGGCGAAGTCGTCGGGGCTGGTCGCGCCGAGCGCGACCGACAGCTGGCTGCCGCCGCCACCGCCCTGGAAGACGTCGGCCGCGAAGACGTCGAGGGTGCGCTGGGTGGACTCCAGGGTCCGGGCGTTGGTCTTGACCGCCTCCTGGGCCCGGGCCTCGTTGGCCTTGGCGACCGCGAGCCGGGTGGCGATCTGCTGGTTGTGCAGGTCGGCGGCCCGGGCCGCCGCCTGGGCGGCCGTCAGTTCGGCCTGGGCGGCCGGGAGTTGGGCCTGGGTGGCCTGCAGGTTGAGATAGGCCTGGGCCAGTTCGGCGCTGGTGCCCTCGAGGGCGTCGTGCAGCGACTGCACCTGCGCGTCGGCGGCGGTCTTGCGGTTGTCCAGGTCGTCGGCGGCGGCGGGTCCGCCGGCCGGGCCCACGAGCAGCGCCGAGGCCAGGGCCAGCACGGCGGCCGCTGCCGCGGCCCGGTGCCGCCGCGGCATACGCGTCCGTCGCATCAGACGCTCCTCCCGCCACTTGGACAACAGCAGTCTCTTTGGTAGCACACGGCCCGATCCCGGCACTACACCCGAAGGTACCTACGCAAGGTGAACCATGAGGTGACAATCGCCAACCCCACGACCCCGGCGACGATCCACGGCGCGAGCAGCGTGACGTCGGAGGTGCCGATGAAGGCGGTGTCGATGAGGGCGGTGGACAGGTAGCCGGTCACGCCGTAGCGCACGGTCGCCCACAGGGCCGCGGTCGCCAGCCCGGCCCCGACCAGGGCGGCGACGACGGTCTCCATGACGAAGGGCAGTTGGATCGTGGCGTTGGACGCCCCGACCAGGCGCATGATGCCGGTCTCGCGCCGGCGCGAGAAGGCCGTCTGGCGGATCGTCGTGGCCATGAGCAGGATCGCGCAGACGACCATCAGCCCGGACAGCACGATCGCGCCCCAGGACACGGCGTTCATGAACGAGAAGAAGCGGTCGAGCAACTGCCGCTGGTCCTGCACCCGCCCGATACCGGGGGCCCCCTGGAAGCTGCTGACGATGACGTCGTACTTGCCCGGATCGGCCAGCGACACCCGGAACGAGTCGGCGAACGCCCGCTGGGTGGCCTGCTCGCCGAGCGGGCTGTTCTTGAACTGCTCCTTGAACCGCGCGTAGGCCTCGGCCTGGCTCTCGTAGAAGACCTCCTTGACCGGGGGTCGCAGCTGCTCGAGTTGGCCGCGGATCTGGTCGCGCTGGGCCTGGGTGGTCGCCTTGCCGCCGCAGTTGGCGTACTGCGAGCCCTCGACGCACAGGAAGATCGACACCTGGACCCGGTCGTACCAGTAGTCCTTCATGGTGTCGACCTGGCGCTGGGCCAGCAGGCCGAGGCCGAGCAGGAACATGGAGATCATCGTGACGATGACGACCGAGACGGCCATGGACACGTTGCGCCGCAGGCCGGTGGCGAGGTCGGCCAGCAGATAGGTCAGCCGCATCAGTCGTCCTCCCCCACGACCGAGGACGAGGTATGCCGCACCGCCGGCTCCCCGTCGCGGCGTCGCCCACCGGGTCGGCGCAGCCGGATCCGGCGGGTGCCGCCCTCGCCGCGGCGCCCGCGTCGGGCGGGGGTGGCGGGGTTGACGTCCTTGGCCGCCAGGCGGGCCTCGAGGTCGGCCTCGATCTCCTCCTCGAGCCGGATGACCGGGATCGCCGAGGTGGTGTCCCCGTAGACGCCCTCGGCCTGGTCGCGGGCCACCCGGCCCTCCTGCAGTTCGACGACCCGCTTGCGGAACTCGTTGACGATCTCGTGGTCGTGGGTGGCCATGACGACGGTGGTGCCGGCCCGGTTGATGCGGTCCAGCAGCCGGACGATCTCGCGGCTGGTGGCCGGGTCGAGGTTGCCGGTGGGCTCGTCGGCCAGCAGGATCGCCGGCTTGTTGACGATGGCCCGGGCGATCGCCACCCGCTGCTGCTCGCCGCCGGACAGCTGGTGCGGCAGCCGCTTCTCCTTGCCCTCCAGGCCGACGGTGCGCAGCGTCTCGGGGACGGTCTGGCGGATGACGGTGCGCGACTTGCCGATGACCTGCAGGGCGAACGCGACGTTCTGATAGACGGTCTTGCCGGGCAGCAGCCGGAAGTCCTGGAAGACGGTGCCGATCTCGCGGCGCAGATGGGGCACCTTGCGGTCCGGCAGCTCGGACAGGTCGCGTCCGGCCACCAGCACGGTGCCCGACGTGGCCCGGTCCTCGCGGATCGCCAGGCGCAGCAGGGTCGACTTGCCCGAGCCGGAGGAGCCGACGACGAAGACGAACTCGCCGCGGGTCACCTCGAGGCTGACGCCGTCCAAGGCCGGCCGGGTGGCCTTCGGATAGGTCTTGGTGACGTTGTCGAAGAGGATCATCCGGGATCTCACGGTCGGGGACGGGATGGTGCGGGCCCGCGGAGAGAGCACGATGCCCTCCACGAGGGTACTGATGTGACCTGTGAAACCGGTGTTACTGGCGTGACGGGCGTGGCGTGCCGCCCGCGGTGCCGGGCACCCCGCCGGGCGCCCCGTCGGGCACCCCGCCGGGAACGGCGTCGGGGACGGCGTCCCGCCGCCGCGCGAGCGTGTCCGGCCGCTCGCCCTCGTCGGTGAGCAGGACCCGCACGACGCGGGCGTCGCCGGGGTGACCGGTGCGGTCGACCAGGCCCTTGCGCTCGGCGCGGTCGACGAGCTCGACGCAGCTGTGGTGACGCAGGCCGAGCTGTTCGGCCAGCTCGCTGACCGTCGCCCAGTCCCGGCCGGGGAAACCCTTGACCGCGAGCAGCAGTTGGTACTGCTGGCTGGTCAGCCCGTCGGCCTTGACGATGGCGTCGCTGTAGGCGAGGTAGCGGCGCAGCGCAGCCCGGAAGGCCGCGAGCTCCTCGAAGTCGCGTTTGGTGAAGTCGGTCGTCTCCGGGGCCGGCTGGGCCCGGGGCTGCTTCGAGGCGGCATCAGCCGCCGCTCTTCTCCTGGTTGCGCTTCCAGCGGATGCCGGCCTCGATGAAGGCGTCGATGTCGCCGTCGAAGACCGACGAGGGGTTGCCCACCTCGTGCTCGGTGCGCAGGTCCTTGACCATCTGATAGGGCTGCAGGACGTAGGAGCGCATCTGGTCGCCCCAGCTGGCCTTGATGTCGCCGGCCAGTTCCTTCTTGGCCGCGGCCTCCTCCTGCTTCTTGAGCAGCAGCAGGCGGGACTGCAGCACCCGCAGCGCGGCGGCGCGGTTCTGGATCTGGCTCTTCTCGTTCTGCATCGACACGACGATGCCGG
>CAZYHR010000077.1:0-15737 GCA_964647395.1 uncultured Intrasporangiaceae bacterium | reverse complement strand
GACGCCGAGCACGGCGAGCAGCAGCAGCAGGATGAGCAGCCAGCTCAGGAGGGTCGAGGACACCTCGTGGACACCTCTCTCACGATCAGAGATACAGACCGGTCTGGCCGTCGTCGACCCGGGTGGCCGCGACGGCGTGGATGTCTTTCTCGCGCAGCAGGATGTAGGACTTGGACTGCAGTTCCACCTCGCCGCGCTCCTCCGGGTCGAAGAGCACCTGGTCGCCCACCTGCACCTGCCGCACCGACGCACCTGCGGCGACCACCGTGGCCCAGGACAGCCGTCGACCCACCGAGGCGGTGGCCGGGATGAGGATGCCCCCGCCGGAGGTGCGCTCCCCCTTCTCCTGGTCGAGCGCGACGAGCACCCGGTCGAAGAGCATCCGGATCGGCAGCCGGTCGGCTGCTGGCTGGCTACGCGGCATCCGTCAGCTGTTGGCGCGGCGCAGCAGGCCCAGGGCGATCGAGACCGCGGCGACCGCCGCGAGCACCGCGGCGATGCGCTCGGTGCGCAGCTCGCCCTGCTCGTCGCGGGTGGCGTGCAGGAAGGCGGCCCGCAGCCGCTCCTGCTCGCGCTGGACGATCTGCGCCGGCTGGGCCCGGAAGGCGAGCTCGTCGACGGTCGCGGCCAAACGCGCGCGCGCCTGCTCGATCTCGGCCTGCAGTTGCTCGACCGACTGTCCTTGGGTCATCTGGGTCCTCTCCGTGCGCTTACCAGGGTAGGCGACGCAGGGGCGCCGCGGATCACAGGCCGAGGTCGTGGCGCAGCTTGGCCACGTGCCCGGTGGCGCGGACGTTGTAGCGGGCCTCGGCGAGCCGGCCCTGCTCGTCGACGACGAAGGTCGACCTGATGACGCCCTCCACCTGCTTGCCGTACATCGTCTTGGTGCCGAACGCGCCGTAGGCACGCAGCGTCTCGCGGTCCGGATCGGACAGCAGGGTGATGGTCAGCCCGTCCCGCTCCCGGAAGCGGGCCAGCTTGGCCGGCTGGTCGGGGGAGATGCCGAGCACGGTGTAGCCCTGCGCGTCCAGCGCGTCCAGCGACTCGGAGAAGTCGCACGCCTGCTTGGTGCAGCCCGGCGTCATCGCCGCGGGGTAGAAGTAGACGATGACCCGGCGACCCCGGTAGTCCGCCAGCGACACCTGCTGCCCGGTGTCCGAGGTCAACGTGAAGTCGGGAGCCGGGTCGCCCACCTGGAGCCGATCGGTCATTCCACCCCTCCTTGGCTATTGCAAGTCATTCGCAATAAGATCGAGCTGGCCGCACGACCGCGCGTTGCACACGCTACCCGCCGCGCGCCCTGACTATCGCCCGGACCAGGAGGTCACCGTGCACGTCCCCGACGGGTTCCTCGACGTGCCCACCTCGGCCGGCACCGCGCTCGTCGCGGCAGCCGCCGTCGCAGTGGCGTTGCGCGGCGCGCGCCGCGAGCTCGACGAGCGCACCGCCCCGCTGGCCGGTCTGGTCGCGACCTTCGTCTTCGCCGCCCAGATGGTCAACTTCCCGGTGGCGGCCGGCACCTCCGGGCACCTGCTCGGCGGGGCGCTGGCGGCGGTGCTGGTCGGGCCGTGGACCGCCACCTTGTGCCTGACCGTCGTCCTGCTGGTCCAGGCGCTGCTGTTCGCCGACGGTGGCCTGACCGCCCTGGGCACCAACATCACCCTCATGGCCGTGGTCGCCGTGTGGGTCGGGTATGCCGCGTGCCGGCTCGCGCTGCACCTGCTGCCGACCCGGGTCGGCTCGGTCCCGGTGGCCGCCGGCCTGGGGGCCTTCCTGTCCGTGCCGGCCGCGGCGGTGACCTTCGCCGCCCTCTTCGCGGTGGGCGGGGCCGCCCCGATCGAGCTGGGCACCCTGGTCGCCGCCATGGCCGGGGTGCACACCCTCATCGGGCTCGGCGAGGCGGTCATCACCGCCCTGGTCGTCGGCAGCGTCATCGCGGTCCGCCCGGACCTCGTGCACGCCGCTCGCGGCGCGCTGCGGGAGGCTCCCCTGCAGATCCACTCGGCGGTGGCCCGGTGAGCCGGGGCCGCGTGTGGTGGGGGCTCGCGGTGCTCGGCTGCCTGCTGGTCGCCGGTGGCCTGTCGCTGCTCGCCTCGTCCTCGCCCGACGGGCTCGAGCGCGTGGCCCAGGACAGCGGGTTCGCCGAGCACGCCGCCGAGCGCACCGGCCTGCTCGACTACGACTCGGTGGGTGGGGTCGTCGGAGTGGTGGTCGTCCTGCTGCTCATGACCGGGCTGGCCTGGCTGGCGGCGCGGCGCCGCTCGGCCCGGGCAGCGACCCGGGCCGCCGACGCGCGTCCCCGCCGGGACCGCGCCGACCACACGCTCACCGAGATCGAGACCGAGAACGCCTGAGCCGCATGGGCGCCGAACACGGGCACACCCTCCACTACCACGGCCACTCGCTGGTACACCGCCTGCCGGCCCACCTCAAGGTGCTCTCGCTGCTCGGCTTCGTCCTGCTCGTCGTGGCCACCCCGCGGGAGACCGGGTGGCCCTACGCCGCGCACCTGGCCGCGCTGCTGCTGGCCGTGCGCGCCTCCCGGGTGCCCGCGGCATACCTGGCGCGCCGGCTGGTCGTCGAGGTGCCCTTCGTCGTTTTCGCCGTGGTCCTGCCGTTCGTCGCCACCGGACCCCGGGTGCAGGTACTCGGCCTGACGCTGTCCGAGCCGGGACTGTGGGCCGCGTGGGCGGTGCTGGCCAAGGGCACCCTGGGGGTCCTCGCGGCGCTGCTGCTCGCCGCGACGACCGAGCCGCGCGACCTGCTGGCCGGTCTGCAGCGGCTCCGGCTGCCCGACCACCTCGTCCAGATCATGGGCTTCATGATCCGTTACGTGGACGTCGTGGCGGGCGAACTGCACCGCATGTCGGTCGCCCGCATCTCGCGCGGCTTCAACCCCCGCTCGCCGGGGCACTGGCCGGTGCTGGCCCGGTCGGTCGGGGTGTTGTTCGTCCGGTCCTACGAGCGTGGCGAGCGGGTGCACCTGGCCATGCTGTCCCGCGGCTACGCCGGCCGGTTCCCGCTCATCGACGCCCCGCCGGTCACCCGGACCGACGTGGCGGCCGCGCTCACGCTGCCGGCCCTGGCCGCACTGGTGCTGGCGGTACCCGTGGTGGTCCGGTGAGCACCCCGGTGCTCGACGTGCGCGGGCTGGCCTTCGCCTATCCCGATGGCCACCAGGCGCTCTTCGGGGTCGACCTGCACATCCACCGCGGCGAGCGGGTGGCACTGCTCGGGCCCAACGGGGCCGGCAAGACCACCCTGGTCCTGCACCTCAACGGCATCCTCACCGCCGGGGCCGGGACCGTCGAGGTCTCCGGGCTGCCGGTCGGCAGGAGCACGCTGACCGAGATCCGCCGACGGGTCGGGGTGGTGTTCCAGGACCCTGACGACCAGCTGTTCATGCCGACGGTCCGCGACGACGTGGCCTTCGGGCCGGCCAACCTCGGGCTGCGCGGCGCCGACCTCGACGAGCGGGTCGAGCAGGCGCTGGCGGCCGTGGGCATGACCGCCTACGCGAGCCGCCCGCCGCACCACCTGTCGTTCGGCCAGCGCCGCCGGGTCGCCGTCGCGACGGTGCTCGCCATGCGCCCGGAGATCCTCGTGCTGGACGAGCCGTCGAGCAACCTCGACCCCGCCTCGCGGCGCGAGCTGGCCGAGATCCTGCTCGGCCTGGACGTCACGCTGCTCATGGTCACCCACGACCTGCCGTATGCGCTGCAGGTGTGCCAGCGGTCGGTCATCCTGTCCGGCGGCGTCATCGCCGCCGACGGTCCGACCCGTCAGGTCCTGGGCGACAGCGAGCTCATGGCGACCCATCGGCTCGAGCTGCCCTTCGGTTTCGGCCCCACTCGCGCCGGTTGACTCATCCGTTCGGTCCGACCTGCGACCGATTGGGGACCTTGGTCCCGGCGCCCCTCCCGACCCGCCCGGGATCATGGCACGTGATACCTCGGGGGGTATGCCGCCGCACCACCGGTGACGACATCGACGACGGGGGTCCGTCGAGCGGCCAATGGATCGCAGACACGGGGCGCCATGGGAATGCGCACCCGAAGGAGTCACCCATGACCAACACCGTCAACCCGACCGGAGCCTCGCACGAGATCCCGCTCGAGGACATGTTCTTCTCGACCACCGACCGGCGCGGCGTCATCGGCCAGGCCAACGAGGTCTTCTCCCGCCTGGCCCGGCGGCCGATGGACGAACTCGTCGGCCAGCCGCACAACATCATCCGGCACCCCGACATGCCGTCCGGGGCGTTCAAGATCGTCTGGGACATGCTCCAGTCCGGCCGCGCGACCAGCGCCTACGTCAAGAACCTCGCCGGCGACGGCAGCACCTACTGGGCCTTCGCGACCATCGTGCCGACCGCCGACGGCTACCTGTCGGTGCGGTGCCGGCCGCTGCGCCACGACCTCGCGACGGCCGCGGACACGCTCTACCAGGCGGTCCGCCCCGCCGAGCTCGCGGCTCGCGCCGAGGGCAAGAGCGCGGCCGAGGCGGCCCAGCTCGGAGCCACCCTCATCGAGGAGCACCTGGCCGCCGCGGGTTTCGCCGGCTACGAGGGTTTCATCCGCACCGCCGTGCCCGCCGAGGCCGCCGCTCGGGTCTCCGGCAGCGCCGGGCTGCCGCGCCGCCCGCTGGCCACCGGCCACACCGGCACCGTGCTGTTCGAGGCGACCCGCATCGACGCCGAGGTGCGCGGCCTGACCCAGGCCCTGGGTGAGTCGCAGGACAGCGCGCTCCAACTGCACGGCCACCTCGACGCCGCCCGCGCCGCGCTGGCCGACCTGGTCGCCGCCCTGGACGACGCCAAGTCGATCGCCGCCGGCCAGGCCGACAAGGCCCCGTTGGTGGCCAGCTCGCTGCCCGGCCTGCAGGAGAAGTGCGCCGGCGTCGCGGACGTGCTGGCCCGGGTCGCCGAGCAGCTCACCGCCGTCGAGGACAGCCGCGCCGCCCTGCGGTTCAGCGCCGCGCTGGCGCAGCTGCAGGCCGAGATCGTCGGTCGCTTCACGATCGCCCGGATGGACGGCCAGGAGAGCGAGGCCGACTTCGACGCGGCCGTGGAGGGGCTGGCCGGCTGCCTCGAGCGCGGCCTGGGGGCCCTGAGCCTGGACGCGGGCCTGGACCGCACCGCCGTGACCGAGCTGCGGGCCGAGCTCGAGCAGACCGGACCGTCGCTGCGGATCACCCGGATGATGCTGCGGCGCTGGATGGACCTGGTCGACGAGCAGCAGATGGCCGGTTTCCTGTCCGCCCAGATGCCGGTCATGGAGGCCAAGGTCACCGAGCTGTCCGAGCAGCTCAAGGCGCTGGCCGGGGCCACCGAGACCTTCACCGAGTCCTCGGTCGGCTTCGACTCGAGCTCCGTCGACGAGATGCTGCGGCACATCCTCACCGCGCTGCCCGCCCGCGCCTGACCCGCGCAAACCTCGGCCGTGCGCCCCGGACCCCCACCGGGTCCGGGGCGCACCGCTGTCGGTCCGGCGCCGGTGCGCACGGCGGGAGTCGAACCCGCACGCCGAAGCACAGGAACCTAAATCCTGCGTGTCTGCCAGTTCCACCACGTGCGCGCCGGGCCACTCTAGCGAGCGGCGGGTCCGGGGTCCGGGCGCACCGGCCGCGGGCGGGCCGGCCGGGCGGCGTCCCCCCGACCCTCACGCCACCCGCACCGCCACGGAGTGGTGGCCGGTGGCGCCGTCGGGCACGACCGGGCTCGACTCGGGCGTCTGCCACTGGCCGGCACCGTCCTGCGCTCGGACGGTGATGGTGTGCGAGCCGGGGGTCGCCTCCCACTCCCAGACCCACTGCCGCCAGGAGTCGACGGTCGGCTCGACGGCCAGTCGAGCGTCCTGCCACGGGCCCTGGTCGACCCGCACCTGCACCGCCCGGATGCCGCGGTGCATCGCCCAGGCGACACCGGCCACCGCGACCCGGCCGGCCGGCACCTCGCGGCCGGTCCGCGGCACGTCGATGCGGGATGCGGTCTTGACCGGCCCACGCGCCGCCCACCCGCGTGGCGTCCAATAGCCTTGGTCCACCTCGAATCTCGTGACCTTGAGCTCGGTCACCCATTTGGTCGCGGAGACGTAGCCGTAGAGTCCCGGCACCACCAGGCGCACCGGGAACCCGTGCGCGAAGGGCAGCGGCTCGCCGTTCATCGCCACGGCGAGCAACGCGTCGCGGCCGTCGCGCAGCACGTCGATCGGCGTGCCCGCGGTCCAGCCGTCGGCGCTGCGGGACAGCACCATGTCGGCGCCCTGCTGCGGCCGGGCCCGAGCCAGCAGCTCGCGTACCGGCCAGCCGGTCCACCGGGCGTTGCCGACCAGGTCACCGCCGACCTCGTTGGACACGCAGGCGAGGGTGACCCACCGGTCCACCAGCGGCTGCGCCAGCAGCTCGTCCCAGCCGATGGTCACCTCGCGCTCGACCTCGCCCCACACCCGCAGCGCCCACTGCGCGGTGGTCAGCCGTGGCACGACGAGCGCGGTGTCGATCCGGTAGAAGGCGTCGTTGCCGACCCGCCACGGGGTCAGCTCGGCCACCCCGAGGTCCGCTCCGGCCGGACCCGGCCCGGCACCCGAGGTCGGCACCGCGGCCGCCGCCCGACTCGCCGTCGCCGCGCCCCGGCCACCGGCACCCACCGGTTGCAGCAGCGCGGTGCCCACCACGGCGCCGGCCAGGCCGATGCCCTCGCGGCGGGTCAGGCCCTCCCGGTCGGTGTTCCGGTGCCGTCCGGCCAGCAGGACCAGGCTGGTCGCGACCCCGACCAGGGTGGGTGCCGCGGCCAACGGATCGGCGCTCGGCCGGGACAGCACCGCGGCCAGCGCGAGCCCGCCCAGGGCGACCGCCCCGGTGACCGCCCACGCCGGGCGACGCCGGGCCAGCAGGCCGAGCCCGGCGAACGCGGCCACCAGCACCACGACGATGCCGGCCAGCAGCACCAGCTTGTCGGCGGTGCCGAAGACCGCGGCGGCGAACTCCTTGAGCCACAACGGGGTCCGGTCGACGAAGGCACCTCCGACGGCGACGATGGGTGAGCGCTCCGACTCCCCCGGCAGGCCGAGCAGCCCCAGCCCGAGATCCGTCACGGTCGCGACGAGCAGGCCGGCCGCTCCCGCGAGCAGCCCGTCCACGGCATACCCGGGGCCGGCCCGGCCCTGCCTGACGGGTGGCCCGGTCATCGCCGCAGGAGCTCCCTCAGGTGCGGGGCCAGCGCGCGAAAGGCGTTGCCCCGATGGGAGATCGCGTTCTTCTCGGCGGCGTCGAGCTCGGCGACGGTGCGGCCGTCCGGCAGCTGCACGATGGGGTCGTAGCCGAATCCGTTGCTGCCGCGGGGGGCGCAGGTCAGCGTGCCGCGCAGCCGGCCCTGCTCGACCCGGGTGGTGCCGTCGGGCAGCGCCAGCGCTGCGGCACAGACGAATCCGGCAGCGCGGTGCTCGTCCGGCAGGTCGGCGACCTGGGCCAGCAGCAGCGCGAGGTTGGCGGCGTCGTCGCCGTGGCGTCCGCTCCACCGGGCCGAGAAGACCCCCGGGCACCCACCGAGCACGTCGACCGCCAGGCCGGAGTCGTCGGCCAGCGCGGGCCGGCCGGTCGCGCCGGCCACGGCCCGGGCCTTGAGCAGCGCGTTGCCGGCGAAGGTCACCTGGTCCTCGACGACCTCCGGCACGCCCTCGACCTCACCCTGGCCGACCAGCTCCAGAGCGAGCTCGTCGAGCACCTCGGCGAGGATGGCCCGCAGCTCGCCGACCTTGTGCGGGTTGCCGGTGGCCAGCACGATCTGCCGACTCACCCGCGCTGCCTCGGCGTCGTCGCCAGCGCGGCCTGCTGCGCGGCGGTCAGCGCGGCGCACCCCTGGGCCCCCAGATCGAGCAACGCGTCCAGCAGCGCCCGGTCGAAGGCCTGCCCCTCGGCGGTGCCCTGGACCTCCACGAACCGGCCGTCGCCGGTCATGACGACGTTGACGTCGGCCTCGGCGGTGGAGTCCTCCGGGTAGTCGAGGTCGAGCACGGGCACCCCGCCGACGATGCCGACCGACACGGCGGCGACCGACCCGGTCAGCGGCTGCGCCCCCGCCGCGACCAGCCCCCGGGACCGGCCGTCGGCCACCGCGTCGGCCAGCGCCACCCAGGCGCCGGTGATCGCGGCGGTGCGGGTGCCGCCGTCGGCCTGCAGGACGTCGCAGTCCAGCACGATGGTGTTCTCGCCCAGCGCACGAGTGTCGACGACCGCCCGCAACGACCGCCCGATGAGCCGGCTGATCTCGTGGGTGCGTCCGCCGATGCGGCCCTTGACCGACTCGCGGTCGGAGCGGGTGTTGGTCGAGCGTGGCAGCATCGCGTACTCGGCGGTGACCCAACCCTTGCCCTGGCCCTTGAGCCAGCGCGGCACGCCCTCGGTGAAACTCGCCGCGCACAGCACCCGGGTGCGCCCGAACTCGACCAGCACGCTGCCCTCGGCGTGGTCGAGCCAGTTGCGCGTGATCCGCACCTGCCGGGTCTGGTCGGCCGCCCGGCCGTCGTGTCGGGTCATGAGCGTCAGGCTACCCGCCGGCGCGCCGGGCCACGGCCGGGGCGTCCCGCCCCGGCCTCGAGGGTCATCCCAGTTCGACGACCAGCCCGGAGTGGGCGAGTTCCACCGGACCGGGCCAGACCGCGGCGGCCTGCGCGCGGCATACCTCCGGGTCGTTCCACGACGGGATGTGGGTGAGCATGAGCCGGCGCACCCCACCGGCGCGCACCGCCGCGGCGGCGGCGCGCGAGCCGGACAGGTGGATGCCGGGCTCGGTGTCCCGGCCGTCGACGAACGCCGAGTCCGCCAGCACGAGGTCGGCCCCGGTCAGCAGCGGCGACAGCGCCGCGCACGAGTCGGTGTCCCCGGTGAAGGCCAACGTCCGGCCCCCGGCCTCGACCCGGTAGCCGTAGGCCTCGACCGGGTGGTTGACCCGGAACGCGGTCAGCCGGAACGGCCCCACCTGCCAATCCATCCGGTCCCGGACCGGCGTGAAACCGAACTCCTCGACGGTGTCGGTGGGCTGCCCGTAGTAGGCCAGCCCCACCCGCTGCGGCGTGTCCGGCGGCCCGTAGACGTGGATCGGGCGCTTCTCGCCCTGCCACGGGCGGTAGCGCTGCATGACGTACAGGCCGCACAGGTCCAGGAAGTGGTCGGCGTGCAGGTGGCTCAGCACCACCCCGTCCAGGGTCGTCGGGTCGATGAACCGCTGCAGGGTGCCCAGCGCGCCGTTGCCCAGGTCGAGCACGATCGACCAGGACCGCCCCTCGTGCTGCGCCTGCAGCAGATAGCACGACGCCGGCGAGGCGGGCCCGGGGAACGACCCGGAGCAGCCGACCACGGTGAGCCTCATCCGGCGACGACCTCCTCGCGATTCGCCTCGACCGCGGCCTCCGGGCCGAGGAACCGCCGGGCCAGCCGGCTGAACACCTGCGGGTCTCCGGTCGTGATGAACTCGTGCCGCGGCGCGGGCAGGTCGTCACCGCGCAGCGCCGCCGAGTCGGCGAGCAGCCGGAACAGGTCCTTGGCGGTCTCCTCCGCCGACGACACCAGGGTCACCCCCTCACCCATGACGTAGGAGATGACCCCGGTGAGCAGCGGATAGTGCGTGCAACCCAGGATCAGGGTGTCGACCTCGGCCTGCTGCAGCGGAGCCAGGTAGCCCCGCGCCACCGACAGCAGTTCCGGACCCGAGGTCACCCCGCTCTCGACGAACTCGACGAACCGCGGGCACGGCGCGGAGAGCACGTCGACCTGCGGAGCCGCCGCGAACGCATCGAGGTAGGCCCGGCTGTTGTGCGTGCCGACCGTCGAGATCACCCCGACCCGGTCGTTGCGGGTCGCCCGCGCCGCCCGCCGCACCGCCGGCCGGATCACCTCGATGACCGGCACGTCATAGCGCTCCCGGGCATCGTGCAGCACCGCCGCGCTCGCCGTGTTGCACGCGATGACCAGCGCCTTGACCCCATGGTCGACCAGCCGGTCCAGACACTCGAGGGCGAACTCGCGGGTCTGCGCGATCGGCCGCGGGCCGTAGGGGGTGCGCGCCGTGTCGCCGAAGTAGACGACCGCCTCCTGGGGCAACTGGTCGAGCACGGCGCGAGCCACGGTCAGCCCCCCGTAGCCCGAGTCGAAGATCCCGATCGGCGCGTCAGCCACCGAAACAGGATAAGGAGGTATGCCGCGGGCCACCGCACGCCACGACGGTCACCTCGGTCACACTGTGACATCACCTCGGGCGCCGCGCGCGGACCTCTCTCCGGCTCCGCGCGCGCTCCCGGGCCGGTGTTGCCCGGTGGGCCACCGGCGCCGGCGACTCGCCGACCCGCCTAGCGCCGCGCGAGGACGTCGACCAGGCTCTCCTGCAGCAGCGTGAGGTATTCGTAGATGCCCGCGGCGTAGGCGCCGGTCGACTCGGGGTCCTGGCTCACCGCGCGCGCGATGCGCTCCCAGTCCTGCTCGTCGTGCAGGCCGAGCCGCTCGCCCATGAGCAGGCGGGTGTCGGTGAGCGCGACGACCAGCGCCTCGGCGGCCTCGCGGGTCAGCGCGACCCGGTCGCTCGGCGCGGCGGCCGGGCCGCCGCTCGCCGTGGGCGGGGGCACCTGCAGCGCCTCGATGGCGACGGTGATCCGGGCGGACTTGCCGCGGCGCAGGTCCTGCTCGGCCAGCCGCCGGAACTCGGCCGCGACCGCCGGGTCGCCGCGGTGGGCGTCGGGCAGCAGCCGGGCCAGCGCCGGGTCGCGATCGCCCGGGTCGGTGCCGCGCGGGTGGCGCGCGGCCGACTCGCCGGGCTGGTCGGCGGGCAGGTCGGCGGGCAACTCGATGGTCGAGACCAGATCCGCGAAGGCGTCACCGATGTCCGCGACCTCAGGCTCCAGCAGCGACCGGGTCTGCTCGAGCAGCAGGCAGATCACCGTGCGCTCGGTCGCGTCAAGCCGGGCGACGAACAACTCCCCCTTGCGGCGGAAGCCCCAGCCCATCACTGGTCCTTCTCGAAGGTCGCCCACAGCCCGTAGCCCTGCATGGCCAGCGTGTCGCGCTCCATCTCCTCGCGCGACCCGTGCGCGACGACCGCCTTGCCCTTGTGGTGGACGTCGAGCATGAGTTGCTCGGCCTTGTCCCTGGCGTAGCCGAAGTAGTTCTGGAAGACGTAGGTGACATAGGACATGAGGTTGACCGGGTCGTTCCACACCAGCGTGATCCACGGCACGGCCGGCTCGACGGTCGTCTCCTCGACGACCCCCGGCTCCTTGACTGGCGCTGTCGACACGCCCTCACTCTAGGCTGTCGCCGTGACCCACAGCACG
Organism: uncultured Intrasporangiaceae bacterium; assembly: GCA_964647395.1. Lineage (GTDB taxonomy): Bacteria > Actinomycetota > Actinomycetes > Actinomycetales > Dermatophilaceae > Phosphoribacter. The sequence continues at coordinate 4,416 of CAZYHR010000077.1, read as the reverse complement.
GCCGCCAGCACGGCATTGCTCACCGACCACTACGAGCTCACCATGGTGCAGGCCGCCCTGCGCAGCGGGGCCGCCCACCGCCGCTGCGTTTTCGAGACCTTCACCCGGCGGCTGCCCGAGGGCCGCCGCTACGGCGTGCTGGCCGGCACCGGACGGGTCCTGGAGGCCATCGAGCGGTTCCGCTTCGGGCCCGCCGAGATCGAGGACCTGCGCTCCCGGCAGGTGGTCGACGACGCGACCTGCGACTGGCTGGCGGACTATCGCTTCTCCGGCGACGTCAGCGGGTATGCCGAGGGCGAGTGCTTCTTCCCCGGCTCACCGGTGCTCGTCGTGGAGTCCAGCTTCGCCGAGGGTGTCGTGCTCGAGACGATCGTGCTGTCGATCCTCAACCACGACAGTGCGATCGCGTCGGCGGCCTCCCGGATGACGACGGCTGCGGGCGACCGGCCGTGCATCGAGATGGGCTCGCGCCGCACCCACGAGGAGGCGGCCGTCGCGAGTGCCCGGGCGGCCTACATCGCCGGTTTCGCGCGGACCAGCAACCTCGAGGCCGGCCGGCGCTACGGGGTGCCCACCACCGGCACCGCCGCCCACGCCTTCACCCTGCTGCACGACACCGAGCGCGACGCCTTCGCCGCGCAGCTCGGCGCGCTCGGCCCCGGCACCACCCTGCTGGTCGACACCTACGACGTGCCCGAGGCCGTGCGCGTCGCGGTGGAGCTCGCCGGCCCGGACCTCGGTGCGGTGCGGCTGGATTCGGGGGACCTGCTGGCCCAGGCCCGCGACGTGCGCGCCCAGCTCGACGAGCTCGGCGCGACCCGGACCAAGATCATCGTCACCTCCGACCTCGACGAATACGCGATCGCCGCGCTCGCGGCCGCCCCGGTCGACGGCTACGGCGTGGGCACCGCGCTGGTCACCGGCTCCGGCTTCCCGACCTCGTCGATGGTCTACAAGCTCGTCGCCCGGGAGGGGGCCGGGGGCCGGCTCGAGCCGGTGGCCAAGAAGAGCAAGGACAAGAAGTCCGTCGGCGGGCGCAAGTGGGCGCTGCGGCGGCTGGGGCCGTCCGGGCGCGCCGAGGCCGAGGTCGTCGGCATCGACGAACGGCCCGTCGACGACGGCAACGACCGGCCCCTCATGGTCGACCTGATCCGGGCCGGCGAGCGGGTCGACCACTCGACCCTCGACGACGCCCGGGCCCGACACGACCGGGCCCTGGACGAACTGCCCCGCCAGGCCCTGCAACTGCAGCGCGGCGACGTGTGCATCCCGACCGTCTACCAGGAGTAGGCCCGGACCGCGGGCGGTTCCCCCACGTGCCGACCGGTATGCCGCCCAGCGGACTCGCTGGGCGGCATACCGGCTCGTGGTGGGGCGGGGGTCCTGGCGGGTGCTGTTCGGCCGGGTCGGCTCAGCCGGCCTTCTGGCAGGCCGGGTTGGTCTCGCCGTAGGCCTCCGCGGCCGGGATGGTCTTCTGGATGTCGACCAGCTCCCACTCGTCGGCGCCGGCGGCCGCCTTGACCTTGCCGAGGTAGACGTCGTGCTGGACCAGGTGGTCGCCCTTGCGGATCTCGGCGTTGCGCAGGAAGACGTCGTTGACCTTCTTGCCCTCGAGGTTCTTGACGATGTCGTCGGCCTTGTCGGTGCCGGCCGCCTGGACCGCCTCGAGGTACTGCAGCGCCGCCGAGTAGTTGCCGGCGTGCCCGAAGGACGGGCGGGTGCCGGTCCTCTCCTTGAACCGGTCGGCCCACTTGCGGTTGGTCTCGTCGAAGGCCCAGTACCACGAGTCGGTGTAGAGGACGCCGCCGAACTCCTTGGCGCCGGCCGAGTGGATGTCGGTGATGGTCAGCAGCCCGACCGCGAGCTGGGCGCGGGCCTTGACCGGGCTCTGGTTGAACTGCTTGACGAAGTTGACCAGGTCGCCACCGGCGTGCATCGAGCCGACGATCTTGGGGTTGCCCTCGCCGGCCTTGGTGATGAAGGTCGCGAAGTTGTCGCTCGGGAAGGGCGAGGCGATCGACTGCAGCACCTGGCCACCGGCCTTCTGCACCTCGGCTGTGAACGACTTGTTCATGTCCTGGCCGAACGCGTAGTCCGGGTAGACGATGGACCAGGTCGACCCGCCGTCCTTGGTCACCGTGCCCGCCGTGCCGCGCGCGAGGACCGCGGTGTTGTAGGCCCAGTGGAACGTGTACTTGTTGCACGACGCGCCGGTCAGCGCGGTGGTGCCGGCCCCGATGTTGATGTACATCTTCTGCTTCTGCTGCGCCTGCGTGGCCACCGCCAGCGCGGCCGCCGAGTTGGGCACGTCGAGGATGATGTCGACCTTCTGCCGGTCGTACATCTCCTGCGCCTTGGAGTTGGCCACGTCGGCCTTGTTCTGGTGGTCGGCCTGGACCAACTCGATGGTCTTGGCGACCGCCTTGTCGCCGTACTTGGCCTTGTAGTCGTCGATCGCCATCTGGATGGCCACGCCCGAGTTGGGTCCGGACAGGTCCTTGTAGACCCCGGACTGGTCGTTGAGCAGACCGAAGACGATCTTGTCGTCGGACAGGCTCGAGGAGCCTGCGCTCTGCGGTCCGCCGGTGCCGCCGCCGCAGGCGGTCAGACCGATCGACACCCCGGCGGCGACGATGAGCGTGCCGTTGAGTCTCCTGCTGTGCATGGCAGCCTCCACTGAGGTCGTCAGGGGCCGAACGGGGAGCGTGGTCGGCCGCGAAGACCTGATCCTGCCCCGCCCCCGGTGCGGACCGATATGTGCACAGCGCGGATAATCAGGGTCCGGGGATGTGTTGGGACCCCCCGTCGGTGACCCGGCGCCGGTGCAGGTACCGGCGCACCAGGTTGCGGCCGGTGCCCCAGACGCCCTGGCGGAACAGCAGGACGATGAGCACGAACATCGAGCCGGTGATGATCGCCAAGCCGGCGAAGCCGGACGAGGCCAGCCAGTCCTCGAGGGTGACAACGATGCCGGCGCCGACCAGCCCGCCCCAGATGGTGCCGATGCCACCGAGCACGGTGAGCAGCACCGCCTTGCCGGAGGTGGCCCAGTGCAGTTCCTGCAGCGAGGCGAAGCCGTGGCTGATCGCGAAGACACCGCCGGCCAGCCCGGCCAGGGCGGCCGAGATGATGAAGGCGACCAGCTTGTAACTGTTGATGTCGTAGCCCAGCGCCCGGGCCCGCGCCGGGTTGTCCCGGATGGCGGTGAGCACCCGGCCGAACGGCGAGTTGACCACCCGCCAGGCCACGACGATGCCGATGAGGATGATGACCAGGCCGACGTAGTAGAAGTAGAACGAGTCGGTCTCGACCGCGCGGACCCCGAAGAAGTTCTTCGGCACCCCCTGCAGGCCGTTCTCCCCGCCGGTGAGGTCGCGCCACTGGTTGGCGACGAAGTAGAGCATCTGCGCGAACGCGAGGGTGACCATGGCGAAGTAGATGCCGGTCCGGCGGATCGACAGCCAGCCGATGGGGACCGCGATGACCATGGCGAACAGGACGCCGGCGAGGATCGCGACCGGGAAGGGCAGCCCGGACTTGACCGCGACGATGCCGGTGACGTAGGCCGAGCCGCCCCAGAACGCGGCGTGCCCGAAGCTCAGCAGCCCGACGTAGCCGAGCAGCAGGTCGATGCTGATCGCGAACAGGCCGAAGCACAGGATGTCCATCGCCACCGGCGGATAGACCCAGTAGGGCAGCAGCACGGCGACGGCCAGGCCGACGAGCAGCAGGGCGTAGCGCCACGGGCCGCGCCGCAGCACCGGCGGCTGCGCCGTCTCGACCTCGACCTTGGCGGACAGCTCGGTCATGCCGCCTCCTCCCGTCCGAAGAGCCCACTGGGTCGGACCAGGATGATCCCGGCCATGAGCACGAAGATCGCGATCTGCGCGTACGCCGGTGCGTAGGCCACTCCGAAGGCCTCGACCAGTCCGACGACGAAGCCGGCGACCACGGCCCCGAGGATCGAGCCCAGACCGCCGATGACGACGACCGCGAACAGGATGATGACGAAGTTGTTGCCCATCTCCGGCGTGACCGCCCGGAAGGGTGCGGCCAGCACGCCGGCCAGCCCGGCCAGGGCGATGCCGAAGCCGAACACCGGGGTGACCCAGCGGCCGACGTTGATGCCCAGCGCCCGGGTGCGCTCCGCGTTCTCGGTGGCGGCGCGCACGATCATGCCGATGCGGGTCTTGCTCAGCAGCAGCGCGACCGCGACGCAGACCACCAGCGAGAAGAGACAGGCGAACAGTTGGTATGCCGACAGCTGGACGCCGCCGAGCGCCACCTGCCCGCCCAGCCCGCTCGGGGTCTCGTAGGGCAGCCCGGAGACGCCGTAACGCTGCTTGACCGCCTCGACGATGACCAGGGTGAGCCCGAAGGGCAACAGGAAGTTGTACAGCGGGTCCAGGGGGAGCA